>JBOHUK010000117.1:0-16154 GCA_050734395.1 Candidatus Dormibacteria bacterium
GACGGCAGCCTGACTCCTCTGGTGGAGCGGGCCGCCGCACGCCACCCCGGGATCAGCTACGCCGGCCGGCTGGTGGGCCTGCAGGAGCGCGTCGACTTCTGGCGTGACGCCCAACTCTTCTGCCTGCCATCTCGCGCCGAGGGTCTGTCGCTGTCGCTGCTGGAGGCGATGGCCTGCGGCTGCGCCGTCGCAGCTACACCCGCGGGCGGAGCTGGCCAGGTCGGCCCCGGGCTCCGGGAGCTGGACCCGCACGCACCGGCGGAGGCGCTCGCCGCGTTGCTGCGGGAGCTCGTCGAGTCGCCCCGTACGGTGTCGCGGATGGGGCGAGTGGCACGGGGTGAGGCGGTGCGTCATCATGGGATCTCGGCGATGCTGGACCGGGTGCAGGGGATCTACGCCGAGTGCCTGACGCCAACATCGGAGGGGACTCCCGCCGTGAGAGAGCCATGACCCACCCTCCGCGCACCGCCCTGGTGGTGGACAGTGGCGCTTGCCTGCCCGCGGCTTTGGGCGAGGCGACCTGGGTGAGTGTGGTCCCGATGTCCATCGAGATCGAGGGAAGGGTCCTGCGAGACGGCATCGACATCAGCAGCGAGGAGTTGTACCGCTTGCTGGGGGAGCCGGGGCCGCTGCCGACCAGCAGTTCCCCCTCCCCGGGGGAGTACCTCAACATCTTCCGGCGCACCGAGGCGCAGGAGATCCTCTGCCTGGCCATTCCGGAGCGCTTCTCGATGATGGGACGGTCGGCTCGCTTGGCGGCGGAGATGCTGCGCAGCGAACAGCCGCAGAAGCGGGTAGAGGTCCTCGACACCGGTACCGCCGCCGGCGGCTACACCCTGGTGGCGGAGGCGGCCGCCGCGGCCTGCGGACGGGGACTGGATCTGGCCACCGTGGCCACCCACACCAGGGAGGTGGCTCAGAGTGCGCGGGTCGTCGCCGCCCTGGAGACGATGCGCTTCCTGGTCCGCAGCGGCAGGGTCCCGGCGCTGGCGGGCCTCGGCGGTGACCTACTCAAGGTGCGGCCGGTTTTCTCCTTCACCGGCGGCGATGTGCGCCGCCTGGGACTGGTGCGCGGGACGCGGCGGGCAATGCGCGAGGTGGCGGAGCAACTGCGTCAGCAGACCCCTCCTGGGGTGGCGCTGCGGCTGGCCGTGTTCTGCGGGGACGCCGCTGCGGCGGTTCCGGAGCTGGCGCGGCGCATCCAGGGAGTGTTCGGCGACCGCCCCCTGGAGCGGCTCAGCCTCACCCCGGTGATCGCGCTTCACACCGGGCCCGGCCTCATCGGGGCGGCGGCGGTCGCCGATCTCCCACTCCCGGCCTGATGGCCGCCTCGGTGGCCACGGTGCTGCCCCCGGTGCTGGCGCTCTGGGTGGGTGCCTACTTCCTCGGCGGGGTGCCAACCGGCTGGATCGTCGGCCGCCTGGCTGGGGTGGACCTGCGTCAGGTGGGCACCGGCAAGATCGGGACCAGCAACCTCTTCCACACGGTCGGCCTGCTGCCGGCGGCCGTGGTGGGGCCGATCCAGTTCCTCCAGGGGATGGCGCCGGTGCTGGTGGCCGTTCTTCTCAAGGCACCGGCGTGGGTGGCGGCGGGCGCCGGCCTGTGCGCGGTGATCGGCAACGGCTGGCCCATCTACCTTCAGTACCACGGTGGGCGGGGGGTCGCCAGCTCCACCGGGGCGGTGGCGCTCTGGTCGTGGCCCGGGATTGGGTACGTGCTGGTAATGGTGATCGTGGGAGGCGCACTGCGCCGCAGCGCGCTCGGGGTGCTGCTGGCCTTCATCGGCCTCCCGGTGGTGCTCTGGCTGACTGGGGCGCCGTCCGCCTACGCGGTGACCGCGGTCGGGGTGGTCATCTGCCTGCTACTCCGTCGCTTCGAGGGCTACCATCTCGGACCCCGCGAGCCCGGCGAGGAGTCCGACGGCTGGGCCAGCCGGCTGCTCTACGATCGCCGACCCGAGCCGGCCCTGCCCGCTCCAACGGTAGACTCGGCTCGATGAGGCAGGACCCGTTCCGCAGGGAGCGGGACTCCATGGGGGAGGTGGACGTCCCCGCCCAGGCCTACTACGGGGCCAGCACCCAGCGGGCGGTTGAGAACTTCCCCATCAGCCGGCTTCGCCTGCCCGGGCGGGTGATCGCCGCCCTGGGCGCGATCAAGCGCGAGGCGGCCCTGGTCAACGGCGAACTGGGCCTGCTGCCCGAGGAGCTAAGCCGCCCGATCTCGGAGGCGGCCGACCAGGTCGCCCGCGGCGAGCTGGACTCGGAGTTCGTGGTCGACATCTTCCAGACCGGCAGCGGGACCTCCTCCAACATGAATGCCAACGAGGTCATCGCCAACCGGGCGCTGGAGCTGATGGGGCGGCCGCGGGGTGAGCGCGGCCGGGTCCACCCCAACGACCACGTCAATCTGGGCCAGTCCAGCAACGACGTCTTCCCGAGCGCGCTCCAACTGGCGGCGCTGGCGGCGCTGCGCGACGAGCTAATGCCCGGTCTGCGCGAGCTCGAGGCCAGCCTGGCCCGCCAGCGCGACCGGCTCTGGGGGGTGATCAAGACGGGGCGCACCCACCTCCAGGACGCCACCCCGATCCGGCTGGGGCAGGAGTTCGAGGGCTACCGGGGGGCCATGCTGGCGGCCATCGCCCACTTGGAGCAGGCCCGGGCCGCGCTCTGCGCCCTGCCCCTGGGGGGCACGGCGGTCGGCACCGGCATCTCCACCCACCCCGAATTCGCCGGCCGTGTAATCGCCCGCCTTAGTCGCCTCTACGACGGGGAATTGCGTGAGAGCCCCAACCACTTCCAGGCCCAGGCCACCCTGGACGCGGCGGTCTTCGCCTCGGCGGCGGTGCGTTCGGCGGCGATCGGGGTGCACAAGGTCGCCTCAGACCTGCGCCTTCTCAGCTTCGGGCCCCGGGCCGGGGTGGCGGAGCTGCGGTTGCCCGAGGTGCAGCCGGGCTCCTCGATCATGCCCGGCAAGGTCAACCCGGTCATCTGCGAGTCCGCCCTGATGGTGGTGGCACAGGTGCTGGGAGACGACGCCACGGTCGCCTTCGCCGGCGCGACCGGTTCGCTTTTGGAGCTCAA
The DNA here is from genome assembly GCA_050734395.1 of Candidatus Dormibacteria bacterium. Classification (GTDB taxonomy): domain Bacteria; phylum Chloroflexota; class Dormibacteria; order Aeolococcales; family Bog-877; genus Bog-877. The sequence continues at coordinate 3,081 of JBOHUK010000117.1, forward strand.
CGTGATGCTGCCGGTGGCGGCGCACAGCCTGCTCGAGGAGATCGAGCTCCTGGGCCGGGCGGCTGGCAACCTGGCCAGGCGCGCGGTTGACGGACTCACCGCCACCGAACGGGGACCGGAGCTGCTGGAGAGAGGGCTGGCGATCGGCACGGCGCTGGTACCGGCGGTGGGCTACGACCGCGCCGCCGCGATCGCCCACGAGGCGGAGCGCAGCGGGCGCACCGTGCGCGAGGTGGCCCTCGAGCAGGGGATCCCCGCTGCGGAGCTGGACCGGGTGCTCGACCCGGAGCGGATGGTCACCCCTGGGCGCGGTGGCGGCCCCGCCGCCGGGTGATCACGAGACCTGGAACAGGGTCGCCGCGTACCACGAGCCGTCCTGGTGCCGGCACTCGATGACGTCGGGCAGCCCGAGCGGCGCCCTCGAGAGGAGCTGGCAGGTGGAATGGCGCTGTCCGGGATTCCGGTAGCAGACCTGGAGCTGCAGAGTTACGGAGGCGCCGCCCTGCGTCTGCAGCACCTGCAGCTCGTGCAGGTTCTCCAGCACAACCCGGTGGCGGGCCAGCCCTTCCAGCATCCCCGGCGTCCGTCCGCGCCGCGACGGCAGCAGGTACTCGTTCGTGGTGGTGAGGCTGCGCTTCTGGAGGCCCTGAACGTAGCCAGCGACCGCCGCCGCCGCGTTGGCGTGACTCGCCCGGGGAGGGGCGTGGTTGGTGAGGATCCGGAACACCGTGAGAAACACCAGAGCCGCGAGGAGAACACCGGTGATGCGCCACTGTTGACGCCGAGGCGTCGGCCGAATGCGGGGCGTCGGATCAGGTCGTGGAGCCTCGTCCAATTCCGATGTCCTCAACTCGGCCGCCCAAGATCCTCATGGTGGGGGAGACGGCCCGGCTGGTGCTCGGCCCAGGGCCGGAGCCACGACGCCGAGGGTCGAAACCAATTCCTCGCGAACAGCGTTGTCTAGGTGGGCACGGCGCGTGAGTGGCGCCTCCCCCGCCTGGCCGGGTTCGGGCCCTCATCGACCCGACCCAGAGCCCGCGCCGTGCCCAAACGCCACTCCCCCCAACGCCACTACCCATGGATGAGTTCCTCCGCTCTCGCCCCCGCCGCGCCCAGGCCGCGCCCCGACGCCGGCGGCGCCCCCCGCCGGGGCACAACTGGCAGAGGTCCCTGGCGGTGCTCGGGCTGGGGGTTGTCGCGGCCGTGGTCATCCTCGCCGTGCCCTTCACCGCACTGGCCCGGGCGTACGGGGCGCTGCCCCCGGCAGCGCAGCAGGCCACCGACACCAGGATCTATGCGTCGGGTGGTCAGGAGATTGCAGACCTACATCCGTCCGGCAGCAGCCGGATCCCGGTTGCCTTCGACCAGATCGCGCCCATCATGCGCCGGGCGGTGGTTGCCGTCGAGGATCACACCTTCTGGAGCTCGCCAAGCTTCGACCTCGCCCGAATCGTCCAGGCCGCCTTCTACGACGTCGTCCACCACAGCTCCAGCCAGGGCGCGAGCACCATCCCGGAGCAGCTAGGGAAGCTCCTCTACCTCCACGACAACAAGTCCCTCACGTACAAGGTCAAGGAGATCCTCTACGGGCAGGAGCTCACCTCTAAGCTCTCCCGCCGAGCCATCCTCGACGCGTACCTGAATGACGTCTACTTCGGGCAGGGGGCGACAGGGATCGAGGCGGCGGCTCTCACCTACTTCGGTGTCAACGCCAACCAGCTCGACGCCAACCAGGCCTCGATGCTGGCAGGGCTGCTCCCCGCGCCCAGCTACCTCGACCCCTTCTCCAACCTCAAGGCGGCCCGGGAGCGCCAGGGAGTGGTGGTGGCAGCCATGCTCCGCCAGGGCGACATCACCCAGGCTGAGGCCAGCGCCATCGAGGCCAAGGCCCCGGCCCTGGCATCGGGCAGTTCGACTTCACTGGACTTGGCACCGTACTTCGTCGACGAGGTGGAGGCCTGGCTGCAGAGCCATTACGGCGATCGCTACCGGACCATGGGCCTGCAGGTGCGGACCAGCCTCGACCTCGCCCTCAACCAGGACGCTCAGAGCCTGGTCAGCGCCACGGTGGCGGCCGGGGCCGCCATGCACATGACCGACGGCGCCCTGGTGGCGGTCGATCCCCGCGACGGCGATGTGGTCGCCTGGGTAGGTGGCGCAGGCGCCGGAGCTCCCGGCGGGCAGATCGACATGGCCGCCCAGCCACGGCAGCCGGGGTCGACCTTCAAGCTGTTCACCTACTCCACGGCGCTGGCCGAGCAGAAGATCACGATGACCACGCCAGTCCTGGACGGCCCACTGACCCTGCCCAGCGGCGGCCCGGGCGGCGGCCCCTACGTGGTCAACGACTACGAGGGCCACTACGCAGGGGTGGTCCAGGCGCAGGTCGCGCTGGGCAACTCCCTCAACGTCCCGGCGGTTCGGGTGGAACTGAAGGCGGGGATCGCGGCGGTGGTCGAGACGGCCCGCAACCTGGGAGTCACCACCCTGGGCGCCAGCCCCTCCAGCTACGGGCCGAGTCTCACCCTGGGCGCGTACCCGGTCCCCCTGTGGGAGATGACCCAGGCCGGCTCGGTGTTCGCCGCCCAGGGCATCCTCCACCCCACCCACTTCGTTATCTCGGTGACCGATCAACGGGGCCGCCAGCTGTTCCAGGCGCCAGCAACGGCGCGGCGGGCGCTCTCCTCCCAGGTCACCTTCCTCATGAACACGATCCTCTCCAGGAACAGCAACCGGCTGCTCTCCTTCGGCTACGACACCCCGCTGGTGCTGGCGGGCCGGCAGGCGGCCGTCAAAACCGGCACCTCAAGCAACTACCTGGACAACCTGGCGGTGGGCTGGACCCCCACCTTGGTGGTCGGGGACTGGGTCGGCAACGCCGACGACTCGCCGATGTACGGAGGTGGCATCAACGGGATCAGCGGTTCGGCGAGCCTCTGGCACGCCTTCATGGAGGCGGCGCTGAGCGGGGTGACCCCTACCTGGTACCCGCAGCCGGCTGGTCTCGTCACCCAGACCATCGATGGCGAGCTCGACTACTACCTGAGCGGCACCGGCCCCAGCCACAGCGTGTTGGGCGGTGGGACCCCCACCCCCACCCCCAGCCCGGCGGCGCCCAGCCCCAGCCCTTCCCCGACCCCCAATCCGAGCCCGAGCCCCAGTCCCGCGCCGAGCCCGAGCCCCTAAAGGAATCAGGCCCCGGCGGCCGCCGCCTCGGCTCGGTCGAGCACCACCCTTCGGTCGGGGCGGGCGTGGCGAATCTGCCCTCCCGTCGCCAGGGCATCGCCCACCGCCGCCATCAGGTGGTCGGCGCGGAAGGGCTTGGGTAGGTAGCCAAAGCCCGCCCCCTGCATGCTCACCCTCAGGTCGAGGCGCGGCTGGCGCGCGCTGGTGATGATCATCGGGGTCCAAGTCCAGTGACGCTGGGCCAGGAGCCGCCGGCAGACCTCAAAGGTGCCGATCTCGGCAAGGTTGAGGTCCAGGATGCCGCAGGCGAATTGCCCCAGGCGCGCCTGGGCCAGCGCAGTGCGCGGCGAGTCCGCCTCGATCACCTCGAACCCAAGCCGGCTGAGGATGGAGGCGGTGGCGGTCCGGGTGCCTTGGTCGCGGTCGGCAACCAGGATGGCGCGGTCTGACAGCTGTTTGGCAGCCTGTGCCTTGGCGGCCGCGGTGGCTGGCATCCAGCCAGTCTAGGGACGGTTCCCGGCCCGTTTGCTGACCTTCCTGCTGCGGTCTGGCAATGGCCTGTAACACTTGGGGAACCGGCCACCACAGAGCCGTCGCGACGCCCTCCCGCCATGGCCTGGCCGGACCGCTGAGGTAGGGATGAGCGCGGGAGACGGGCCCGGCCGGGGAACTCTGCTGCTGCCGGCGGGTTTGGTCGGCATCGCCGCCCTGGCGCTGGCCCTGCACCCGGGGAGCGCGGGCGCTCCTCGGTCAGCCGCGGCCGCCGTGCTCACGCGCGGGTACGGGCGGGCGGCGCCGGTACTCCTCATCGCTGCTGTGGGCATGGCGCTGGCATTGCTGGCGGGGATACGCCTTTCCCGCCCGCGGACCTTGGCCCCCGGAGCCCTGGGCCGGGCACGGGCGGCGCGGCGGCGCGACACCCGGGCCATGCGCCGGGCCCGAGGGTGGCCGGGGGTCCGGGGGCACCCCCAGGTGCGTCTGGGGACGTACCGCGGGACCTCCCTCTGGCTGCCGCCGGATGAGCACCTGCTCGCACTGGGACCAACCGGTTCCGGGAAGTCGTCCGCGTTGGCGATCCCGGCATTGCTGGAGTGGCCCGGCCCGGCGGTGGTCACCGACCCCAAGGGCGAGCTGCTGCGGGCGACCGCGGCTCACCGGCGCCAATTGGGACGGACCGTGGTCTTCGCGCCTCTGATGCGGCCCACCGACTGCTGGAATCCGGTGCTGGCGATCGGCAGCTCCGAGGATGCGCTGCGCACGGCCACCTTCCTGATGGGAAAGCCACCGGAAAAGGAGCCCTTCTGGCACGACCTGGCCCGCCAGCTGTTACACGGCCTGCTGATCGAGGCCGCGCACCGCCAGCTCCCGCTCGCGGGGATTCTGGAGGCACTGCAGACGCAGCCCGCCGAGCGACTCGCGGGCTCGCTCGAGCATCCGGCGGCCCTGCCGCTGGTGATGGGGGCCCTGAGCGGTGGAGAGCGGACCGCGATGGGCGTGGTGGCCACCCTGGTGGCTCAGCTGGGCGCGTATGGGTCGGGCGAGGTGGCGGATGCCACAGGGCACAGCGACTTCGACCCGAGCACGGTGAGCTCCGGGGGGCTGATGACCCTCTACTGCGTGGTCGCCCCCCACGACGCCCCGGTCCTGCGCGGACTGATCTCCGCCCTGATCGCATGCTGCTGGCGCGCGATCTTCGCCGCGCCGCCCAACCCACCGGCCCTGTTCGTGCTCGACGAGTTCGCCCAGCTCACCAACCTGCCGGAGCTCCCCGCGCTTGCCCAGCTGGGGCGGTCGCAGGGGGCTCGGCTGATGCTGCTGGCCCAGGACCTGGGATCGATCACCGCCGCCTACGGTGCCGAGGGTGCCGGCGCCCTTTGGGCCAACACCCGGACCAAGGTGATCCTGCCCGGCGTCTCGGAGCTGGAGCTCCTCGACCGGGTCAGCCGCCTGGCCGGCACCACCACCCTGCACCGGGCCCAAGCGACCGCCGGCTGGGAGGCCGTGGGCTCTCAGCTCCTACTGCACCCGGATGATGTCCGCCGGCTCAGGCCTGGCCGGGCCCTGGTGCTCCACGGAGCCGACCACCCGGCCGTGATCCGCCAGCGGCGCTGGTTCCGCTCCCGGCGCCTGCGCCGCCGGGTAAGCCGGGCAGGCGCCGACCCGGGTGGCTTGAGGCCTGCCCAGGGGAGACCGCTGCGGGACTGGACGGGAAGCGTGGGTCCTGACCACAGCCGCGGCCCATTGCCCTGGGAGCTGGCGGACGAAGACCGCTGAGTGTTGGCCAGCGTGATCCTGGCGGCGGGCAACTTCAACAGTGGACTCGACAATGTCATCCACACCGTCACCACGCTCGCTCTGGGTGCGGTGGCGGTGCTCTGCCTCAGCTTCGCCGCCATCCGCTACATGACGGCGCTGGACAACACCCAGCGCCGCGCTGCAGCGCTGCAAGGCTTGGTGACGGTCCTGCTGGGTGTGCTGCTGCTGGTCAACGAGGGGGCAGTGCTCACCTTCGTCGAGGGCCTCTCCGGCAGCAACACCTCCTGCCTCAGCAGCAGCTGCACCGCCAGCAGCCACTGAGCCAGGTCGACGCCGCGCTGGCCAATCGTGCTGGCGGTGCTGCTGGGCGGATGTGCTGCTGCGTCCGCGCTTTCGGCAGTCTCGGCGGCGTCCGCCGGGACCCAAAGCGCCACTCGCAACGAAGCGGTGCCCGACGCCGCCTCGACGCCTGCACCGACCTCCACCGGCAGCACCTCGCAGCAGTGCGGCGGCATCGCCGACCCGTTCTGCTACGTGATCGAGGCCTTCATCAGCGGCCCGGTAGAGCTGTTGGGCAGCCTCGACGGCAGCCCTGACCCCGCGCACATCTCCCCGACCAGCGGCGCGATCACCGCCGGCCCCTGGCGCTTGATCACCACCCTGGTCGGAGCCAACCCCGTCGTCGACAACTACGGTGGCGAGCTTGGCGGACCGGTGCACGAGTGCGGCCCGCAGGGCTGCATCCCCTGGGTGCAGGAGCTGAATGCGGTGCTCGAGCCGCTGTCGCTCTCCCTGCTGGTGCTTGCCTTCACCATCCAGGTCTGCCTGTTCATGGCCGGCCAGCAGCTCAACTTGAGGGCCGGCCTGCTGCCCTGCCTGGTGGCGGCGGGGGTTATGGGGGCCGGGTTGCCCCTGCACCTGGCGGGCCGGGTGATCGATGCCGGGAGCTGGGCGTCACAGGCGATCCTCCATACCGCGTTCGGGCAGCTCGGCGACCACAGTAAGCAGCCCCTCGATCTGATGACGGTGCTGGCAGTGACGGCGTACTGCCCGGAGGACAGCCCGCTGCTGCACCCGGGAATCCACCTGTCTGAGCCGCTGGGACCGGTGTCGCGCCAGGTCTTGGTGCTGCCCTGGATGGACCCCCATTTCAGCCAGTCCCACTGCCTGTCTTCCGCGGACGCCGACTTTGCCAAGGAGGTGCTGGACCGGAGCGAAAACTTCTTCGGGCCTCCGCTCCACGATGCCAACTGCGACCGCGGCGACGCCGCGCCCACCCAGCCCCTCTGCACCGACACCGACGACGAGGTCAACGACAACGCCGGCCAGGAGTGCCTTGAAGGGACCGGAGGCACGGGCCTGGGCAGCGTGCAGCTCAACGCCCTGCCGCTGCCTGGGGAACCCCGGGCAGGCGACGGCCAGAACCCGGCTGACTGCCGCTACGCCGACATTTACTGGGGGACCGTCCCCACCTTCACGGACGTATGGGCGGGAGTGGGACCCCACGGGCGCAACGGCTATGACGTGCCCGACGGCCTGCAGGGGATGCTGGCCTTCACCGTCCTGACCGCGCTGGCCCTGTGGCTGGCGCTGACCTATCTGGCCAGGTACATCACGCTGGCCCTGCTGGCGGGATGCGCCAGCCTCTCCTTCCTGCTCCTGGCTCTGCCCGGCGGACGTGAGCCCTTCTCGAGGTACTGGCGCACCGTCGCAGGACTCTCCTCGGTCGTGGTGGTCCAGACCCTCATCTTCCTAGTGTTCGTGGCGATCGTCTCCACGGTCTCGGGCCTGGCGCCGGCACCGGCCGCCAGCTCGCTGGGAGGGTGTCCTCTGCTCCACGGAGGAGCGGGCGCCTGCCCCGGCGCCACAGCTGGGCTACTCGGCGAGGTGGGTCGTGGCGACCCGGGCGACCAGTTCGCCAAATGCCTGCTCGCAATCGCCACCGTCTGGCTGATGCTCACCCTCCCCCGGCATCTCAGCCGCAGTGAGTTCGCGACCGGCACCGGCCTGCGAGCCCTCGCCGGCACCACCGCCGGCGTCGTGGTCGGCGGGGCGATGATGGCGACCCAGCCGCTGCGGCCCCAGGTGGCGCGATTCGGCAGCCGCCTGCCAGCGGCTGGCCGGGCGGCCCTGGGTCTCCCGGGGCCGCGAGAGCAGCGAATGGCGGACGAGCTCGAGCACCGGGACCGCCAGGCCCAAAGCGGCTGGCCCCAGGTCCAGGGCCGGGAGACTCGAGAGCACTTCATTGGCCGGGCGCTGGCGACGGGAGCGGTCCCGAGCCCGGAGCTGCGCCGCCTGGGGATCACTGTGGGCGGTGCACCTGGGTCCGGAGTCAAGCCCCCGGGGCCTGAAGAGCTGGCCGCCGCCGGCCGGAGCTACATCGCCGGCTCGGGCTCACGCCTGCACGACCTCGATGTCGCCTACCTGAACAGCCTGCGCCGGGGGCGCCTGCGCCCCTTGCCGGGCGACCCGCCGGACCAGACAAGGCGGAGGTGAGCCAGGCACAGGTCCCTCAGCCGATCTCCAGCATCCCGGCGCGCTGGGGCGCCTTCACCGGCCCCCAGCTCGCCTGGCTGGCGGCTGGAGCCCTGCCCGGGTACGTGGTGCTGCGCCTGGGTCTGCCCCTCTGGGCCGCGGTCCTCCTGGCGGTCCCGGTCCTGGGAACCGCCGCGGCCCTGGCATTCGGGCGCCGCGAGGGCCGGCCGCTCGACGCCTGGGCCGGCGACTGGCTCGCCTACCAAGGGCAGCCCCACGAGCTCGTTCACCCGGCGGCAGCGCCGTCCCAGGGGTGGCGCGATGTGCCCCGGGAGCGTGTCCCAGCGCCAGCCCCGAGCCTGCCCTGGTCCCCGCCGTGATCACCCTCCCCGGGTCGGGGGTGGAGCGGCGCTCAACCCTGCAGCTGGTCGATTGGGCCTACCTCGAGTCCGGGATCGCGGATCTGGGTGCGGCGGGCAGGCGCGCGGCGCTCGCCGTCGAGCCGATCAACCTGGCGCTGCGCGCCGAGGCCGAGGGGGACCTGGTGGGGCGGCGCTACCGCCAGCTCCTGAACTCGCTGGCCGGGCCCATCTCCCTCTACTTCCGCTCCCGGCCGGACCCGGTGCCCGGCGAAACGCGCGGGACAGACCCTGGGGCGCCCGAGCTCAAGGCCCTGGCGAGCCGGGATCAGCAGTTCAGCCGCGAGCTTGCCCAGGGACGCAGCGTCCAGCGCCAGACCCACCTGGTAGTTGTCTGGGGGAACCAGGGCGGCGAGCTCGCCGAAGCACTTAAACGCTGGCGGCGGGGCCGCCCTGGTACCGGCGCGACCGTCACCGGTGTCGAGCTGGAGCAGCGCTGCGAGCTGGTGGGGACGGCTCTCAGCCGAATGGGGTGCCTGACGCGCCGGTTGGGCGACGGCGAGTGGCTGGCCCAGGTCCAAGAGCTCAGCGGGGGCCACGCTCGTGGCGGCCCGGCCAGCTTCCGCAGCTGGATCGCGCCCGCCCGGGCCACGGTCGGGCCAAGGCTGCTTAAGGTCGACGACTGCTGCTGTCGGAGCCTCTACCTGGCCACCTACCCGCGAACCGTGTCCCTGGGCTGGCTGGCACCGCTGCTGCGGGGGGTGGGCTGCGAGTTGCGGGTAGCGGCTCACGTGGTCCCGCTCCCCAAGCTACTGACCCTCAACCGCCTCCGGCGCAAGATCCGGAGCTTCGAGACCAGTCTGCTGGTGGACCACCTTCGGGGACGGCGCTCCGACCGGGGCACCGAGGCCGCCCTGGATGACGCGGTGCGGCTGGAAGAGAAGGTACTGCTCGAGGAGGAGCGGCTCTTCCGGCTCTCGGTCTATGCGACCGTGGTGGCCCGCTCCGAGACCGCCCTGGAGCGCTCGTGGCAGGAGCTGCTCACCGCCCTGGCGGAGCTTGGCTGCAGCGTCTGGCCCCTGAGCCACCGGCAGGTTGACGGCTGGCGGGCGACGCTCCCCAGCGGCAGCGACCCGGTGGGCTGGGGGCGCGAGCTCACCTCCAGCGCGCTGGCCACCACTTTCCCCTTCCTGCGTCGCGGCCTGGGCCAGACCCGCGGGGTGCTGCTGGGGCCGAGTGTCATCTCGCGTGAGCTGGTGGTCCTCGACCCCTTCGACGCCAGCCACCCCAACGCGAACGTGGTGGTGCTGGGAACGTCGGGTGCCGGCAAGTCGTACACGACCAAGCTCTTGGCGGCGCGACTGCTGCTGCGCGGGTGCCAGGTGCGCTGCGTCGACCCCATGGGCGAGTACCGGCGACTGGCGCAAGCCCTTGGGGGTGCCGTACATGAGCTGGCGCCGGGACAGCGGTCCGGCCTGTGCGCCCTGGGCGGGGCACGGGCGGAGGGGAACCCCGACCCGCGCGCCCGCGCCAGTCGGGCTCTCGAGGTGACCGCCCTGCTGGCCGCGGGGCCGCCGCCGGCCTGGGCGCTGGCCGATGACGAGGAGACGGCCCTGGAGGAGTGCCTGGTCGAGCTCTTCTCCGAGCAGGAGCCGGTGCCGACCCTGACGGTGCTGGTCGAGCGCCTGGTGAGCTCGGGCCACCACCGCCTGGCCCGGCGGCTCTCTCGCTACACCGAGGGCCCCTGGCGGGGGCTCTTCGACGGTCCTCCCCGCGAGGGCAGCGACCGAGACCTCGGGGTCTACAGCCTGGCGGCGTTGGATCGCACCCGGGACCAACTGCTGGCTCCGGTCATGCAGATGGTTCTTCGAGCGTTCGAGGACGAGATCGCCCGGGATCCGGCCCGCCCCCGCCTGCTGGTGGTGGACGAGGCGGAGGTGCTGCTGGCCCAGGCGCGGAGTGCCGCGGCGCTGGAGGCGCTCAGCCGGCGCGTACGCAAGCTCGGAGCGGGGCTGATGGTGATCTCCCAGGTGGTGGAGGACTTCCTGGGCTCGGCTGTCGGCAACGTGATCGTGCGCAACTGCCACACCAAGGTGCTCCTCCGCCAGGAGGAGGTGGCGCTGCCCGCCGTGCGCCGCAGCTTCGGCCTCTCCTCAGCCGAGTGCGAGTTGCTCCGCGACGCGGCGCCCGGGGCCGGCCTGGTGCTGGTGGGGAGGGAGCGCGCCGCCTTCCAGGGGGCTGCCCCCAGCGAGTTCCAGAGCTGGCTCACCACCGACGCCCGCCCAGGAGGCGCCGGCTGGTGAGCTCCTGGCCGGGGCGCCTGGGGCTGGCCATGGCCCTCGGCGGCTGCCTGGTCCCGTGCCTGCTCACCCTGAGCCTGCTGGGGCTCCTGTCCGCCGGAGCCGTGGCGGCGGGCTGGCCAGCCTTGAGCGGTGGGGCTCCCCAGCCCGGCGGGCTCATGCTTCGGGCCGGACTCGAGCTCGGCCCATCGGAGCCCGGCTTCCCCGCCTGGGCGCTGCCCTGCAGCCCAGAGCCGGCCGCGCTGGCGCTCGCCCCCTCCGCGTGCGCCGGCAACCCCGGAGCCGACCCCAGTGACTACCAGGGCTTCTCAACCGGACAGTGCACCTGGTACGTCGCCACCCGCCGGCTGGTCGACTGGCGCGCCCCCTCGGGCGCCCTGGGGGGCAACGCCGGCCAGTGGCTGGGTCTGGCTGAGGCGGCCGGCTATCAGGTGGGATCGGTGCCCGCGCTGGGCGCCATCGCCGTGTACTCCGACCACGGCGACGGGCACGTGGCCTGGGTGGTGGGGGTGGACGCACAGGGCGACTACACGGTCGCTGAGGCCAACTGGCTCTACTTCGGGCCTCGGCCTCCGTACCTGGACCTCCGCGGAGTCGCCGCCGGGTCCGGCGGCAGCCCCTCCGACCAGATCGAGGGTTTCATCTACGGCAAGGCGGGGGCTTGAGTTCGCCCCTATCCTGAGCGGATGTCCGCCGAGGGAGGGATAGCGGCCGACCCTCCGCGGCCATCGCCAGCGACGAGGATTCTCTACCTCGTCTCGGCGTCCCACGCCACCCAGCACACCTACCAGGCGCTGCTCCCCCTCACCTACCCAGCGGTGCTGGTGGCCTTCCACATCACCGTCGGCACGCTCGGACTGGCGGTGGGTCTGGTGGGGCTCTTGGGCGGGCTCAGCCAGGTGACCGCCGGGCCGGTCGCCCGCCGCATCAACGCCCGTTGGATCCTGGGACCGCAGAACGTGGCCCTGGGCCTCTGCTCCCTGGCCGGCGGCTGGGCGCCGGTGTATCCCCTCTTCGTCAGCGCCCAGGGGGTGGCTCAACTCGCCTCCAGCCAACAGCACCCGGTGGGCAGCTCCATCGTCGCCGGCGCCTACCCGCAGCGGCGCGGGATGGCGCTCAGCACCCACAACATCGGGGGCAGCATCGGCTCGCTGCTGGTGCCGCTGCCGGCGGCGCTGTTGATCTCCCACCTCGGCTGGCGGCCGACCATGTTCCTCTTGGCGGCGCCCTTGCTGGTGATGGGCCTCTTATTCATCCTCACCTTCCCCCGGCTGACCCTGCCGGAGCGCCGCCCAGGTCCGGCCGACCAGGGCCGGTTCGGCTGGCTGCGCCTGCGGCGGTCTCAGTTCCTCGACCCCAGGGTTGCGCTCTTCAGCGTCCTGGCGGCGACCGCGGCCGCCGCCGGCCGGGGGATCGGCACCCTCAACACCCTGGTGCCACTCTTCCTACGCGACCAGGTGCACCTCTCCCTCATCGCGGTCGGGGGGGTGGTCAACCTGCTGCTGCTGGGAGCGGTGCTCGGCCCGCTGCTGGGCGGACGCGTATCCGACCGCGTCGGGCGGCTGCCGGTGCTCTTCACCGCCTACCTGGTGGCGGCGCCGGTGCTGGCGGTCTTCGGCCTGGCCGCGCACTTCCCGCTGGCGGTGACCCTGGGAGTCGCCATCGTGCTGGGGCTGGTGGTGTATGTGGAGAACCCCTTGCTGCAGGCCCTCTTCAGCGACTCGGTGAAGTCGGTGGCCCAGTCCAACGCCTTCGGTTTCTACTTCGCCGTGGCCTACGGGGTGGGGTCACTCTGGCTGGTCCTGCTCGGCTTTGTCATCGACCACCTGGGATTCACCGCCGCCTTCGCCATCATGGCCGGCTCCGACCTGCTGGCGGCGGCGCTGCTGCTCCCCTGCCGCGGCCGGGTCATCGGGTCGGCGAATGCCTGACAGCCTCTCCGGCCAGCTCCGGGAGCTCGACGGCCTGGCGGCGGAGGCGCGGTCGCTGCTGAGACGTGCCGAGCGTCTGCAGCGACGCGCCGCCCTGCTTCCCGAGGGAGGGGCGGACAGTCAGGCGGTGGAGGCGCGCCAGGCCATCGAGCGGCTGCAGGAGACACTGGAACGGCTGCGGCAGGCCCATCGCCGCGAGCTGCGCCAGCGGCTGCGCGGGGGGTCCGTCGAGGAGGAGTCCCCCTAGCCGCGGGCGCTCGGCGCGGGGCGGCTGCGGACCGACCAGTCGGACAGCCCCGCCAGCCCGGGGCGGCGCTGCGCCACCTCCGCCACCAGCTGGTCCGCCGCCTCCCGGGCCAGGCGGACGGTGAATCCTTTGGGAGGGTGGCGCATCATCGCCTTGGCGTCGTGGGAGATGCCGTTGCGGCGCTGCGAGCGCACCTCCAGGGCGCTGCTGACGACCGTGAGTGCCACCGCCCGGTTTCCCGGGGTCTTGACCTCGACGCGCTCCAGGCTCGGCCAGCTGGCGATCAGGTCGCAGTGCTGGGCTACCCGGCGCACGCCGGC
>JBOHUK010000118.1:0-13233 GCA_050734395.1 Candidatus Dormibacteria bacterium
AAGCCGAACTCGGCGCTGCGCAAGGCGGCCCGTGTCCGGCTGACGAGCGGGGTCGAGATCACCGCCTACATCCCCGGCGTCGGCCACAATCTCCAGGAGCACTCGATTGTGCTCGTGCGTGGTGGCCGGGTCCGGGACCTGCCCGGCGTCCGCTACAAGGTCATCCGCGGCGCGCTCGATGCCTCCGGAGTCCGCGAGCGGGCTCAGGCCCGCAGCCGCTACGGCGCCAAGAAGGAGTCCTAGTGCCCCGCAACGGCCCGGCCCAGCGCCGGGAGCTCGCCCCCGACCCGGTCTACCGCTCGGTGCTCGTCACCCAGGTGGTCAACAAGGTGCTGTCCCGGGGCAAACGGACCCTGGCCGAGCGGATCGTGTACCACGCGCTCGACCTCGTGTCCGAGCGTGGCGGCTCCGACCCGGTCGCGTCGCTCAAGCGTGCGATCGAGAACACCCGCCCCGAGCTCGAGGTGAAGAGCCGTCGGGTCGGCGGGGCAACGTACCAGGTCCCCGTCGAGGTCCGCCCTCGACGGGCCACCACGCTCGCCATCCGCTGGCTGGTCGGCTACTCCAGGCAACGCCGGGAGAAGACGATGGCCGAACGGCTGGCCGGCGAGATCCTCGACGCCTCAAATGGGGTGGGGAATGCTGTGAAGCGGCGCGAGGACATGCACAAGATGGCCGAGTCCAACAAGGCCTTCGCCCACTACCGCTGGTAGTTCTTCTCACCGAAGTGGAGCAGCATGGCTGAACCCCTCCCCATTCGCGAATTCCCGCTCGCCCGGACCCGCAACATCGGGATCATGGCCCATATCGACGCGGGCAAGACCACGACCACCGAGCGGATCCTCTATTACACGGGCCGCAACTACAAGATCGGCGAGGTCAACGAGGGCGCGGCCACCATGGACTGGATGGTCCAGGAGCAGGAGCGCGGGATCACGATCACCTCGGCCGCCACCGCTGCGGAGTGGCAGGGGCACCAGATCAACATCATCGACACGCCCGGCCACGTCGACTTCACCGTCGAGGTGGAGCGGAGCCTGCGGGTGCTGGACGGGGCGATCGCCGTCTTCGACGCCGTCAGCGGCGTCGAGCCTCAGTCGGAGACGGTCTGGCGCCAGGCGGACCGCTACGACGTGCCCCGGATCTGCTTCATCAACAAGATGGACCGGGTGGGCGCGGACTTCCCGGCGGCGATCCGCTCGATCCGCGACCGGCTGGGCGCCCGGGCGATTCCGGTGCAGCTGCCGATCGGCTCCGAGGACGACTTCTCAGGAGTGGTCGACCTGATCCGAGAGCAGGCCATCGTCTACACCGACGACCTGGGGACCTCGCTGACCCCGACCGAGATGCCCGAGGGCCTGGTCGAGGCGGTACGCGCCGCCCGCCAGGAGCTGGTCGAGGTGGCGGCGGAGTTCGACGATGAGCTGATGCAGGCGTACCTCGACGACCAGCCGATCGCGCCCGAGCGGCTCAGCGCCGCCCTGCGTCGGGGCACGGTCGAGGCCGAGATCTTCCCCGTCTTCTGCGGCGCCGCGCTCCGCAACCGGGGGGTGCAGCCGCTGCTGGACGGAGTGGTCGAATTCCTGCCCAGCCCGCTCGACCGCCCCCCGGTGACCGGCCTCGATCCCCGCACCGGCGAGCCGGCGGAGCGCCAGGCCAGCGACCAGGCGCCCTTCAGCGCCCTGTCCTTCAAGATCATGACCGACCCCTACGTCGGCAAGCTCACCTTCTTTCGGGTATACAGCGGGGTGCTGCGCTCGGGCAGCTACGTGTACAACGCCAGCAAGGGGGAGCGGGAGCGGGTGGGGCGCATCCTCAAGATGCACGCCAACCGTCGCGAGGAGATCGACCAGGTGGTGGCGGGTGACATCGCGGCCGCCATCGGCCTGCGCCAGGCGGGCACCGGGGACACGCTCTGCGACGAGGCGCAGCCGATCGTGCTGGAGTCGATCAACTTCCCCGAGCCGGTGATCTCGGTCGCGATCGAGCCCAAGACCAAGGCCGACCAAGACAAGCTGGCGGTGGCGCTGCAGAAGCTGGCCGAGGAGGACCCCACCTTCCAGGTCCGCACCGACTCCGAGACCGGCCAGAACCTGATCTCAGGGATGGGCGAGCTGCACCTGGAGGTGATCGTCGACCGCCTGCTGCGCGAGTTCAAGGTGGACGCCAATGTGGGCAAGCCCCAGGTGGCCTACCGTGAGACCGTCCGCCGCCAGGCCAAGGGTATCGGGCGCTTCGTCCGCCAGACCGGCGGCCACGGCCAGTACGGTCACGCCGAGCTGCTGGTCGAGCCCAACGAGACCGGCAAGGGCTTCGAGTTCATCAACAAGATCGTCGGGGGCACCATCCCCCGGGAGTACATCGCCCCGGTGGAGAAGGGCTGCATCGACGCTCTCCAGGCCGGGGTGGTGGCGGGCTACCCGGTGGTGGACGTCAAGGCCACCCTCTACGACGGCTCCTACCACGACGTCGACTCCTCGGAGCAGTCCTTCCAGATCGCCGGCTCGATGGCGATGAAGGATGGGCTGCGCAAGGCCTCGCCGGTCCTGCTGGAGCCGATCATGAAGGTGGACGTCACCGTCCCCGAGGCCAACTTGGGCGATATCATCGGGGACCTCGCCGCGCGCCGGGGACACACCCTGGGCATGGAGAGCCGCCGGGGCATGCAGATCGTGCATGCCCAGGTGCCGCTGGGCAGCATGTTCGGCTACGCCACCCAGGTGCGGAGCATGACCCAGGGCCGGGCCAGCTACACGATGGAGTTCGACCACTACCAGGAGCTGCCAGGGAGCCTGGCTGAGGAGATCACGGCCAAGCGCAAGCGCTGACCGATACGAAGACCGTCACACGCTGAGGACTGAGAAAAGGGAATGGGCAAGAAGAAGTACGACACCTCGAAGCCGCACATCAACGTCGGCACCATCGGTCACATCGACCACGGCAAGACCACGCTGACGGCGGCGATCACCAAGGTCCTAGCCTCCGACGGGCTGGCCGACTTCCGCGCCTTCGAGAGCATCGACAACGCCCCCGAGGAGAAGGCGCGCGGCATCACCATCGCCGCCTCTCACGTGGAGTACGAGACGGCGACCCGGCACTACGCCCATGTCGACTGCCCGGGGCACGCCGACTACATCAAGAACATGATCACCGGGGCGGCCCAGATGGACGGCGCCATCCTGGTGGTGGCGGCGACCGACGGCCCCATGCCCCAGACCCGCGAGCACATCCTGCTCGCCCGCCAGGTGGGGGTGCCCTACATCGTGGTCGCCCTCAACAAGGTGGACATGGTCGATGACGAGGAGCTCCTCGAACTGGTCGAGCTGGAGGTCCGCGAGCTGCTCTCCAAGAACGAGTTCCCCGGGGACGACGTGCCGGTGGTGCGGGTCTCGGCGCTCAAGGCGCTGGAGGGCGACGAGCAGGCGATCGGCCAGATCCGTCAGCTGATGGAGGCGGTGGACACCTACATCCCGGTGCCGGAGCGGCCCATCGACCAGCCCTTCATGATGCCGGTCGAGGACGTGTTCTCGATCGAAGGCCGGGGCACGGTGGTCACTGGGCGCATCGAGCGCGGCCTGGTCAAGGTCAACGACACGGTCGAGATCGTGGGCCTCAAGGAGACCGGCAAGACCGTGGTCACCGGCGTCGAGATGTTCCACAAGCTGCTGGATGCCGGGGAGGCGGGGATGAACTGCGGCTGCCTGCTTCGCGGTGTGAAGCGCGAGGAGGTGGAGCGGGGCCAGGTGCTGGCCAAGCCGGGGTCGATCAAGCCCCACACCGACTTCGAGGCCCAGGTCTACGTCTTGGGCAAGGACGAGGGCGGCCGCCACACCCCCTTCTTCACCAACTACCGCCCCCAGTTCTACATCCGCACGACCGACGTCACCGGTCAGGTGACCCTGCCCGAGGGGCGGGAGCTGGTGATGCCCGGGGACAACGTCGAGCTCACGGTGGCCCTGATCCAGCCGGTGGCGGTTGAGGAGGGGATGCGCTTCGCCATTCGCGAGGGCGGGCGCACGGTCGGCGCCGGCGTCGTCACCAAGATCGACAAGTAGGCGTAAGCAAGGGAGTTCGGGCAGAGCCATGGCCCAGCGGATCCGGATTCGGCTCAAGGCCTACGACCATCGCGTCCTCGACCAGGCCGCGGCCCGGATCGTGGACACGGTCACCCGCAACCAGGCCAAGGTGATGGGCCCGGTGCCCATGCCCACCGAGATCAACAAGTACACGGTGATCCGGGGCCCCTTCATCGACAAGGACTCCCGAGAGCAGTTCGAGATGCGCACTCACAAGCGCATCGTCGACATCCTCGACCCCAACCCCAAGGTGGTGGATGCGCTGATGCACCTCAACCTGCCCAGCGGGGTCAGCATCGAGATCAAGCTCTGATGCCCTACTCCCTGCTGGCCCGGAAATTGGGCATGACCGAGATCTTCAGCGAGGACGGCCGCTGCCACGGGGTGACGGTGCTGGAGGCGGGGCCCTGCCCGGTGGTCCAGCTCAAGACCGTGGCCAAGGACGGCTACGAGGCGGCCCAGATCGGCTTCATTGCCGACTCCCGCCCCAACAAGCCCGCCCGCGGCCACTATGAGGCGGCCGAGCTCCAACCGCTGCGCCACAGCGCCGAGATTCGTGGCCTGGGCGAGGTCGCCGTGGGCCAGGTCCTGACCGTCGAGGGGTTCTCGGCCGGATCCCAGGTGGACGTGAGCGGGCTCAGCAAGGGCAAGGGCTTCGCCGGCCAGCACAAGCGGCATCACTTCGGCCGGGGCCCGGTCAGCCACGGCAGCCACAACATCCGCCAGCCGGGCTCGGTGGGCTCGGTCGACGCGGCCCGCACCTGGCGGGGACTGCGGATGGCGGGACACCTGGGCGACTCCCGCCGCACCTCGCAGCGACTCGAGGTGATCCGGGTCGACACCGAGCGCAACCTGCTGCTGGTCCGGGGCTCGGTCCCAGGCGGTCGGCGCGCCGTGGTCCTGGTGCGGGAGTCCCGTCCCCGCACCAGGCTGCCGCGGGGCCACCGCTGATGCCTTCGGCCCCGCTGCTAGACCAGGAGGGCGAGGCCGCCGGCAACCTGGATCTGGCGGAGTCGGTCTTCGCCCAGGACCCCCACCGCGGGGTCATGCACCAGGCGCTGGTGCGCCAGCAGGCGGGGGCGCGCCAGGGCACCCACGACACCAAGACCCGGGGCGAGGTCTCCGGCGGTGGGCGCAAGCCCTACCGTCAGAAGGGCACCGGCCGAGCCCGCCAGGGATCCATCCGCGCCCCGCAGTGGCGGGGCGGCGGCACGGTCTTTGGCCCCACTCCCCACCTGTACCGCCAGCGGCTGCCGCGCAAGGAGCGCCGCCTGGCGCTGCGCTCGGCGCTGGCAGCCCGGGCCACCGACCAGGCGATCTCGGTTGTGGAGCGGCTTGAGTTCGCAGAGCCCAAGACGGCCCGGCTGGCGACCTTCCTGGACCGGGCCAAGGCCGGCCGCCGGGTGCTGCTGGTGCTGGGGGAGCGCGACCACAACCTGGAGCTCTCCGCTCGCAACATCCCCCAGCTCAAGCTGCTGCTGGCCCAGAACCTCAATGTCCGTGACGTGCTGGCGGCGGAGAGCCTGGTGCTGACCCGCGAGGCGCTGGACCAGGTGGTGGAGCGGCTGGGATGAAGGACCCTTCCCTGGTGCTGATCCGCCCGGTGATCTCGGAGAAGTCCTACGCCGGCATGTCCCAGCAGCGCTACGTGTTCCGCGTCGCCCGCCAGGCCAACAAGCTGGAGATCAAGGCCGCCATCGAGGCCGCCTTCAAGGTCCAGGCGGTCTCGGTGAACGTGATGAACGTCAAGGGCAAGCAGCGCAGCCGGATGCGGCGCGGCGGGCGGGTGGTGGGCCGCAGCCGGGACTGGCGCAAGGCGGTGGTCACCCTGCGAGCGGGCGAGACCATCGCCAACCTCTTTGAGGGGGTCTGAAGGTGCCCGTCAAGCGCTATCGCCCCACCTCGCCCGGCCGGCGCTTCATGACCGTCAGCACCTTCGCGGAGCTGACCCGCAAGCCGCCCGAGCGGGCGCTGACCGTCTCGCTCAAGAAGCACTCCGGGCGCAATGCCCAGGGCCGGATCACGGTCCGCCACCGGGGCGGCGGCCACCGGCGCATCTACCGGCTGATCGACTTCCGCCGGGACAAGCTGGACGTCCCCGGGCGGGTGGCCAGCCTGGAATACGACCCCAACCGCAGCGCCCGGATCGCGCTGATCGTCTACCGAGACGGCGACAAGCGCTACATCCTGGCCCCGGAGGGGCTCAAGCAGGGCGACCAGATCACCGCCGGGGAGAAGAGCGACATCCGCCCGGGCAACTCCCTGCCGCTGGCCAGGATCCCGCTCGGGACCACGGTGCACAACATCGAGGTGCACCTGGGCCGGGGCGGGCAGCTGGTGCGCTCGGCCGGCGCCGGCGCCCAGCTGGTGGCCCGGGAGGGGCGCCACGCCCAGCTGCGCATGCCCTCCGGCGAGGTGCGCCTGATCGACGTGCGCTGTTCGGCCACGGTCGGCCAGGTGGGCAACTCGGACCACTCCAACGAGAGTTGGGGCAAGGCGGGCAAGAGCCGCTGGCGGGGTTTCCGGCCCTCCGTGCGCGGCTCCACCATGAACCCCTTCGACCATCCCCACGGTGGCGGCGAGGGCCGCTCCGGGCCGGGTGGGCATCCCCAGACCCCCTGGGGCAAGCCGGCTCTGGGCCACCGCACCCGCAACAACAAGGCGACCGATTCGATGATCGTGCGCCGCAGGAGGAAGTAGGGCATGAGCCGCTCGGTCAAGAAAGGGCCGTTCTGTGACGCCCCGCTGCTGAAGAAGGTCGTGGAGATGAACAAGGCCCGCGAGAAGCGGGTCATCCGGACCTGGTCGCGGCGCAGCGACATCTTTCCCGAGATGCTGGGGCATACCATCGCCGTCCACGACGGGCGCAAGCACGTGCCGGTCTTCATCAGCGAGGCCATGGTCGGGCACAAGCTGGGCGAGTTCGTGCCCACCAGGCGTTTCCGCAGCCACGGCCACCACACCGAGCGCAGCTCGGCGCTCAAGTAGACGAGGAGCAAGCAGTGCAGGTCTCGGCGACCGCGAAGTGGGTCCGGGTGCCCCCCCGCAAGGCGCGGCTGGTGGCGGCGGTGGTGGCGGGGCTGCCGGTCACTGAGGCGCTGAGCCAGCTCACCTTCATGCCCCAGGCGGCCGCTGAGGACCTGGCCAAGGTGGTGCGCTCGGCGGCGGCCAACGCCGAGAACAACTTCAGCCTGGACCGGGACCGGCTGCGGCTGCTGCGCCTGGAGGTCGACGGCGGACCCACCATCAAGCGCTTCCGTCCCCGCCCCCGCGGGTCCTCGGCCTCGATCTTCAAGCGCACCTGCCACCTGCGGGCCACGGTCGAGGACAGCCTGGAGCGGCCCCGGGCGCAGCGGGCGCCGGCACGGCCCAGCCGGCGCCGGGAGCAGGCCGCGCCCGCGGCCGAGCCCACCACCGAGTCGGAGGAGGAGTAGGCATGGGGCAGAAGGTCCAGCCCAACGGCTTCCGGCTCGGCGTCTACCGCAACTGGGACGCACGCTGGTTCGCCAGCGGCCCGGAGTACACCAAGCTGCTCCAGGAAGACCTGGCCATGCGCCAGCTGATCATGGGTCGGCTGCGCAACGCCAGCGTTGCCCGGATCGAGACCGAGCGCTCTGCCAACCAGCTGACGGTGATCATCCACACCGCCAAGCCGGGGATCGTGATCGGCCGCAGCGGGGCGTCGGTGGACGCCCTGCGCGACAACCTGGAGCGCATCTCGGGCAAGAAGGTCCGGGTGACGATCCAGGAGATCAAGACCCCGGAGCTGGACGCCCACCTGCTGGCAGAGAATGTGGCCGGCCAGCTGGAGAAGCGGATCGCCTTCCGGCGCGCCGTCAAGCAGTCGGTGATGCGCTCCATGCGGGCCGGGGCCAAGGGCGTCCGGATCCAGGTCTCGGGGCGGCTCGGCGGTGGTGACATGAGCCGCCGGGAGTGGGACCGCGATGGGCGTGTGCCGCTGCACACCCTGCGGGCGGACGTGGACTTCGGCCAGGCCGAGGCGCGGACCACCTTCGGCCAGATTGGGGTGAGCGTCTGGATCTACCGTGGCGACTTCAGCGAGGCCCCGGTGGCGCCGGCCCAAGAGCCGGTCGAGGCGGCGCCCCCCGAGCCCGCTGCCGCCACGGCGGAGCCGGTCGCGGAAGCGCCCGCGCCGTCGCAGGCTCCAGGAGCGCCGGAGCCCGCGCCCGCCGCCGCCACGGCGGAGGCGGAGGCGATGATCTCCGAGGGCTCCCCGGTGGCTGATGCGGCCAAGCCCGCGCCCGCCGCCCGGAAGCCCCGGGCCAAGAGGGCGGCCAAGGCGGCTCCGGCCCCGACTGCCAGCGAGGCGCCCGCCAAGCCGGCAAGGCGCCGCTCGACCACCGCCCGCAAGGCCGAGGCCGAGCCGCAGGAGAAGGGCTGAGATGCTCATCCCCCGCCGGCCCCGCCACCGCAAGCAGCACCGGGGCCGCATGACCGGAGCCGCGCACCGGGGCTCGTCGCTGGCCTTCGGGCCCTACGGCCTGCAGGCCCTGGAGCCGTGCTGGATGACCAACCGCCAGATCGAGGCGGCGAGGCGGGCGATGACTCGCCACGTTCGCCGCGGCGGTAAGATCTGGATCCGCGTCTTCCCGGACAAGCCGGTTACCAAGAAGCCCGCCGAGACCCGCATGGGGTCCGGCAAGGGCAACCCCGAGGGCTGGGTCAGCGTGGTGCTGCCGGGACGGATCCTTTTTGAGATGGATGGAGTCGGCTTGGACACGGCGAAAGAGGCGATGCGGCTGGCGGCCCACAAGCTCCCGGTGCGGACCCGCTTCGTGGCCCGCGAGGAAGCGGGTGTGGCTGAGGTGAGCGCTTGACCAAGCGATCCGCCGACGTCCAGCAACTGCGGGAGATGGACGACATCGGCCTGGAGGAGGCGCTGGTGGAGCGCCGCCGCGAGCTGCTCCAGCTGCGGCTCCAGCGCGCCACCGGGCAGCTGGAACACCACCGCCGCATCCGCGAGGTGCGCCGCGGCATCGCCCGCGTCCACACGCTGGTCGGGGAGCGACGCCGCGAGGTGGGCCAGTGAGCCAAGAGCAAATGGAGACGCGAACTCGGCGCAAGGTGCGGGTCGGGCTGGTGCTGTCCGACAAGATGGAGAAGACGGTGGTGGTGGAGGTGGAAGACCTGCGCGCCCACCCCCTCTACCGCAAGGTGCTCCGCCGCCGCCGGCGTTTCCAGGCCCACGACGAACAGGGGCAGGCTCATGCCGGCGACCGGGTGCGGATCATGGAGACCCGGCCCATCAGCAAGACCAAGCGCTGGCGGGTCGTGGAAGTCGTGGAGCGGGCGCGCTAGCCGTGATCCAGCAGGAGACGGTGCTCAAGGTGGCGGACAACAGTGGCGCCCGGGAGATCCTCTGCATCCGGGTGCTGGGTGGTTCCTACCGCCGCTACGCCTCTTTGGGCGACATCATCGTCGCCTCGGTCAAGGTGGCCCAGCCCAACTCGGGGGTCAAGAAGGGCGACGTGGTCAAAGCTGTGGTGGTGCGCACCGCCAAGGAGTACCGGCGCCCAGACGGCAGCCGGATCCGCTTCGACGACAACGCCGCCGTGCTCATCAATCCTCAGAACAACCCGCGCGGGACCCGGATCTTCGGTCCCGTCGCCCGCGAGCTTCGGGAGCGCAACTTCATGAAGATCGTCTCGCTGGCCCCGGAGGTGCTCTAGCGATGCCCAGCCGGCGCCGCCAGGCGACCCCCCCGATCCACGCCCGCACCCTGGACATCCGCTCCGGGGACACGGTGGTCGTCATCTCGGGTTCGGAGCGGGGCAAGCGCGGGGTGGTGGCCCGCACCCTGTCCGCCGAGCAGCGCATCGTGGTCCAGGGGGTCAACATCCACAAGCGCCACCAGCGCGCCGGCCAGCGCCGGGGCGGCACCGCCGCCATGCAGGGTGGGGTGATCGACTTCCCGGCGCCGCTGCACTACAGCAACGTCCAGCTCATCTGCATCAACTGCGACCAGCCCACCCGGCTGGGGAGGCGGATCGAGGGCGATCGCTACGTCAGCTACTGCAAGCGCTGCGACAAGACCTTCCTGAGGCCGCCGCGGGCATGACTGTGGCTGCGCCGCTCCGGCCCCGGCTGCTGGAGACCTACCGGGAGACGGTGGTTCCCGCTTTGGTGAACGAGTTCGGCTACCTCAACGTCATGCAGGTGCCCCGGCTCACCAAGGTGGTGGTCAACGTCGGCGTCGGGGAGGCGATCCAGAACGCCAAGGCGCTGGACGCGGCCACCTCCGACCTGCGCACCATCACCGGCCAGCAGCCCAGCCTGCGCAAGGCGCGCAAGTCGGTGGCCGCCTTCAAGCTGCGGGCCGGGATGCCGGTCGGTCTCAAGGTGACCATGCGCGGAGCGCGGATGTATGAGTTCATGGACCGGCTGGTCAGCGTCGCTCTGCCCCGGCTGCGCGACTTCCGCGGGGTGGTGGCGCGCTTCGACGGGCACGGCAACCTCACCCTCGGGCTCCAGGAACAGCTGGTGTTCCCCGAGATCGACTATGACAAGATCGACAAGCTCCGGGGGATGGAGATCACGATCGTCACCACCGCCCCCACCGACGCCGAGGGCCACAGCCTGCTGGCCGCCCTGGGCATGCCCTTCAGGCGCTAGGAGAAACGTGGCCAAAAAGTCCAAGATCATGGCCAGCCGCCGACCGCCCCGCTTCCCGGTCCAGGCCCGGCACCGCTGCAACCTCTGCGGCCGGCCGCGCGCGTACATGCGCAAGTTCGGCCTCTGCCGGATCTGCTTCCGCACCCACGCGGGCCAGGGGCAGATCCCCGGGATCCGCAAGTCGAGCTGGTGAGCCGTGACCCTCAGTGACCCGATTTCCGACATGTTGACCCGGGTGCGCAACGCCAACCTGGCGGACCACGACCGGGTGGAGATGCCGAGCAGCCAGGTCAAGGCGGAGATCGCCAGAGTGCTGCACGAGGAGGGCTACATCTCCGCTTGGGGAGTGGACCGCGAGACCGGCCGCGACCGGCTCTGGCTGGAATTCAAGCGCCGCACCGCGCAGGGCAAGCCGCTGACCGGGCTGCGCCGGGTGAGCCGTCCCGGGCTGCGCATCTACCGCGGCAGCCAGGAGATCCCCCGGGTCTTCGGGGGGCTCGGGGTGTCGGTGGTCTCCACCTCCAAGGGGATCATGACCGGGCGCGAGGCCCGCCGCCAGCGCCTGGGCGGCGAAGTCATGGCCGAGGTCTGGTAGCCATGTCCAGGATCGGGAGGGCTCCCATCGGCGTTCCGGAGGGCGTCACCGTGACCGTGGAGGGGAACACGGTGGCGGTGAGCGGCCCGCGCGGGGAGCTCAGCCGCCGGCTGCCGGACGTGATCACGGTGCGCCAGGAGGCGGGCTCGGTTCTGGTCGAGCGGCCCAGCGACGCCGCCCCCCACCGCGCCCTGCACGGCCTGAGCCGCACCCTGGTCGCCAACATGGTGACCGGGGTCACCCAGGGTTACCGCAAGGAGCTCGAGCTCCAGGGGGTGGGCTACCGCGCCTCGCTGCAGGGCTCGGACCTGCAGCTGTCCCTGGGCTACTCGCACCCAGTTCGGATCAGGCCCCCGGAGGGGATCAAGCTCGAGGTGCCCGAGCCGACGCGGATCGCAGTCGTGGGCAATGACAAGGAGCTGGTGGGCCAGACGGCGGCCCGGATCCGCGCCACCCGCAAGCCCGAGCCCTACAAGGGCAAGGGGGTGCGCTACCGGGGCGAGGTGGTGCGACGCAAGGCCGGCAAGAGCGGCAAGGCGAAGGTCTGATGAGCACTCGAGCCCAGCTCGATCCCCGCCAGCGTCGGCACCGGCGGGTGCGTGCGCGGGTGCAGGGTGGCCCGGAGCGGCCCCGGCTGTGCGTCTTCCGCAGCCTGCACCACGTCTACGCCCAGGTGGTCGATGATCAATCCGGCCGCACCCTGGTCTCGGCCGCCACCACCGAGCCGGCCCTGGGCGCCAAGGGCTGCAACCGCGCCAGCGCCGCCCTGGTGGGCAAGGCGGTGGGGGAGCGGGCCCTGGCGGCCGGGGTGAGCCAGGTGGTCTTTGACCGCGGCGGCTACCTGTACCATGGCCGGGTCCAAGCCCTGGCCGACGCCGCGCGGACGGCCGGGCTCAAGTTCTGAAGGCGGTCGCATGAGCATGAGCATGGGGCGTCCCGACCGGGACCTCCGGGGCGAGCTCACCGAGAAGGTGGTGTCGCTCAACCGCGTTGCCAAGGTGGTCAAGGGCGGCCGCCGCTTCTCCTTCAGCGCGCTGGTGGTGGTGGGCGACGGCGCGGGAAGGGTGGGGGCCGGCCTGGGCAAGGCGGGCGAGGTGCCGGAGGCGATCCGCAAAGGCGTCGATGACGCCAAGAAGCACATGATCCGGGTGCCGATGGTGGGGCGCACCATCCCCCACGAGGTGCTGCGCAAGCAGGGCGCCGCGCGGGTCCTGCTGCGCCCCGCCTCGCCGGGAACCGGGGTGATTTCGGGAGGGGCGATGCGGGCCGTGGTGGAGCTGGCCGGAATCAAGGACATCCTCACCAAGTCGCTGGGCAGCGACAACCCCATCAACACCGTGCGCGCCACCATGGCCGCGCTGGGCGAGCTGCGCACCGCGGAGACGGTGGCCCGGCTGCGCGGGAAGACCCTGGCGGAGCTGGGCCTGCAGCCCTCGCAGGCGCCAGCGGGGGGCGGGGAGACGGCCGGTGGCTGATCCGACGGCGCGGCTGCGGGTGACCTGGGTCAAGAGCGCGATCGGGTACTCGGGCACCCAGAAGCGAACCATCACCGCGCTCGGCCTGCGCCGCCTGCACCAGACGGTCGAGCACGCTGACACCCCCTCGGTGCGGGGCATGGTGGAAGCGGTCCGCCACCTGGTCCGGGTGGAGGAGGCCTCGCCCGCCGGGGGCGCTGCCAAGCCGTGAGGCTCCACGACCTCAAGCCCGACTCCGGCAGCCGCCGGCGCCGCCGGCGCTTGGGCCGCGGCATCTCCGCGGGCGGCGGCAAGACCGCGGGCCGGGGCCAGAAGGGGCAGGGCTCCCGGAGCTCTTGGAGCCTGCCCCGCGCCTTCGAGGGCGGGCAGATGCCGCTCACCCAGCGGGTGCCCAAGCTGCGTGGCTTCCACAACCGCTTCCGGGTGGAATACCAGGTGGTCAACTGCGGCAAGT
>JBOHUK010000119.1:0-8340 GCA_050734395.1 Candidatus Dormibacteria bacterium
TTGCAGCTCCCGTCCCCGGGCGGGAGGAGGTCGAGCGTCTGGGGCGGCGGGCGGCGGAGTGGCTGGGCGCGGAGGGCCACCGCGGTGTCTTCGGCCTCGACCTCATCGTCGACGGGGGCGGGCGGGCTTGGTGCCTGGAGGTCAACCCCCGCCTGGTGGCCTCGGTGCCCCTCTGGAGCCTGAGCGCCCGGGACCTGGGTGTGCCCGGACCCCTCCAGCACCACCTTGCCTGCCTCGGCCTGGGATCCGAGCCCGCCGGGCCCCAGCCCGGGCACTGGTCCCAGGTGATCCTCTACCAGCGGGCCGAGCACCACCTGGAGGGGGTGCCCGGCAGCGCCCAGGGAGTGATTAGTGGCGACGGTATATCGGAGCGCGAGGCACTCACCCTGGAAGGGCCGCCTCCAGGCCGGGTGGCGGTCGTGGTCCACCGCCGCAACCGCCCGGGCCGGGAGCTGGCCCGGGTCATCTTCGAGGGGCCCGCGACCGGGGCCGACGGTGGACTCCTGCCCTCAATCTCCGAGCTGGTGGCGCGGCTGCGCCGGAGCCTGGAGCCGGAGAGGGCGGTTTCGTGAGCCGGCGCCAGACGGTAACTTGAGACTGTGGAGTTCCGCGACTACTACGCCACCCTCGGTGTCCCGCGCACCGCCAGCGACAAGGAGATCCGCGCCCGCTATCGCAAGCTGGCCCGTGAGCTGCACCCCGACGTCAACAAGGACCCCAAGGCGACCGAGCGCTTCAAGCGGGTCAACGAGGCGTACGAGGTGCTCAAGGAGCCCGCCAAGCGCTCCAAGTACGACCGCCTAGGCGCCGACTGGGAGCAGATCGAGCGGGCGGCGGCCCACCGCCAGCAGCAGCAGCAGCAGTCGCAACCCTTCGCCGGCGCCCGCACCGGGGCGCAGCGGGCCGGCGCCCGCTTCGGCGGGTTCAGCGACTTCTTCGAGACCTTCTTCGGAGGGCGCAGCTCCAGCGACACGGACCCCTGGGTGGAGACGCAGCTGGAGCAGCTGCGCCGGGAGCAGAACGCCCCTCGCAACGGCCCCGACACCGAGGACAAGGTAGAGGTGGCTCTCGCAGAGGCGATCTCGGGGGGAGAGCGCACTCTGCAAATCTCGATCGTCGAGCCCTGCCCCACCTGCGGCGGCACCGGGCGGGCGGCCGCCGGCGGGGACGGTCCCGCGCCGCTGCTGCGCAACTGCCCCGCCTGCAACGGGACTGGCCGCCAGTACCGTCGCCGCACCCTCAAGGTCACGATCCCCAAGGGTGTGGCCGAGGGCTCAAAGATCCGGGTCGGGGGTGAGGGTGCCAGCGGGCAGCGAGGCGGCAAGCGCGGCGACCTCTACCTGACGGTCCACCTGGAGCCCAGCCCCGGGATCGAGGTACGGGGCCGTGACCTA
Source organism: Candidatus Dormibacteria bacterium (assembly GCA_050734395.1). GTDB lineage: Bacteria > Chloroflexota > Dormibacteria > Aeolococcales > Bog-877 > Bog-877. The sequence continues at coordinate 1,395 of JBOHUK010000119.1, forward strand.
TACCAGGACCTGGCGGTGCGCGACTACCGCGCCGCCCTGGGGGGCAAGGTGATGGCCGAGGGTCCGACCGGGCGCCTGGAGCTCACGATTCCGGAGAACTGCCCCTCGGGCCGCGTGCTGCGAGTGCCCGGCAAGGGCATACCGGCGCTGCGCCACGGCGGCGCGGCCGGGGACCTGTACCTCAAGGTGAAGGTGGTGCCCTCCAGCCATACGCCCTTGACCGCTGAGGAGAGGGCTGCCTACCAGGGGCTGGCCCAGGCGGACCAAGCCCCGGCTTAGCGACGGACCTCGCCGCCATCAGTCCTCGCGGGCATGGCTTCCCATTCAAAACACTGTGACCAGCCGTTGGTTCTAGACAAAGCCCTGGTGGCACGCGCTACACCCCACATTGGGAGCCTTGGGCAAACCGCCGCCTGACACGATGGCGTTGCCGACGAGACATTCGACAACGGCAGAGCCACGACAGAGTCGACCGGCGCCTGGCTCCGCTCGTTACGTTAGGCGAAGCACGAACGATGCGCTCCCAACCTGGAGTCGAAGTTCAGCAGCGGTGGTCGGGACAGCCGGCACGTAGCGGCTCCAGCCGGGCCAAACCGCTGGGACCGCGTCCGCTGGTCCTCCAACTCCTCCCCGCACCCAGGTGTACGTGGTGCCCACGTTATCGGACAGGGACGAGCGTACTGTTTCGAATAGCGTGCATCTGAACTGCGCTGGCGTGAGACGCCGCTCATAGTCCCGCAGGGTGTCTCTACCGAAGAGCCAATGCACTACGAGTCCCTCCTCCCTGAGTTCCACTGCCGTCGGCAGCAACACACCAGCCCCAAGGGGTTGCTCCTTCACGCCGCCTTGACTCACTAGTCGCATACCACGCTACCCTGACGTGCAATTGTAGAACCGCGACAGCGTCACGACGGGCCCTATGTATCCTGATTCCCTAAGACCGTAGCGGAGCACGGTGCCCACCAATGGCCGCCGGAGGCACGGCGATCAACAGATATCCCCAAGCTCGACCGTAGGTAGGTTTCCCCTAAAAACCAAGGACGATCTGCTCACTGGCTGGGAGCACCATGTCGTCTCTGTAGGATTCATCAGCCACGCTGGCCTCGGGCGAGCCCCACTCGCCGCCCTCCGCGGAGTGGGCCAGGGAGTGCGAGAGAGCCGACGGAGCCGCTCGGCAGCCACTGGGACGCTTATTCTCGGCGCCAGCGTAAGCCAGGATTCCTGAGCTGTCTACCCTTGCTGCACGGTTCGGCCTGGGCCTGCTTTGAGCAGCTCGCACCGAAGAGTCCCCGGCCGAATGGTGGGCAAAGCGGTGCCGGGAGCCGTCTCACGCTCCGACGGTGGCCGCATCACTCCTGGCTCAGGACCAGATAGCGCGGGTCCTCCGCCGCCTGGAATCCTGCCCGGAACACCGCCTGCCGGAGCGCCGCGGACCCGACGAGGCTGCAAAGTCCGCCGAGCGCCGCACCCAGCCGGCTGCGGCGACCGAGAGTCAACACGAGCACCGCGCCGGCCACCGCGCTGGCCCGGTGGATCTTGATCATCATCCCCGCCTGGGACAGGGAGTATGGCTGGGCCAATTCGCCGAGGCCCTGCTCCATCAGCCAGAAGGCGCCCTGATCCATCGCCGTGCCGGCGAGCACCATGGCCCGGGCCGGCCCCGTGTCCTCAGTGGGGCTGGTAAGGCACAGGGCACCGCCCGCCCCTGCCAGCGAACTGCCGGCGAACACAAACGGCAGGACCGCTCGGCCGCCCCGCCAGATGGGATTGGCGGTGTCGCCCAACAACACCGCGGTGTAGCTGGCCAGGATCGGCCCCAGCACCGAGGCGACCGCCTCGAGGCTCGCGGCTGCTGGCTCGGGCAGGCCCACCAGTTCCGCTGCTTCCGCCGCTCCCACCGCGGCGCCGAAACCGGCCAGGGTCCAGCTGCCCACGCTCATCGGCGAGGTGGGGCGGAAGACGCGGAGCATGTTCAAGAAGCGCGATGGCTGGCCGAGGTCCGAGATCAGCAGCAGTGGGCTGATGACTGCCCCTCCCAGGGCCAGCCGCCGAGCCCGCCTCCCGAGCCGGCGCGCCCCCCGCTGCCGGGCGGCGAAGGCGGCAGCCCCCAACGCGCCGGCGGTGCCGCCCGTGAACAGGTACCAGGGCACCTCCCAGGTCCAGGCAGGCCGCTTGACGATGGGCAGGCCGTAGTAGGAGCGCGGTCGCTCCGGGGTCACCATGGCCCGCTCGCCGCGGGTGCTGCGCTCGCCCGTCACCGCCGCCATCGCATCGCCCCCGCCACTCCGCCCAGCATCAGCCCCGCCGCCGCCAGCGCCGACCCCCACATCACCGCCAGGTCGGAGCGGCGGTAGCTGGGCCGCGGGGGCAGGCCGTACACCTCGGGGCGGTCCAACAAGAGGAAGAAGGCGCCGAATCCCCCCACCCCGTCCTCGGGGTCGTCACCGTAAAGCCGTGCCTCGGGGTGGGCGGCGCTGACCTCCCCAAGGCGGCGCCTGGCGCGCTCGCGCAGGTCATCCAGCTCACCGAACTGGATGGACTCGGTGGGGCAGGCCTTGGCGCAGGCGGGCGTCTCGCCCACCTTGAGGCGGTCATAGCAGAGCGTGCACTTGAAAGCACGGCCGTCGTCCTCGCGACGCTCCAGAACCCCGAAGGGGCAGGCGGCGACGCAGTAGCCACAACCGTTGCAGATGTCGTCCTGGACCACGACGGTGCCGTACTCGCTGCGGAAGATGGCCCCGGTGGGGCAGACCTCGAGGCAGGCAGCCCTGGTGCAGTGCTTGCAGACGTCAGAGCTCATCAGCCAGTCGACGCCGTGGCCGGCACTGGGCCGCTCCACGAAGGCGACGTGGCGCCAGCTGTTGGCTCCCAGCGCCATCGTGTTGTCGTAGGAGTTGCCGGACCAGTTGGTGTCCCGGTCGGGGACTCCGTTCCACTCCTTGCAGGCCACCTCGCAGGCCTTGCAGCCGATGCACAGCGTGGTGTCGGTGAAGAACCCCATCCGGGTCCCGCCCTCCTGCCAGAGCGGCAGCGGCACCTTCACTGGAGCCACCCCGTTGCCGTTCACCCCTGCTTCACCGCGCTCTTGCGCCCCGGGCGGATGTCACAGGTGGCGGCTTTCACCTCCTGGATGAAGACGTTGGGGTCCAGCACCAAGGGGAAGGCGTCGTTGGCGGAGTCGCCCTGGCTGCGACCACTGCGTCCCCAGTGGTACGGCAGGCCCACCTGGTGGATCATCCGCCCGCCCGCCCGGATCGCCCGCATCCGCGGGGTCACCAGCACCCGCGCCTCCAGCTCACCCCTGGTGGTGATGACCCGCGCCCATCCCCCGGGGCGCAGCTGGCGCTCTTCGGCCAGTTCCGGGCTCACCTCGCAGAAGAACTCCGGCTGCAGCTGGCTGAGGCGCGAGAGGAAGCGGCTCATGCCTCCTGCCGTGTGGTGCTCCGTCAACCGGTAGGTGGTCATGACGTAGGGGAATTCGTCGCTGCCCGGGGCCCCGGAGGTCGGGTTGTATGGGTTGTCCGGGCGCTTGAACTGAAGGCGCGCCGGGTTGGCCACCTGCTCGTAAAGGGGATTGCCCAGCGGCGACTCGTGGGGCTCGTAGTGGGTGGGCAGCGGGCCGTCCCCCAACCCTGCGGGCACGAACAGCCAGCCCGCGCCGTCCGCCTGCATCACGAAGGGACGGTCCCCATCGATGGCGTCCTCGGCGTTCGCCCCGGCTGGCGCCCGGTACTCGGGCGGCCGGTTGCCGATGAAGTCGGGGACGTCCTCGCCTACCCACTTCGCCTGCTCTTCGTCCCACCACACGTAGCGCTTGCGCTCGGACCAGGGCCGCCCCTCCGGGTCCGCCGAGGCCCGGTTGTAGAGGACGCGACGGTTGAGGGGCCAGGACCACCCCCACTCCGGCGCGACCCAGCTCTGCTCCCAGTGGGGCTTGCGCCGCGCGGTCTGGTTGACCGCCCCGCCGTAGGCGCCGCAGTAGATCCAGGTGCCGCAGGTGGTGGACCCATCCGTTTTCAGCGCGCCGTAGGTGGAGAGCAACTCCCCTTGGGCGTTGGTTCCGCTGATCTCCTGGAGCACGGCCTCGGCGATGGGCTCGCCGCTGGCGGAGTCCACCGGATAGTCCCAGGCAAGGTCCAAGAGGGGACGGTCGCGCTCCTCCGCACTGCCCTTGAGGCGCGCCCGGATACGCTCCTGGAGCTGGTGGGCGAACCAGAGCTCGGAGCGGGCATCCCCCGCGGGCGCCACCGCCTGCGAGTGCCACTGGAGCAGCCGCTGGGTGTTGGTCACCGAGCCGCTCTTCTCCACGTGGGTGGCGGCGGGCAGGAAGAAGACCTCGGTCGCGATGTCCTCCGGGCGCACCTCACCCTGGGCGATCTCGGGCGAGTCGTACCAGAAGTTGGCCGACTCGATCTCGTAGAAGTCACGCACCACCAACCACTCCAAGTTGGAGAGCGCCTTGCGGTGCAGCTTGCCGTGGGCCGAACCCACGGCCGGATTCTCCCCGATCAGGAAGAACCCCTTGACGGTGCCGTCCACCATCCGCAGCGTGCTCTCGTAGGTGGAGTGGGGGCCGGTCAGACGGTGAAGGTAGTTGAAGCAGAAGCCGTTCTTGGCGGTGGCGGCCTTGCCCCAGGTCGCCTTGAGATAGCTGACGTAGTAGGCGTCCATGTGCCCCCAGTAATCGCCCGGGGCGCCGTGGGTCTGGCAGAACTCGAAGAGATCTTGGGTGTCGGCGGCGAACGGCACCGGCAGGTAGCCCGGGAGGATGTCGAAGAGGGTGGCGATGTCGGTCGCCCCCTGGATGTTGGCGTGTCCGCGCAGCGCCATGACCCCGCCGCCGGTGCGGCCCATGTTGCCCAGCAGCAACTGGATGATGGCGGCACTTCGGATGAACTGCACCCCGGCCGTGTGCTGCGTCCAGCCGACGGCGTAGACCACGGCCCCGGTGCGCTCCCGCCCCGAGTTGTCGCACAGGGTCTGGGCCACCTCCAAGAACCGCTCTTTGGGCACCCCACAGACCTCCTCCACCATCTCGGGGGTGTAGCGCGAGAAGTGGCGGCGCAGCAGTTGGAAGACGCAGCGCGGGTGCTGCAGGGTGGGGTCCTCGTGGGGAGCACGCCCCGAGACCACGACCTGACCCTCCTGGGGCTCGGGACCGGCGCGGTTGCCGGCGGCGGCCCGCAGCACCCCGCCCTCGTACTGCCAGGTGGTGTTGTCGTAGCTCTTGGTCTTCTCGTCCCAGCCCGAGAAGAACCCATCCAGGTCCTCGGTGTCGAGGAAGCGCTCGTCGATCACCACGGGCGCGTTGGTGTAGTGGGTGACGTACTCGCGGAAGTAGCGCTCCTCCTCGAGGATGTAGCGGATAACGCCCCCGAGGAAGGCGATGTCGCTGCCCGCCCGCAGCGGAACATGGATGTCCGCGACGGCGCTGGTCCTCGTGAAGCGCGGGTCGACGTGGATCAGTTTTGCGCCCCGGGACTTGGCCTCCATCACCCACTGGAAGGCGACCGGGTGGCACTCGGCCATGTTCGACCCCATGATCAGGATGGAGTCGGAGTTGCGCAGATCCCCAGGGAAGGTGGTGGCGCCGCCCCTACCGAACGAGGTTCCCAAACTGGGAACGGTGGCCGAGTGTCATATTCGGGCCTGGTTCTCAACCTGGGGGATGCCCAGCCCGACCATGAGCTTGCGCCAGAGGTAGTTCTCCTCGTTGTCCCAGGTGGCCCCGCCCAAGGAGGCGATGCCCATCGTGCGGTGCAGCCCGTGCCCGTCCGGGTCGCTCTCCTCCCAGGTCGTGGCCCGGGTCTTCACCACCCGGTCCGCGATCATGTCCATCGCCTGGGCGAGCGAGAGCTCCTCCCACTCCTTGCCGTGCGGGCGGCGGTACTTGACCTTGGTCTCGCGCAGTGGGCCCGAGACCAGTTCCTTGGTGGCGGCGCCCTTGGGGCACAGCCGCCCACGCGAGAGCGGGCTCGCCGGGTCGCCCTCGATCTGAGTGATCTCGCCCTTCTCGACGTAGACCAGCTGGCCGCAGCCCACAGCGCAGTAGGGGCAGACCGACTGCACCACCTTGTCGGCGCGGACGGTGCGGGCCTGCAGGTTCTGGCTCTGGGCAGACGCCGACGACGAGCCCAGTCCCAGCGGGTCGCCCTCGGTCAGCTGGCGCAGCAGCGGCCAGTCACGGAGACGGTCTCCCAGGGACATCAGCGCTGCTCCCTACAGCAGCGGCCTCGCATCCGTCCAGGATAGCTCGCCCTGGCCGCCCATAGGCGCTCGGAGCTAGTGAAGAACAGGCCGTGAGCGGTGTGGCACTCGAACTCCCAGCTGGCCGGCGATCCCCTGTCGCCAGCCAGCATGGACCCGCGCTAACTTCTGGCTACAGCCAGAGGTGGAAGTGAGTGGGAAGCGAGAAGTTGAGCGTCGCGGCGAACATCAGGTAGATCAGCCAGAAGCCGGTGAGCAAGTGGAAGAGGCCCAATGACTGCTCGCCGAGCTTGATCTTGAAGCTGGCGAAGATGTCGCTGAGGTAGATGCAGGTCAGACCGGCGAAGAGCAGCGTCACCGGGACATCGCCCGCGACGCCGAACACGATGATCCCGAGAATCGAGATGAAGGTGAACGCGACTGCCATGAAGGCGTTGGGGGTGGAGTCGTGTCCCATCATCCGGTTGATGCCGATGGCGAACCAGTGGATGCCGTAGGCCGAGAAGGCCAGCGCGGCATCGTAGAGGGGCCCGGCGCTGAAGCTGTGGAACCAGGCCAGTCCCACGAACAGGTAGACGCCGGTCACGAGCTGACAGAAGCCCGGCATCCAGACGCCCCAGATACCCGTGCTGCGGTCGACCGTCCCGACCCGCTTGGGGAATCCAAAGAGTTCCTGGGGGCCGTAGATCAGGTAGCCGGTGCCCAGGCCGAAGAACCCGAGCGCCAGCGGCGGAAAGGC
>JBOHUK010000120.1:0-2116 GCA_050734395.1 Candidatus Dormibacteria bacterium
AGCACGTGCTTGAAGAGGATCACCCGGCTGGAGACGCCCTTGGCCTTGGCGGTGCGCACATAGTCCTGGACCAGGTTCTCCAGCATCGAGCTCCGCATGTACCGGCTGAAGAGGGCGAGCGTCACCAGGGTCAGAGTCATGACCGGGAGCACCAGCCCGTTCAGCTGGGAGAAGAGGTTTCCCTGCGACTGGGGAGCCTCGGGGGGCAGCCACCCCAGGGTGGCGCTGAACAGGATGATCAGCAGCAGCCCCAGCCAGAAGACGGGCATCGAGTAGAAGATGAAGGAGAGCCCGGTCATGACGTAGTCGTCGGGCCTGTTGCGGCGCACCGCCTGCAGCACGCCCAGCGGGATCGCCAGCAGGATCGCCAGCACGGTCGCGGTACCGACCAGCAGCAGGGTGTTGGGCAAGCGCTGGGCCAGGAGGCCTGCGACGGTGTTGTTCTGGCGGTAGGAGAAGCCCAGGTTCCAGTGGACCAGGTTCCAAAGCCAGTTGAAGTACTGGATCGGCAGAGGCAGGTTCAATCCCAGCTGGCGGGTGAGCTCCCTGACGTTGGCCGGGCTGTGCCGCGTCCCCAGGATCTGGTTGACCGGACTGCCAAGCAGGTGCAGGAGGATGAACGTGATGATCGTGACTCCGATCACCACGATGATCGCCTGGAGTACCCGCCGGATCAGGTATCCGAACACTCTGCTTCCCTAAGACCCCCGCCCTCCCCTCGGGAGGGATTCATACGGTCCGACCGCCGGCCGTCCGCCACCCGAAGGTGACGGACGGCCATTGGCCGTTCAGTCGCTAGAAGCTGTAGGCCGAGGGGTAGATCTCGTCGAACACCCCTTGTGGAACGAGGCCCTTGAGGTTGCTCTTGTACATGGTCAGCTGATATGGCGTGGTGGGCATCCACACCACCGGGAGCTGCTTGGCCAAGTAGTTCTCGTACTTGTCCAGGGCCTTGGTCTCACCGGCCGCGGTGGCGCTGGTGTTGGTGGCCTGGATCAGGTGGTTGGCCTCGGCGTCGTTGTAGTAGCCGGGGTTGGAGCTAGCTCCGGTCTCGAAGAGCTCCTCACCGGTCGGGTAGTAGTCGGGGGAGTACACCCAGCCACCGCCCCAGTTGCCCATGTCCCAGGTGCTGCAGGGGTTGGCATCGGTGCAACCACCGCCGAACGTGGTCCCGATTACCTGTCCGAACGGGGCCGTCGAGAGCGCCAGCTGGATGCCGGCGACCGAGGCCTCGGCCGACTTCATGGCCTCCATCTCCTGGGTGAGCGAGGTCGAGCCACTCTCATAGAGAAGACGGAAGGAGAGCTGGGCGCCTGCCGCGATTCCCGCCCCGCAGTCACCGCTGCCGGTGCCGGGCTTGGTGCAGGTGCTGGTGCCGCCGGGCACCACATGCCAGCCGTGGTCCTTGAGCAGGGCGACCGCCTTGCTCGGGTTGTAGGGGTAGACCTGGCCCGTCGACTCGAGCTTGGTCAGGTCGGCGTTGCCCTGGGGGTAGGTCGGCACCGGGCCATTGGTCTTGGCCGCGTAGCCGGCCAGGAAGCGGCTGATGTACTCGGGCTGGTTCACCAGGGATTGGAAGGCCTGGCGGAAGTAGAGCTGCTTGAAGATCGGGCCCGAGGTCGGGTCGGTGAAGTTGTAGGGGAAGTAGGTGATGCCGAAGCTGTACCACGGGTTGAACGAGTAGCCGTGGTGCTCCATGTACCCCTTCTGCGCGATGTCCTGGGTCGGGATGTACCCGATCGACAGGTCACCGGCGCGCAGTTCGTTGAACTCTGCGGTGTCGGTGGTGAAGGGGATCTCCTCGAAGACGCCGATCTTGGCCTTGTTGGGACCCGAGTACTTGGTATTGGGCACCATCTTGACAAACCCAGCCGTCGTGTACTGGACCAGCTTGAAAGGCCCGTCCACCACCTTCCACATCGGGTTGGTGGCGTACGACGAGGTGTCCTCAGCCTGCAGGTTGACGAACTGGGCGACTCCCAGCGCGCCACTGGTACCGGTGCCGGGGTTGGCCGGCACGTAAGAGGCGGGGGAGCTGACCGGTGTCACCTGAGTGCGGGTCTGAGCGGAGGTGTCGTAGTTGCCCACCGAGCCAGAGGCAGAGAGTTTGTCCCAG
>JBOHUK010000121.1:0-2894 GCA_050734395.1 Candidatus Dormibacteria bacterium
TGCCCCACTCCGGGGAGAGGGACTCGCCCTTGAGATCGGCGAGATGCTCCAGGCGCTGGGCGCGTTGGTGGTCCAGCAGCCGGGAGCGCAGCACCCGCCAGGCGGTCTCGCGGTTCTGCTGCTGGGAGCGCTCGTTCTGGCAGGTGACCACGATCCCGGTGGGCAGGTGGGTGATGCGGACCGCCGAAGAAGTCTTGTTCACGTGCTGGCCGCCCGCCCCGGAGCTGCGGTAGACGTCCACCCGCACGTCCTTCTCGTCGATCTCCACCTCGACCTCGTCGGGGATCTCGGGGTAGACCTCGACCAGGGCGAAGGCGGTGTGGCGGCGCCGAGCGGCGTCGAAGGGGCTGATTCGGACCAGGCGGTGCACCCCCTTCTCGACGCGGAGCTGCCCGTAGGCATGGCGGCCGCTGATCCGCACGGTGGCACTCTTGATCCCCGCCTCCTCGCCCTCCGACTGGTCCAGCAGCGTCGCCTCCAGGTGGTGCTTCTCCGCCCACTTCAGGTACATGCGCAGCAGCATCTCGGCCCAGTCCTGGGCGTCGGTGCCGCCCGCACCGGCGTGGACCGAGAGCAGAGCGGGCGACTCGGAGTAGGGGTCCTGGAAGAGCAGGTCCAGCTCCCGCCGGTCCAGCTCCTTGCCCAGCGCCTCCAGCTCTGCGCCCACCTCCGCCGCCTCGCCGCTGCCCTCCTCGACCAGCTCCGCCAGCTCGTGGGCGTCCTGGGCGCGCTGCGAGACGGCCACCAGCTCGGAGAGCTCTCCGCGGAGCCGGCTCAGTTCCTGCGACGCGCGCTGGGCGGGTCCCGGGTCGTCCCAGGCTCCGGGCTGACCCAGCTCCTCCTCTAGGCCAGCGGCCCTGGCCTGCTTGCCAGCGAAGTCAAAGATGTTCCTTCAGCTGGACCGCGCGCCGGTAAAGCTGCTCTGCCCGAACCTCCAGGTCGCTCATGCGCTGCTCCTCGGTCAATCCAGCTGGTGGCGGGGTCGCCGGCGGGCCGCGACCTGGATCGAGTTTATCGGCACCGGGTCAACGCCGATCTCCACCTGCTACCGACCCGTTACCGACCTCCGACGAAGTGGCCGAGATAATCGCCAGATGCCGCTCCCGCAGCTGGGACGGAACTGGCAACGGTGGATCCGCCCGCGCAGCCCCGCCGGCCTCACACGGGAGGGCGCGCTGCTGCTCTCCTTGGTGACGCTCGACGTCGCCCTGATCAACCGCGCCGGGTACATCACCGACCTGGCGGTGGCCGCGATGGGGGCGACCCTGGCGCTCTTGCTCATCGCCCGCCTGCTCCCCAGTGGCCCCCCGCCCACCTGGCTGTGGTGCGCGACCACCGCGGCGCTCGGGCTCTCGGTGCTGCTGGCGAACGTCACCGGCTGGCCTCACGGCTGGCCGGTCGTGGTCTTCGTCGTGAGCTCGCTCGCCGGGGCGGGGCTGGCACTCCGCGGCCACCGCGCCTGGGCGCTCGGAACTGCCGCAGCGGGCTTCTTCACCTTCCTCTCAGTGACGTGGCGCTGGGACCCCTCTGAGATCGACGTCCTCTACGGCCTGCGCTCGGCCGGCCACGCCCTCCTTCACGGCGCCAACCCCTACCTCCCCGTCCACCCCTCAACCACCCTCGGGACCCCGGCCCTGCTTCACTTCACCTACGGCCCGGTCGTGGCCGCCTTCGCCGCTCTGGGGGTGCTGCTCGGAGACCCGCGGGTGATCTCGGCGATCTGCGTCGCGGCCCTGGCCCTGGCGCTCTTCCAGCTGGCTTCGGACAAGGACGAGGGGTGGTGGCTCATGCTCACCGTCGTCGTCAGCCCGCTGGTCGTGGCCATGGTCATCTCCGCCTTTCCGCTCCTGGTCGCCGTCACCGGGGTCGCCTGGTGGCTGGTACTGCGGCGGAGCCACCGCCGACTGGCAACCGGTCTGCTCGGGCTGGTCGTGGGCTGCTCTCTGGTGGAGGTGGGTCCCCTCATGCTGCTGCTCTTCCTGCGCAGCCGGCGGATGCTGGCCGAGATTGTTTACGCCCTGGCGATCGGGCTCGCCATCGTGGGCGGCTTCGCTTTGTGGACCGGAGTGGGGCGCTATTGGTACTACACCTTCGGCATCCACTTCCACGGGGCGGTCGGGGTGGGGTCGCTGTCGCTTGCGGGCATCCTCACACTGGTGGGCGACAACCCTCTGCCCGGGTTCCTTGGCCTCGCGGTGGGCGCCCTGGCGCTGGCCTTCGTGCTCTCCCAGCCAACCCCCGGCCTGGGCGGGGCGCTCACCGGGGCCGCCATCGTCACCCTGCTGGCCATGTTCTTCGCCAAGTTCGCCTTCATCAACTACTACTTCGTCGCCTTCACCGTCGCCTGGCTGGCCATCGCCGCCCGCGGTATCGCCCTCGATGGGGACATCGCGCGCTGGCGGGTGCCGGTCAGCGTCAGCGTCCGAGAGCAGCAGGCGGATGCGGCCGCGGTGCCGGCGGGCCGGATCCCCTGAGAGCGGGGGCTTTCCTGGCCCTTAGACCGCCTGGCCGTGGCAGCGCTTGTACTTTCTCCCCGAGCCGCAGGGGCAGAGAGCGTTGCGGCTGACCGGCGGCGCTCCCGCAACGGGAAGCGGGCGCGTCGTGGCCGGCGCCTGAGCCAGCGGCCGCGCCGCCACGGGGGCGGGTGCTTGCGGATGGGGCGGGGCGGGCGCCGGGACGGCGCCATTGGTCGGCTCGGCGGCCGGTGCCAGCGCCGCCTCCGCCTCGGGGTGCACCGCCAACCCCTCTAGCGGCGGGGGCGGGGCCCGGGTGATCTGGATCTCGGCGTGGAAGAGGTAGCGGACGATCTCCTGCTTGAGGCTCTCCTGGAAGGCCGAGAAGGAGGCGAAGGCCTCTGACTTGAACTCCACCAGCGGGTCGCGCTGCCCCATCGA
>JBOHUK010000122.1:0-9475 GCA_050734395.1 Candidatus Dormibacteria bacterium
CCAGCCAGCGGGCCAGGGGCGCGATGCCCAGATCTCGCGCCCGGGTCTCGCTCATCAGCACGACCGCCGCCGCGCCGTCGTTGATGCCGGGCGCGTTGCCCGCGGTCACGCTGCCCTCTGCCCCGCCGAAGACCGGGCGGAGCGCGCTGAGCTTCTCGAGCGTGGTATCGGGCCGGGGCTGCTGGTCCTGATCAACCATCTCCGCGCCCCGCCGGCCCTTGACCTCAAAGGGGACGATCTCTTCTGCGATAAGCCCCAACTCGCGAGCGCGCTCGTAGCGCTGCTGGGAAAGCAGGGCGTATCGGTCCTGGTCTGCGCGGCTCACCCCGAGCTCCGCCGCCACCGAGCTCCCGTGCTCGCCCATGCTCACTTCGTCCACGGGACAGGTCAGGGCGTCCCAGACCATCGAGTCGTAGGCAGTGATATGCCCCATCGCCACGCCCTGGCGCACGCCGGGCAGCAGCATCGGCGCCTGGGACATGGACTCCATGCCGCCGGCGACCACGATGTCGGCCTCACCCGCCTTGATCAGCAGGGCCCCCAGATTGACCGCCTTGAGGGAGGAGGCGCAGACCTTGTTGATGGTCAGCGAGGAGACGCTGGCGGGGATGCCGGCCTTGAGCGCCGCCTGCCGGGCCGGGATCTGCCCCTGCCCAGCTGTGATCACGGTGCCCATCAGGCACTGGTCCACCGCCTCGGGAGGGACCCCGGCCCGGTCCAGCGCCGCGCGGATGACGTGGGCGCCCAGCTCGACCGCGGGCACCGAGCTCAGCCAGCCTCCGAGCTTGCCGAATGGCGTCCGCGCCGTCGAGACCAGCACGGGATCGCGGTCGCTCACCACTCCATCGTACCCCGAGGCCGATCGGCCAGCCCGGGCGAACGACGCCGCCTAGGACTGCTCCAAGAGCTTGCGCACCGAGCCCCCGAGCCCCAGCAGGTGGGAGGCGATCATCAGCCGCTGGATCTCGGAGGTGCCTTCCCCGATCTCATTGACCTTGACGTCGCGGTAGTAACGCGCGACCGGCAGGTCCTCCATGAATCCGGCTCCGCCGTGGATCTGCACCGCCTGGCCGGCGCACCAGGTGGCGGTCTCGGCGGCGTGCAGCTTGGCCATGGCGGCGAAGCGCCCCGCCGGCCGGCCCTGGTCGATCAAACTGCCGGCGCGCCAGACCATCAGGCGGCTGAGCTCGATCTGGGTTGCCATGTCGGCGAGCTTGACCTGGGTCGCCTGAAAGTGGCTGAGCGGCCTCCCGAATTGGCGGCGCGCCTGCGAGTAGCTGATCGAGGCGTCCAGGCAGGCCTGGGCCACCCCCACCGCCAGTGCGGAGATCGCCACCCGGCCCGCCTCCAGGGTGGCGAAGAACTGCCCCAACCCGCCACCGGCTCGCCCCAGCGTGTTGGCCAGGGGGACACGGCACTCCTGGAAATTGAGCTCGTGGGTGTCGCTGGCGTGCCATCCCAACTTGTGGTACGGCGGCGCGACGGCGTAGCCCGAGGTGCCCTGCTCGATCAGGACGGCGCTTATCTGCCGCTTGCCGGCCTCCTCACCGGTCACCGCGGTGATGGTCACCCCCGCTGTGATCTCGGTTCCGGAGTTGGTGATGAAGCACTTGCTCCCATTCACCACCCACTCCTCGCCCTCCCGCCGAGCGCGGGTGGCGGTGCCCGAGGCGTCCGAGCCGGATTCCGGCTCGGTGAGGCCGAAGGCCCACAGCCTTCGCCCGGCGCAGAGCTCGGGGAGCAGTCGCTGGCGCTGCTCCTCGCTGCCGTAGTTGAAGATCGGGGCGATCCCCAAGGAGACGGCCGCCTCCAAGGTGATGGCCAGGCTGGCATCCGCCCGCGCCACCTCCTCCAGCGCCAAGAGGTAGCTGATGAAGTCGGCGCCCACCCCGCCCACCGACTCGGGGTAGGGAAGGCCGAAGAGGCCGAGCTCGGCCATTTTCGCGACCAGCGGGTAGGGAAAGGCCTGCCGCCGGTCCCAGTCGGCGGCCTGCGGCGCCACCACCTGCTCCGCGAACTCGCGGCAGGTGGAGCGGATCGCCTCCTGCTCCTGGCTCAGCTCGAAGCTAAGTCCCAAGCTCGGCTACCGGGCGACCCCGGCCCCCAGCCGGGCCGAGGCCAGCTCCACGATCCCCTCGATGGTGTCGGCCACCTCCACCCCCGCCCGCTGCAGCGCCTCGACCTTGGCCTGGGGGCTGCCGCTGCTGGAGCTGATGATGGCCCCGGCATGCCCCATGCGCTTGCCCTCCGGTGCGCTGCGGCCGCTGATGAAGCCCACGACCGGCTTGGGGTAGCCGGCGCCGACCAGCTCTGCCGCCCGCTCCTCGTCGGAGCCGCCGATCTCGCCCGCCAGGACCACCAGGTCCGTCTCCTCATCCTCGGCGAAGAGTTGGAGCACGTCCGAGAAGCTGAGCCCCAACACGGGGTCGCCTCCGATCCCCACCGAGGTCGACTGTCCGTGCCCCGCCTGGGCCAGCGCCTGGATGATCTCGTAGGTTAGGGTGCCGGACCGAGAGACCACCCCCACCCGGCCAGGGTTGGCAATGTGGTTGGGGATGATCCCCACCTTGGCCCGCTCGCCTGGGGACATCAGTCCCGGGCAGTTGGGCCCGACCAGCCGGGTGCCCCTCGGGGAGAGGTAGGCCCGGGCGCGGACCATGTCGTTGACCGGGATCAGCTCGGTGATGCAGACGACCAACCCCACCCCTGCCGCGGAGGCCTCCATGATGGCGTCGGCGGCGAAGGCGGGAGGCACGAAGATCCCCGCGGTGTTGGCCCCGGTATCGGCCACCGCCTCGTCCACCGAGTCGAAGACCCGCAGCCCCAGGTGGCTGCTGCCGCCCTTGCCCGGGGACACCCCCGCCACCACCTGGGTGCCGAACTCCAGCATCTGCTGGGTGTGGAAGGTGCCCTCGCTGCCGGTCATGCCCTGGACCAGCACCCGGGAGCTGCGGTTGAGCAGGATGCTCACGCGGCGCGCCCCGATTGCGCCACCAGCTCCACGATCTTGCGCGCCGCCTCGGGGGCGGACACGGCCGGGGTGATCCCCGCCGCCTCCAGCAGGGCCCGGCCCTCGGCCTCGCGGGTCCCGGTCATGCGCACGACCAGAGGCAGGGACATCTGCAGCCGGTCGCGGGCCTCGATCAGGCCCCGGGCCACCTCGTCGCCCCGAGTGATGCCGCCGAAGATGTTGACGAACACCCCCTTGACCGCCGGGTCCAGCAAGACCATCTCCAGCGCCCGCAGCACCACCTCGGCGCGGGCGCCGCCGCCGATGTCCAGGAAGTTGGCCGCCGCCCCACCCTGCTGCTTGACCAGGTCGAGGGTGTTCATCACCAACCCGGCACCGTTGCCGATGATCCCGACGTCGCCGCCCAGGTGGACGTAGGTGAGGCCGCGACGGCGCGCCTCGACCTCGAGAGGGTCCTCGCCGCTGCTCACCCCCTCCCCCTCGTCGGCCAGCTCGCGGACCAGGTCGGGGTGGCGGTACTCGGCATTGGCGTCCACCTCGATCTTGGCGTCGCCCGCGATCAGCTGGCCGGAGCCGGTCAGCACCAGGGGGTTGATCTCGCAGAGGCTGCAGTCCAGCTCCAGCGCCAGCCGGTAGAGGCGGGAGGCGATGGGCCCGAGCTGGGCGAGCATCGCCGAGCGGTTGCTCGGGGCCTCCTCACCCAGCGCCGCCAGCGCCCGCAGGCAGAGGCCGCGGATCTCGAAGGGGAGCGGGCCCGAGAAGGGGTCGGGCCAGAGCTTGGCGATCTTCTCGGGGCTCACCCGGGCCACCTCCTCGATCTCCATCCCCCCGGCGAAGGAGAGGATCACCGCCAGGGTGCGGCGGTCCCGGTCCAGGGTCACCGCCAGGTAGATCTCCCGGGCGACGTCCAGCGCCTCCTCGCAGAGCACCGAGGGCACCACGTAGCCACGCAGGTCCATGCCCAGGATGGCCTGCGCCGCCGCGCGCGCCTCGGCGGGGGTGGCGGCCAGGCGCACGCCCCCGGCCTTGCCCCGGCCTCCGATCGGCACCTGGGCCTTGACCACCACCCGGCCCAGCTCCGTCGCCGCCCGCTCCGCCTCCTCGGGGGAGCGCGCCAGCCGCCCGGTGGGGCACTCGATGCCGGCCTGGCGCAGCCGCGCCTTGGCCTGATGCTCCAGGAGTTTCACCGGCACCTCCCTTGGTCCGGGGCGATGCCCGCGCCCGGCCCTTCCTCAACCAGTTTAGGAGGCGCCGGTGGCAGGGCCTGGGGTGAAGTCAGAGCGGGATGTTGCCGTGCCGACGGCGCGGGAGCGGGACCTGCTTGTGGCGGGCCATGCGGAGTGCGGAGATCAGGGCGGGGCGGGTCTGGCGCGGCTCGATGACGTCGTCGACGTAGCCGCGCTCGGCGGCCAGGTAGGGGTTGGCGAACTGCTCCCGGTAGCTCTGGATCAGCTCCGCCTGGCCCCCCGGGCGCTGCTGGCGGGCGAGAAACTGGACCGCCCCCTCGGCGCCCATCACCGCGATCTCGGCGCTGGGCCAGGCGACGTTGAAGTCGGCCCCCAGATGCTTGCTGCACATCACGTCGTAGGCGCCGCCGTAGGCCTTGCGGGTGATCACCGTCAACTTGGGCACGGTGGCCTCGGCAAAGGCGTAGAGCAGCTTGGCCCCGTGGCGGATGATCCCTGCGTGCTCCTGGTCGGTGCCGGGCAGGAAACCGGGGACGTCGACCAGGGTCAGCAGCGGAATGTTGAAGGCGTCGCAGAAGCGCACAAACCGCGCCCCCTTGACCGACGCCCCGATGTCCAAGGCGCCGGCGAGGTGGCGGGGCTGGTTGGCGACCACCCCCACGCTGATCCCGCCGAGGCGGGCAAAGCCCACGACCAAGTTGGGGGCGAAGAGCGGCTGCACCTCCAGGAAGCGCGCCTGGTCGACGACGTGCCCGATCACCTCCCGCATGTCATAGGGATGGGTGTGGCTCTCGGGGATGATCCCTTGGAGCTCCGGGGCGGTCCGGCCCTCGGGGTCATCGCTGGGTCGGTCGGGGGGGCGGTCCCAGCTGTTCTGGGGCAGGTACTGCAGCAGCTCGCGCACCTGGGCCAGTGACTCCCTCTCGGTGTCCGCCTCGAAGTGAGCGACGCCGCTGCGCTGGGAGTGGACGTCGGCCCCGCCCAGCTGTTCGAAGTCCACCTGCTCCCCGGTCGTCACCCGGACCACCTCGGGACCGGTGATGAACATGTAGCCCACCTTGCGGACCATGAAGGTGAAGTCGGTGATGGCGGGCGAGTAGACGGCGCCGCCGGTGCAGGGGCCGGCGATCACCGAAATCTGCGGCACCACCCCGCTGAGGTGGACGTTGCGCTGGAAGATGTCGGCGTACCCGGCCAGCGAGACCACCCCCTCCTGGATGCGGGCGCCGGCGGAGTCGTTGATGCCGATGAAGGGCGAGCCGGTGCGCTCGGCCAGCTCCATCACCTTGCAGACCTTCTCGGCAAAGGCCTCCCCCAGCGAGCCTCCCATGAAGGAGGCGTCGTGCGAGAAGACGAACACCTGCCGTCCCTCGATCTGGCCGTAGCCGGTCACCACCCCATCCCCCAGCGCCCGGCGCTCGGCCATGTCGAACTGAGTGGAGCGGTGCGCGACGAAGGCATCGAGCTCGACAAAGCTGCCTTCGTCCAGCAGGTGGTCGAGCCGCTCCCGGGCGGTGAGCTTTCCCTTGCCGTGCTGCACCCGCTCGGTCTCCCCGCCGCGGTGGACGGCATCGTGGCGCCGCTTGCGCAGCTGGTTGATGAGCTTCTCGTTGGCGCTGGGCGACTGCCCCAAGCCGGCGGGCGCCGCGGGCGGGGCGTCGCCTCGCCGGGACGTTCGGCGACGGGGCTCAGCCATCTCGGCCATCTTGCGGCATCGCCGGCCGGCTGAGCCTGACGCTCAGAAGGCGGGGTGGTGCACCCCGAAGACCGAGCGCAGGCGCGAGCAGACCTCCCCCAGGGTGGCTCCGGCGGCCAGCGCCTCGCCCATCACCGGCAGCAGGTTGCCCGGACCTGAGGCGCACTTTTCCACCTCGTCCAGCTTTTGGTCCACCTCGCGCTGGCTGCGCCGGGCGCGATGCTCGGCGAGCCGTTGCCGGCCCTGCTCCTCCAGCCGCGGGTCCACCCGCAGCCGCGGGACCTCCACCGGGTCCGGGGCCTGGTAGCGGTTCACCCCCACAATCACGCGCTCGCCGCTCTCCACCAGTTGCTGGTGGCGGTAGGCGGACTCCTGGATCTGGTCCTGGTAGAAGCCCTGCTCGATGGCGCTCACCGCCCCTCCCCGGCGATCCACCTCGGCGATGAGCTCTTTGGCCCGCTCGGCCAGCTGCCAGGTCAGCTCCTCGACCAGGTGGCTGCCACCGAGCGGATCAGCCACCCGGGCGACCCCGGTCTCCTCGGCCAGCAGCTGCTGGGTGCGCAGTGCCAGCTCAGCCGCCTCCTCCGAGGGCAGGGCCAGGGCCTCGTCGTATGAGTTGGCGTGGAGCGACTGGGTGCCCCCGAGGACCGCCGCCAGTGACTGCAGGGCAACCCGGACCACGTTGTTGAGCGGCTGCTGGGCGGTCAAGGTGGCGCCCCCGGTCTGGGCGTGGAAGCGCAGCTGGCGGCAGCGAGAATCCTCGGCCCCGTAGCGCTCCTGCATCAGCGTCGCCCAGAGAGCGCGGGCGGCCCGGAACTTGGCCACCTCCTCAAAGAAGTCGTTGCCGACATTGAAGAAGAAGCTCAGCCGGGGGGCGAACTCCTCCAAGCGGAGCCCCGCCTGCAGGGCCGCCTCCACATAGGCGAAGCCGTCGCTGAGCGCGAAGGCCAGCTCCTGGGGGGCGGTCGCCCCCGCCTCACGGATGTGGTATCCGGAGATGGAGATCGGGTTCCAGCGGGGCAGCGCGCGCTGGCAGTAGGCGAAGGTGTCGGTGATCAGGCGCATGCTCGGCCGGGGCGGGAAGATGTAGGTCCCCCGGGCGGCGTACTCCTTAAGGATGTCGTTCTGGATGGTGCCCCCGAGCGAGCTGGCGGGAATACCGCGAGCGCCGGCGGTGAGTTGGTAAAGCAGCAGCAGCAGGCTGGCGGGGGCGTTGATCGTCATCGAGGTGGTGACCCGCTCCAGGGGCAGGTCCCGGCAGAGCGCCCCCATGTCCTCGAGGGTGTCGATCGCCACCCCCACCCGGCCCACCTCGCCCCGGGCCTCCTCGGCGTCCGAGTCGTAGCCCATCTGGGTGGGCAGGTCGAAGGCCACCGAGAGCCCGGTCTGGCCCCGCTTCAACAGGTAATGGAAGCGGCGGTTGGTGGTCTCGGCCGAGCCGTAGCCGGCGTACTGGCGCATGGTCCAGAGCCGGGAGCGATAGCCGTCCTCTCGCAGCCCCCGGGTGTAGGGAAACTCTCCCGGTGGCTCTGGCTCAGGCCGACCGGGCCCGTACCAGGGGCGCAGCGGCAGCCCGGAGTCGGTTTCTCCGGCGGGCGGCTCGGTGCTCACCTGGCTCCAGGTGCCAGCTGGCAGAGCTCGGTGAGCACACCTTGCGCCGAGTGCGGGTGCACGAAGGCCACCAGCCGTCCCCGCGCCCCGACGCGGGGCCGCTGGTCCACCAGCTCCGCCCCCCAGGAGACCCAGCGGCGCAACTCCGCCTCCAGGTCCGGGACCAGGTAGCCAACATGGTGGAGGCCCGGCCCTCGAGTGTTGAGAAAGCGAGCCATGGAGGAGTCGGGGTCGGTGCTGGCCAACAACTCCACGCTGGACGGACCGAGCTCGAAGAAGGCCACCTCCACCGCGTCGCTGGGCACTCGCTCGCGGTGGCTCGGAGGTTGGCCAAGCAGGCGGCTGAAGAAGTCGACCGAAGCCTCCAGGTCCGCCACCGCCAGGCCGACGTGGTCGATCACTAGGGAGTGCCTCGGCACCGGCCGATTATGGCCGCGCGGGCCGATAGTTCCCAGTCGCCCCTGGTACCCGACCACCCGCCAGGCACCACCCGATGTCGTCGAGGGGACGGATCGAGTGAATGACACGGGGCTGCACCACCCAGCCCGACAAAGCCCCTGTCGTGTTGGTTATACCTAGTTATACTGGGCTGGTGAAGACCGCCATCTCACTCCCCGCCGAGACGTACGAGCGCGCCACGCGGATGGCGCGAGAACTGGGCCTGAGTCGCTCGGCGTTCTTCTCGCGCGCAGCCGAGCGCTACCTCCAACAGCTCCAGGATTCCGCTCTCACCAGGGAGGTCAACGAAGCGCTGGAGACCCTCGGCCCTCTCGACGAGTCAACTCGGCAGGCGATCGAGCAAGGGCGCCGTCGCCTGGCCACAATCGACGGCGATTGGTGATCCGACGCGGCGATATCTGCTGGGCTGACCTGGGGGCGCCCAGCGGCTCCGGACCAGCCAAGCTCCGGCCGGTGCTGGTCGTGTCCGCAGACGAGTACAACCAGAGCCGGATCGGGACTGCGATCGTGCTGGCGATCACTTCCAACACGCGCCTGGCGACGATGCCCGGCAACGTCTTCCTGCCCACTTCCAGTGCCGGCTTGGAGCGCGACTCGGTCGTCACTGTCACCGCCGTGGTGACCGTGGACAAGGCGGACCTGGGGCGGCCGGTCGGCAGACCGCCCGCTCCGCTCCTGGCCGGTGTTGACCGCGGCCTGCGGCAGGTGCTGCGGTTATAGAACGCGGACGGCTGCGCCCACGCCGCACCGGGCGCCGAGGCTCCCTAGACTGCAGCGCTGACGCCAGCCTCATGCGAGGGATCGACATGATCAAGGGCATCTCCATCGTCTCTGTCTGGGTGCTCGACCAGGAGTCGGCCAAGCGCTTCTACACCGAGAAGCTCGGCTTTGAGGTCACCAACGATGTCGTGATGGAGGGCGGGATGCGCTGGCTCACCGTCCAGCCGCCCGGCAACCCCCACCAGAACTTCGTGCTGATGGACCCGGCCCATTCGATGCTGGACGAGGAGACGGCGAAGACGGTGCGGGAGCTGCTCGCCAAGGGCGCCCTGAGCCCTGGGGTCCTGGACACCACCGACTGCCGCGGCGACCACGCCCGCCTGGTTGAGCGAGGGGTGGAGTTCACCCAGGCGCCCGAGGAGCGCCCCTACGGGATCGAGGCCATCCTGCGCGACGACTCGGGCAACTGGTTCAGCTTCACCGAGCACCCGGGGCAGGCTGAGGAGGAGTAGCGGCAGCGGGTTGGGGCTCCAGCCCCATCGCCCGCGCCACCAGGACCGCCAGGTCCGCGCTCTCGAGCGGCAGCTCCTGCGCCTCGCTGCCCTCCTTGAACATGGTGGCGCAGAACGGGCAGGCGAGCGCCGCCACCGAGGCCCCGGTGGCGGCCGCCTGGGCGACCCGCACCCGGTTGATCCGCTCGCCCGAGCGCTCCTCGATCCACATCCGGCCACCGCCGGCGCCGCAGCACATGGCCTGGTTGCGGTGCCGCTCCATCTCGACCAGCCGGCTGCCGGGCAGCGCCTCCAGAACCCGGCGGGGGGCGTCGTACTC
>JBOHUK010000123.1:0-3611 GCA_050734395.1 Candidatus Dormibacteria bacterium
GAGAGCCGGCCGGGCCCACGCCGCGGTGGTCTTCGACCGCCACGGCGCGGCCCAGGGCTGGTGCCAGTACGGCGGCCGGGAGGAGCTTCGCTTCAAGCACGAGCGGGAGTACGCCAAGGACCCGCCCGCCGAGGCGCGCTGGCGAATCGCCTGCATCTTTACCGACAAGCGGCATCGCGGCCAGGGGGTGGCCCGGGCGGCCCTGGAAGGCGCCCTGGGACAGATCGCCGCCGAGGGGGGAGGGCTGGTCGAGGCGATCTCGGAGACCACCGTGGGCCGCGAGGCCCAGGACCGCTTCCTCTTCACCGCGACAGTCGAGCTCTTCGAACAGTTCGGGTTTGCCCGCGGGCGCCAGGTGGGCAAGCACGCCTGGATCGTGAATCGCGAGGTCGAGCCGGGATAGCTCCGCTACGCCCCGAGCCTTCGACGGCGAACGGCCCCGCCGGTCCGCCCGCCGATCGCACCTAGACTCGACCTTGCTCATGTTCTGGCGGTGCTGACACGCCCATTTGCGCTTGTGGCCCTGGCCCTGATCGGGCTCGGTCTGGCGCACCCTGGGCAGCCCCCCTCGCGCTCCGGCCCCACCGGCCGCCAGCAGCCGTCCGCCTCGCGCGCCGTGGCCCAAGGTGTCGCACGGCCCGACGGGATCAGGGTCAGGGGCGCGGAGCTGGTCAGTGACCCCGGGCGGCCGGTAGTCCTCCACGGCGTCGACATGAGCGGGACCGAATACGCCTGCGCCCAGAACCACACCGACGACCCCTTCGCGGGCCAGCCGGAGAGCAGCCCCCAGACCCTGGCGGCGATCCGCTCCTGGCACATCGACGCCGTTCGCATCCCCCTCAACGAGGACTGCTGGTTGGGCATCAACGGGGTCCGGATCGGCGGCGCCGCCTACCAGAGAGCCATCGTCAATCTGGTGAACCAGCTCCAGTCCTCAGGCTTCTACGTCATCCTTGACCTGCACTGGTCGGCACCCGGGACCCAGCGGGCCCTTACCCAGAACCCCGGGCCGGACCAGGACCACTCGCCCACCTTCTGGGCGAGCGTGGCAAAGACCTTCAAGGGCGACCCGGACGTCATCTTCGACCTATTCAACGAGCCCTACTACAGCTGGATGGCCAAGGGCGGCGGCGGCGTCTGGAGCTGTCTCTGGCACGGCTGCACCCTGACCCGCTATCTGACCGGCTCCCAGCCGGCCTGGGTCGCGGCCGACTGGCGCACCGCGGGGATGGACGAGCTGATCTCCACGGTCCGGCGCACCGGTGCCCGCAACCTAATCCTGGTCGCAGGGGTGGACTGGGCCAATGACCTCTCGCAGTGGCTGCGCGGGCGCCCGCGGGTGGCGGACGTGGCCGCCTCCTGGCACTCCTACCCTCTGAACCGCTGCTCCACCAAGCGCTGCTGGGGCAAGACCATCGCCGCTTTGGCCCGCCGGGTGCCGGTATTGGTCACCGAGACCGGTGACACCACCCAGGGCCCCGCCAAATACCTGGCCCGGCTCCTGCCCTGGTGCGATCACCACGGGATCGGCTACCTGGCCTGGACGTGGAACGCCTGGCCCAAGTCCAGGGACGTCCTCGTCACCGACATGGCGACCGGTGCCCCCACCCGTGGTGAGGGCAGCTACTACCGCCAGCACCTGCTCCAGCTCAGCCGGCAGCGCTGAGCTAGGGGCTACTCCTCCCGGCCCTGGGGGACGGTGGCCGCCAGCTCCGGCTCCCAGGCGTCCCGGGGCCCCCCTCCGACCAGGGCCACCTCGCGCCGGCGCAGGACTGCCGGTGCCGTCTCCACCTCGGGCCTCCGGCCCTCGGGAGGCCGGGCCCACACCTCGACCTGGGCTCGGGTGGTCCAGCCCTGACGCAGGAAGGTCACGGTGCCGAAGATCCGGGCGAGGCGCAACACCGTCAGCACCCACAGGCTGGCGGCCGGAGCCAGGGCCGCCTGCCCCAGCCTTCCCCGCCAGCCCTGGTCGCTGCGGCGCACCACCAGGATTCGCGTCCCCATCGCCCAAGACCAGAGCAGCACCGCCGCCAGCATCGCCTGGCTGTAGCTGGCGGAGCGTGGCCACAGAGCCAGCAGCACTCCCGCGATCGCCAGCGAGGCGAAGTACCACCAGAGGGTGACAACGGTGTAGAGCCACCCGAAGGACCAGGGAGGCAGGTAGCGGATGCGCCAGAAGGTTCGCAGCGTGGTGCCGCGCATCCAGCGGGTCCACTGGCGCAGCTGGTGGGAGACGGTCTCCGGGTACATGGTCAGGCAGACCGCGCTGGGCTGCTGCACCGCTCGGCCTCGGCAGAGCGCCTGGGTGGTGAGGAAGGTGTCGTCGCCGAGTTTGATGGGACGGCCCCAGAAGGTCTCGCCGACGTAGGCGGGGAGCACGCTGCGGACCAGGTCCCCGCGGTAGAGGGCGAAGGTGCCGCGGTTGATCAGCACCGAGCCGCGGGCCACGCTCTGGGCGGAGCAGGTGACCAACTGCCAGACCAGCTGGCGGGTGCTGTTGAGCCGGGTGAGCAGGTTGCGGTCCAAGTTCCAGGCGAGCTCCAGTCCCGCCACCGACTGCACGCTCGGGTCCAAGAAGGGCTTGAGCCCCTCGTCCAGGGCGCTGGCCTCGAGGACGGTGTCTGAGTCCAGGGTGACCACGATGTCGGCCGAGTCGCGAGCGAAGGTGTGCGCCTGGGCCGCCTTCTTGCCGGCGTTGGCCTGGCGGACCCAGTTGAAATCCACCACCTCCGGCCGGTGCTCGAACCACCAGTCGCGCACCTCGGCGTAGTCGACCCCGGAGCCATCGTCGACCACCTCCACCCGCTCCGGCAGCCGCGTCTGCGTGAAGAGGGCGAAGAGGACCCGGTCCAGCACCTCGGGGTCCTCGTTGAAGACGGGCACGCTGACCGTCACCCGCAGCCGGTCCAGGCGGGCGCGCTCGTGGGGACGGGCCTTGAAGGGCCGCTCGAACCAGGCCATCCCCCACTGGGCGCCCGTGACCACGAAATAGACGAGCCAGACCGCCGTCAGCGCCTGGTAGTGGTGCCAGGCGACCAGGAACCAGACGTGGCGCACGCTCAGCACCGCCAGCACCGCTCCCACCAGCAGCAGCCAGATGGGCAGCGTCCACCGGGAGCGGACCGTCACCTTGGGGATCGTGTACTCGTGGGTCACAGCTCGCCACTCGCCTTGCGCCGCCGCCAGCCCACCCGCACCAGCAGGGTGAAGATGGCGACCAGGAGGCCAACCGCGATCACGGCGACCACGACCGGCTGCAGCACCGCGCTGGGGCGGGCCTCGGGGATGAGGATCGCCTGCAGGGGGGTCGTGTGCGGCAGCCGGGCCAGGGACTCGCCGTGGCGGGGCTGCGGGTGGCGGACCCAGATGTCGGCCAGCTGGCGGCCGTAGACGACCTGCGCCGCCCGCCGGTAGCGGGGGCTGCGGCTCAGCGCCCTGGTGAGAGGTCCGTCGAACTGGCCCTTGTCGCCAAAGAGCAGGATCACCGCCGAGAAGTAGCCGCGGTCCACGAAGCTGACGTAGTTGCGATTGCGGTAGCAGTTGCCGACGGGCTGGCTGATGGATCGCCCACTGGGCAGGCGGATGCTGCAGCCGCTGGACCAGCGCAGCCA
>JBOHUK010000124.1:0-4578 GCA_050734395.1 Candidatus Dormibacteria bacterium
CGACGATGCTGGCGTCGAGCTGGCCCATGAAGGCGCCGATGCAGACAGCGGCCACGACCAGCCAGGGGGCGTTGGGGCTCTCGCGGATTGCCGCCGGCCGGGCGGGCTCCACGGTCAGTCGGCGCCAACCACTGCGCTGACCGGCCGTCTCCGGTGGCGGGGACGGATCCGCGGAGCGCATGCGGTTCCTACTCTAGCCCCGCCGACAGGGGCTCCAATACAGAACACAGGGCCCGACCCGGTTGCCCGGGCGGGCCCTGTTGGACTCGGGGTTCGACTATCAGGTTAGGCGGACGGCACCACCCCGCTGGAGGCCGCAACTGGGCCCGCCTCCTCCTGGTCTTTGATCACCGCCGACCCGGAGTCGATGATGGCCTGCAGGTCGGCCGTGGCGTAGCCGCTGCGCACCGCCCAACCGTAGGCGAGCAGGCCCACCATGATCACGACGAGCAGGTCGCCCGGGAAGGTGATGCCGGGCACCTTCAGCGGCCCGAAGGAGCCGTAGTAGGAGATCCCGAATACGGCCAGCAAGAAGTAGATCAGCCACCAGGAGCTCTGCACCGCCTTGCGTCCCTCCTCGTTGCAAGCGTACCAGAGCACTCCGGTGAAGCCCATCACCAACACGATGGTGGTGAAGTAGTAGACACCGAAGGCAGGATGCGCAGCGGTCAGGGGGACTGCCGTCAAGACCCAGCCGCCCCAGCGCTCGACGAGAATCCACAGTGCCAGGAAGACGGCGCCCAGCAGGACGCCGGTCGGCAGCTTGATCCAGCCGTGCTGGGGCGCGTAGAACCACACGAAAATCGGCAGCGCCACGAAGACGGCCCCGATCACGAGCGCCAGGGTGACGAACCCCGACCAGTAGACGATCATCAGGGCCCCGATGAACCCCGCCGGGGCGATCACCTCCGCGAAAGGAAGTCGGAAGGGTCGGTGCAGCGTCGGCGCCGTCTGTCTCAGGACCGGCAACCCGATGCCGCCCATGATGTAGGTGAGCACCGTCGCCGAAGTGATGATCCCGACCAGCTCATACCAACTCGGCAGGGGCAGGAAGAACAGGCAGCCGACGACGAACGAGGCGATCAGGGCGATCCAAGGAATCCTGGTCCTGGCCATGATGTTGCGCAAGACCGAGGGGAAGTAGCCGACCATCGAGAGTCCATAGGTGGTTCGGGCTGAGGTGCCCAGGTACACGACCCCGGTGCCTCCCGGGGAGACGAAGGCGTCGATCAAGAGCACGGTGGCGAATCCGCCCAGCAGGGCCGGCCCGGCCGCCTTGAGCGCGATGTAGAAGGGAGCGTCCTTGGCGGCGCTGCCCGCGGCCTTGAGAGCCGCCCAGTCGCCCGCATGGACTCCGAAGGCGCCCCACTTGATCGCGCCGATGAAGGCCGCTTGGAGCAGGACGTAGAGCAGGAGCCCCGCGACCACCGAGGCGATGGTGGCGATGGGCACGTCCCGCTGCGGGTTCTTGGCCTCGCCCGCGAAGTCAAGCGCCTGACGGAAGCCCAGATAGGAGAAGACGATCCCGGTGGTGGCCACCGCGCCCAGGACCGGCTGCCAGCCCAACGGTGCGAAACCCCCGTAACTGGCGTAGTTCTTGGTGTGCATTCCGAAGATGAACAGCAGGATGAAGGTGAGGGTGGGGATCAGGAACTTCCACAGGGTGATGTAGTGATTGGACTTGGACATGAAGCGGATGCCGACGAAGTTGAAGATGAAGAAGACGATCATCAAGCCGATCCCGAAGAGGATCCCGCCGGGCCAGGTCAGCTCCGTTTTGGCGTTGACAATGCCCTTGATGTAGGTGCTGGCGTAGGTGACCACCGCCTCAGCCTCGATGGCGGGCACGCTCACCGCGGAGAGCAGGTAGGTCCAGCCCAGGATGAAGCCGGTGTAGCCGCCGTGGGTAAGGTGCGGGTAGCGCACGATCGCGCCGCTGCGCGGCAGCATGCCGGATATCTCCGCGTAGTTCAGCCCCACCAGCAGCACCAGGACGCCGCCGATCACCCAGGAGACGATCGCGGCCGGTCCGGCCACGGCCGAAGCCGCCAGTGACGCGAACAGCCAACCGGAACCGATGATCCCGCCCATGGAGAGGAAGAACAGGTTCCAGACCGACATGCGTCGCGCCAGCCTGCGGTCTTCGGCGTCCATCTCCTGGCCGCGGCTCAAGCCCTGCGTGATTGCAGCCATCCCTCTCGCCTCCCTCTGTGCTGGTCCCAACCGTCCAGCCGCGTCGCGCTGGGCAACGCGGCGAGCGACCCAGGATAGTGACTCTGCGTGGCAATTGGGAAGAGGGACACCCAACTTCCGATTCACCCAGTCGTAGCGCACCCGCCCGAAGTCGGCCATGGACTGGCGCCGGGTCTGACGACTCCCCGATGCCGCCAGCTCCCCTCTGGACGCCAGCGAAGAGCATCGCCGCCGAGTGCGCCCGACGCGGCCGGGCCGAGCTGGTGTCCGGCTGCGTCGGCATCCTGACTGGCCGGCCCTGCGATGACGAGCTGCTCCTGGCTCTGGCCGGCCCCGCGGCTCCCCCGGTCCTGGCCGGCCGGGAAGGGGGCAGGGCAGGCCACTGGCCGCGAGTCTGGGCCGCCCGAGGCCTGCTGCACGCCTGGGACCCAACCGGCAGCGCGGCGATCATCGCCGCCACCCGGGACGAGTCCTGGCGGGTTCGCGAGATGGCGGCCAAGGTGGTGGCACGCCATCTGGTCGAGGAGGCGTTCTCAGCGGTGGTGGCTCTGCAGGAGGACCCCGTCCCCCGGGTCCGACGTGCTGCCCTGCGCGCGGTCCAGAGGGTCGCGGCCGGTTGAGGGGTGCTACCGCCGGAGTCGGGCCACCGGCGGCCTGGGCGTCCTCAGAGCCGGTTCGCGCCCGATAATCCCCGCCGTGGCCGCACCCGTCGCCCTTGAGCTGGAGGTGGACGCGGCGCGCACCCTCCTGGACGCAGGGGCACCGCTCCTCGACGTTCGTGACCAGGACGAGCGGCGGCGCCTTCGGATCGCGGGCAGCCTCTGGATCCCGATCGAGGAGCTGGCGGGGCGCTGGCGCGAACTTCCGGGGGCCTCGGTCCTGGTGGTGCACTGCGCCGCCGGTTCCCGTAGTTTTCGGGCGACCAAGTTCCTGCGCGAGCAGGGGGTGGTGGCGGCCTCGATGATCGGCGGGATCTCGGAATGGGCGGCGCGCGGTCTGCCGACCGAATCCGGCTAGGCGCGGGCCCGGCTCCGCCGAGCCTCGCCTACGCCCCCTGGAGCTAAGCGCCTCTGGACCCGAATGCGCCTTCGGATGCGAGCATGGGGGGCATGGCCAAGACCGTGGCGGCGCCCGAGCAGGCTGAAGGCACGCTGCCCCAGGCGGGCAGCGAGCTCGACAACCTCTGTATCAACACCATCCGCACCCTGGCCATGGACGCGGTCCAGAAGGCCAACTCCGGCCACCCGGGGCTGCCGATGGGAGTGGCTCCCGCCGCCTACGTCCTCTGGACCCGCTTCCTGCGCCACGACCCGGCCGACCCCGAGTGGCCGGACCGGGACCGCTTCGTGCTCTCGGCGGGCCACGGCTCGATGCTGCTCTATGCCCTGCTCCACCTCACCGGTTACGACCTGGCGCTGGAGCAGCTCAAGCAGTTCCGGCAGTGGGGCTCATTGACCCCGGGCCACCCGGAGCGCGGGCTCACCGCCGGGATCGAGGTGACCACCGGGCCCCTGGGTCAGGGATTCGGCAACGGGGTCGGAATGGCCATCGCCGAGCGCTTCCTCAGCGACAGATACAACCAGGACGGCAGCCCCCCGCTCGTCGACCACCGCACCTTCGTTCTGTGCAGCGACGGAGACCTGATGGAGGGGATCAGCTCCGAGGCGGCCTCGCTGGCCGGTCACCTGGGCCTGGGCAAGCTGATCTGCCTCTACGACGACAACCACGTCTCGCTGGACGGCCCCACCTCGCTGGCCTTCACCGAGAACGTGCTCCAGCGCTTCTCCGCCTACGACTGGCAGGTGCAGCGGGTGGAGGACGGCACCCTGGACTTGGAGGGGATCGCCTCGGCCATCCAGGCGGCCATCGACGACCCTGACCGTCCCTCCCTGATCGCGGTGCGGACCCACATCGGCTACGGCGCGCCGCACAAGCAGGACACCAACGCCGCCCACGGGTCGCCCCTCGGCGAGGACGAGGTGGCGGCGGCCAAGCGTGCCTATGGCTGGGACCCGAAGAAGTTCTTCTTCATCCCCGAGCCGGCGCTGCGTCACTTCCGGCAGGCGAGGGAGCGTGGCGCCAAGCTCAACCGCGAGTGGACGGCCCGGATGCGGGCGTGGTCTGAAGCCCAGCCCGAGCTGGCGAGGGAGTGGCGCCAGGCGCAGGCGGGTGAACTCCCTGCGGGCTGGGAGGAGGTGCTGCCCAGCTGGGGGCCGGATGCCGACCCCATCGCCACCCGGAGCTCAGCGGGCAAGGCACTGGTGGCCCTGGCTGGGCGAATCCCTTGGATCCTGGGCGGCGACGCCGACCTCTCCGAGTCCACCAAGACGGCCATCCCCGGCGGCGGCGACTTCGACGGCCACACTGGCGTGGGACGCAACCTCC
>JBOHUK010000125.1:0-1740 GCA_050734395.1 Candidatus Dormibacteria bacterium
ACTACGGCAGCGTGGTCGAGACCTGCGTCGCCTACGACCCGGAGAGCAAGGGTGGGAGCGAGTCGACGGTGAAGCTGGCCAAGGCGGACCTGGTGCCGACGAAGGCCAACCTGCTCGAGTCCTACCCAGACTTCGCCAGCCTGGTGGTGGCATGCCAGGCGGTGGAGGTGGAGCTCAACGGGCGGGTGCACCGGGAGTTGGGACGGGTGCCGGAGGAGGCACTGGCCGAGGAGCGCAGCCACTTGCACCGGCTGCCGGCGGAGCCGTACACGGCGGCCCTGGGCGAGACCCGGCGGGTGAACAGCGACCAGACCGTCCGCTTCGGCTCGGTGCGGTACTCGACGCCACCCGGGCACGTGGGCGAGGCGGTGTGGTGCCGGCTGGAGGGCGAGGAGCTCGTGGTGGTGGCCCGTACCGACACCGGGCTGGAGGAGATCGCCCGGCACCGGGCCTCGACCCCGGGGCGGCCCCAGATCCTGGCGTCCCACTATCCCAACCACCCCGGCGGCCGGCAGAGCCTGCGGCCCCGGCCGCGTCCCCGCACCGAGGAGGAGGAGGCGTTCCTGGCCCTGGGCGGGGGCGCCGAGACCTGGCTGCGGCTGGCGGCGGCGCAAGGGGTGGCTCGGATCCGGACCAAGATGGCGGGGGCGGTGATGCTGGCGGCCGGAATCGGGGTGGAGCCGGTGGCGGCCGCCCTGGAGCGGGCGGCGCTGGCGGGGCGGTTCGGTGAGCGGGACCTGGTGGCGATTGTGGATTACCACGGCCGGGACCGGGCCCAAGTGATCGCCGAGGAGGCCTACTCGGTGCAGGAAGGCACCGGATCGTGGGCAGACTTCGGGCGATGAAGGCACCACTGGCGCCCGATCTGCCCGATGAGTTGAGCCCACTTCTGCGCCGGCTGCGGCTGCCCTACATGCGCGCCGCCGCTCCCGAGATCTGCGCCACCGCTCGCTCCCAGCGCTGGGAGCCGGCCGAGGTCCTGCGGGCTTTGCTCGCCGAGGAGGTCCGGGGCCGGGACCAAGCCATGCATGCCCAGCGCCGGCGAGCCGCCGGGCTGCCCAGCGGCAAGACCTGGGAGAGCTGGCAGATGGACGCCTCCTCGATCCCTCGACCGACCCAGCAGGCCCTGGTCACCCTGGAGTGGCTGGGGCGCGCCGAGAACCTGGCCATCTCCGGCCCCAGCGGCACCGGCAAGTCCCACCTCTGCGAGGCGCTCGCCGCCACCGCCATTGACCAGGGGCACCGGGTGATCTGGTTCACCTTGGAGTCCTTGACCAACCTGCTGGGCCGGGCCAAGGTCGACGGCTCGGTGGCCAAGGTGGTCACCCGGATCACCCGGGCCGATCTCATCGTGATCGACGACATCGGCATGCTCCCCGCCGGCCAGGACGCCGCCGAGGCTTTCTACCGGGTGGTTGACGCCGCCTACGAGCGCCGCAGTGTGGCGGTGACCTCCAACCTCCACCCCGCCGGCTTCGACACCATCATGCCCAAAACCCTGGCCACCGCAGCCGTGGACCGACTACTGCACCACGCCCATCTCGTCCTCACCGAGGGCGCTTCACACCGCCTCGCCGAAGCCACCGCCGGCACGGGGGTTTTGCCCTTGGCCTAAATCACCACCTGGAGCTTTCGTGTCCGCCAGCCTGGATTTCTAATGTCCGCGGACCGGGAGATCTGCTGTCCGTCCACCGGGATTTCCAATGACCGCCCACCGGGACTTTTACGTGACCGTTGACA
>JBOHUK010000126.1:0-1000 GCA_050734395.1 Candidatus Dormibacteria bacterium
CGGTGGATCTCTCGCAGAGCCGCGAGCGGTCTGGGCAGGTGTTCCCCGACCCAGGCCGTGGTGGCCAGGTCAAAGAAGCCGTCCGGCATCGGGATCGACTCCACCGAGGCCTCGAGCTTGTGCTTCACCGTCGTGTTGCGGGCCAGCGCCAGCGGGTCCGGCTCCAAGCCGTAAACGTGCTCGCTCACCCGGTACGCCGGGGCCAGGAAGTCGGCGTGCCCGCAGCCGATGTCCAGCACCTTGACTTGCGGCCCCATGTGCTGGGCGACCAACCCCAGGTAGATCTCCTGGCTGTCCCGCCAGCCCAGGTTGAGGAGGCGGTACCGCTGTCGGTAGCCCTCCTGGCGCCGCACCCCTTCGGGCACGCTCCCCGCCTGCGGTCCCGGACCCCCGGCGCTGTGGGCACTGCCACTCAAAGCGGATCCATCCCTTCCCCGCCCGGCACCTTTCGGCTCGCTGACGCCGTGTGCCTGCCGGCATGGTAGATCCGGCAACCCAGCGGCGCAGCCCTGAAGCCGGGCGGGGAAGGGCGGCGGGAGCAGGCTAGTTGAGTTGCGCCACGAGCTTGTCCAGAGCCGCCCGCACCAGCCCCGACCGTTCCAACCAGGCGATGTGGCCGCAGTCGCTGAGCACCGTCACCTGGGCGCTCGGGATTAAGGCCGCGGTCGCCAGGCCATGGCGAGGCGGGATCGGGCTCTCCGCTCCCAGCAGGAAGTGCGTAGGCACGGTCACCTTGGGCAGCGCCTCGGCGAGTGTGCCGCGCGCGAAATGCCGGTGGATAGAGTCCCAGGTCGGCGCATAACAGGGAACGGAGATCCGCAGCGGCGGCATCGGCGGCGCCTGCGCGGGACGAACGAGAACACCAACGGCCTTCTGCGCCAGTACTTCCCCAAGGGCACCGACCTGTCCTTGCTCTCCCAGGCCGACCTTGACGCCGTGGCCCAGCAGCTCAATGGACGCCCTCGACAAACCCTCGGCTGGATGACACCATCACAGCGCT
>JBOHUK010000127.1:0-2961 GCA_050734395.1 Candidatus Dormibacteria bacterium
CCACCGCCCACAGCCGGCACGCGCGTCTCTACACCCGCAACCCAAAGGACCTGACCGGCCTGGAGGGTTTGCTTGAAGTGGTGTCGGTCTGAGCTCCAGATGGGCTAAAGATAAGAGACCTTATCAGGAACATGAGTCTTTGCGGACGAACATGGTCAGTACTCGGCTCTCCCCTCGGACCGCTTTGGCTCTCCCCGACATCGGCGGGTACGTACCAGCCATCGGTACGGAACTCTGCGGACGAGCCCGGCGCGCCCGTCCGGTGCCCTGGTCCAGTTCACTGAGGCCAGCCCCCACGCCGCCACTAGGCGCTCAGCAGCTAGAGGTCCTTCAGCTTCGTCATGAACCTGCGCCGTAAGCTCGCGGGGTGGGAGGAGTCCCTGCCGAAGAGCCGACGGTTCCCCGGTCGGAACTGCGACAGCTCGCTCGTTCCCTGGCAGAGGTCCTGGGTGAGCTCCACAGCCTGGCCATTGCTGACCGTACCAATTCAAGTCTGGTCGACTGCCTAGCTGAGCATCTAGGCAGTGACCCCAGCGGCCTATCCGTGTTGGGCCACGAGTTCCCGCCCTATCAGCTGGTGGACGTGCAGGTGGCGCTGGAAGCCTGGGTAGAAGCGTCAGCCGGGCGCTCGCTGAATGTGGTTGGCGTCGCCGGCGAGCAGCGACGCTTCCATACGCTCAGCGAGCTGCTCTCGGGCCGCGCTGCCAGTGTCGAGGTAGGCCCGGTGGACTACGTGGATGTCGCCGACTCGCCAGACAGCACTCGCAGTTGCGTTCGCTTTGGAATGTTCCTACTTGGAGATGGGCCGCAGAGAGCAGCGGCGCTGCTGCGCGGCGCCGACCCCAACGGGCCACTCAGGGCGGCGATGATCGAGATCATCGCTCCGGAGCCGGAAACGGGGCGGCAGCTAATGGCCGAGTTGCGCCGGCTGGCGGTCGAGCGCAGCGTCTTGCGCGGCCAGGTGCTAGCGCTCGGCCCCGGTGAGGGACACCAGTACGGCCAGATGCGCTTCATGCATCGTCCGCGGCTGGACCGGGCGCACCTGGTACTCCCCGACTCGACCCTGGCCCAGGTGGAACGCCATGTCATCGGCATCGCCGAGCACGCGGCGAGGCTGAGGCAGGCAGGCCAGCACCTCAAACGGGGGGTGCTGCTCTACGGCCCTCCTGGGACGGGCAAGACCCACACGGTGCGCTACCTGCTCTCAAAGCTGGAGTCGATGACCGCGTTCGTGCTGTCTGGGCAGTCGCTCCATCTGATCGGGCAGGCCTGCGCCATGGCCCGAGTGCTGCAACCGTCGATCGTGATCCTCGAGGACGTGGACCTGATCGCTGGTGACCGGTCCTTCGCGCCGATCAGCTCCAACCCACTGCTTTTTGAGGTCCTCAACCAGATCGACGGCCTCGGCGACGACGCGGACGTGACGTTTCTCCTTACCACCAACCGGGTCGACATCCTGGAACGGGCCCTGTCTGAGCGTCCCGGCCGGGTCGACGCGGCCGTGGAGATTGCCCCTCCTGACGAGGAGGGCCGTCGGCGCCTGTTGCGCCTCTACGGAGGGCCGTTGGGGGTGACTGCCCTCCCCGATGAGGAGTTGCAGAAGACCATCTCCGCCACCGAGGGGCGGACTGCCACCTATATCCGCGAGGTGGTGCGTCGAGCGGCGTTGCTCGCCGCAGATCGCCGGCGCCGCGGGCGCCTGCGCGTTGACGGGGCACTGTTGACCAAGGCTGCCCGGGAGTTGCTGGGCGACCGCGCCGCGCTCACCCGGGCCTTGCTCGACGGTGGGGTGCAGCCGGACGCCGAGCCACCCCTTACCGGCCCAGCGCCGTCTGCCTTCTACCCGCGGCCCGCCTCGCAGAAGGCGTATAGCCACTACGGGCCGCCACCGAGGGGCGGTGGCGATCCCACTCCCTTTGCCCCCGAGGGGTGATCCCGGTGACACTCAATCCGACCTCGGAGGAAGTAGTCGCTCCGGCCAGGCCGGGGCAGTAGCGCAGCGGGAAGCAGTCTGGCAGGCGGCTGCCAGGAGGTCCCTGATGAGCCAGATGAATGTGATCGTCATTAACATCCGCCGCGATCGGGCCCAGGAGTACCAGCAGGTGGCGAGCCGGCCCGGCTCCGACCGACCACATGTCGGCCACGGCACCGCAGCCCCTCCTTTGCCAGGAGGCCAGCCTGCCGCTGCTCAAGCCCCGGCACCAACCTACCGGACGCCGTGACCACGCGCCACCAAGGTAGCCCCGAGCTGGCGGCCAGCACCCGCCCCACGGCTCGGCCGGCGCCGGGCCGACCGGCCAGCCTGGCCAACTGGCCGTAGCTGAGCAGGTCCCCGGGGCCTGTCGCGCGCAGAACCTGGATCACCGCCGCCTCAAGTGGTTCGGCGTCCTCTTCACTTTGGCGGGGCCGCCTGGCAACCGTGGCTCGCGCCGTAGGCGACCTATCTGCGGATCTCGCCAACGCGTGCCCGCGAGAGTCAGGCACCGCTCTCGCCGGGGGCTCCCCCCTCATCGAAGCCCTGGTTGCGGTCCAACCCCCAGGCGGCGAGGAGGGCGGCCAGGGACAGCACCGCGCCCAGAAGAGGCCTCAGGCCCCCCACGCGTGCGACCGCGTGGACCACCACCAAGAGCGCGCTGCCCACGGTGAGGACGCCCGAGACACCGAGCACGGCGAGGCGCAGGGCTCGCCCGCGCCGACCGGCGCAGGTGCCACCGACTAGGCCGGCCAACAGCGCCCAGAGCACCAGGCCGAGGACGGAGCCGCCGGCGCGCCCGGGGGCGCTGCGAAACATCCCCTGATTGCTGGCTAGGAACTGGGCCTGATCGGCCAGCCCCAGCAGTCCGATCCCGAGCAGCAGCCAGGCCCAGCCGCGGGCCCCTCCCCGGGACTTGCGGGTCACCTCCACCCGGACATCATGCGGCAGTACCCCCGGCGTCGACCGGGGCGCGCTGGCGCCTTCGG
>JBOHUK010000128.1:0-6298 GCA_050734395.1 Candidatus Dormibacteria bacterium
GGTGAGCAGCGCCGCCAGAAGGTGGCGAGCCGGTCCAGCGACTCGGCGGCGCCCACCAGGTCCTCCTCGCGGAAGTGGAGCTTCTGCCGGTAGTGGGTGTTGCCCAGGATGTGGTAGCGGATGGCCAGCGGGCTGTACCCGCGCTGGACCAGCCAGTCCAGGGTGAGCGCGTTGCCGTCGGACTTGGCCATCTTGCCCCCCGAGACCACCAGGTGCTCGACGTGGAACCAGATCTGGGCCAAAGGGCGCCCGGTGAGGGACTCTGATTGGGCGATCTCGTTCTCATGGTGCGGGAACTTGTTGTCCACCCCCCCGCCATGGATGTCGAAGGAGTCACCCAGCAGAGCCATGGCCATCGCCGAGCACTCCAGGTGCCAACCGGGTCGGCCCGGGCCCCAGGGCGAGGGCCAGGAGGCGGGCTCGCCCGGCCGGGTCGCCTTCCAGAGCACGAAGTCGCCCGCCACCTCCTTGGGGTCGTACTCGTCCGCGTCGATCCGCCCGCTGGCTCCGGCCCGGAGCCCGCTGAGGTCCAGGCGCGACAGGCGGCCGTAGGCGGCGAAGGAGGCGATGCGGAAGTAGACCGACCCCTCGCTGGGGTAGGCGTGCCCGGAGTCGATCAGGCGCTGCACCAGCTCCTGCATCTGCTCCACGTAGTGGCTGGCCCTGGGGTAGTGCTGGGCGGGCTCGACGCGCAACCGCTCCAGGTCAGAGAAGAAGGCCTCGACATAAGGAGCGGTGAACTCCTCGATGCCCACCCCGGCCCGGCCCGCCTTGGCGATGATCTTGTCGTCCAGGTCGGTGATGTTCATCACCTGCTCCACCCGTAGCCCACGCGCCTCGAGGTGTCGGCGCAGCAGGTCCTCGGCAAGGAAGGAGCGCAGGTTGCCGATGTGGGGCCGATCGTGGACGGTGGGACCGCAGGTGTACACCCGCACCACCCCGGGCTGGAGGGGCTGCAGCGTCTCGACGCGCTGGGTCAGGGTGTTGAAGAGGCGGCTGGGCACAGTCGGCCTATGTTAGGAGAGGCCCGATCCCGCCCCGGATCCGACGCGGGCCACCGCCAGCGCGGCGATCCCCTCGCCCCGCCCGGTCAGTCCCAGGCCGTCGCTGGACTTGAGCTTGACCGAGACCACCTCCACCTCCAGCCCCAGCACCCCGGCCAGGGCTAGGACCATCTCCACCCGGTGAGGTTCCAGGCGGGGGGCCTCGGCCACCACCGTGGCGTCCACGCCCAGGGCGGCCAGGTCCGCGTCGGCCAGCAGCTCCCCCACCCGGCGCAGCAGGTCCAGCGAGGAGGCGCCCTTCCAGCGCCGGTCGCTGGAGGGGAAGTGCTCGCCCAGGTCGCCGAGTGCCGCCGCGCCCAGCAGGGCGTCTGCGATCGCGTGGCAGAGCACATCGGCGTCGGAGTGACCGACCAGCCCCCGGTCGTGGGCGATCGCGACCCCTCCCAGGCGCAGCGGCCCGGGGCCGCCGAAGCGGTGGACGTCGATGCCCAGGCCCACCCCAGGGAACGCTCGTCCGCTCACGGCCGGGCCCAGGCCTCCTGGGTCAGCCAAGAGCGCAGCGCCAGCAGGTCCTCGGTCCGGGTCACCTTCAGGTTGCGGGGGTCGCCCGGAACCGTGCCCACCGGCTCCCCCAGGGCCAGCACCAGCGCGGCGTCGTCGTCGGCCTCGAAGCCCCGGGCGCGCGCCTCCTGGTGCGCCCGCTCCAGGAGCTGGCGACGGAAGGCTTGCGGCGTCTGGATGGACCCGAGCTCGGCACGGGTGAGCACCTCCACGAGGCCCTGCGGCCCTAAGCGGGCCGTGGTGTCGGCCATCGCCAGGCAGGCGGTGGCGGCGCCGGTGCGGCGGGCTGCCTGCAGCACCCGTGCGCAGAGCTCGGGGGAAAGTCCCGGGCGGGCCCCATCGTGGACCAGGACCCAATCCCCCGTGCAGAGGGTCAGGCCGGCCCCGACCGAGTCCTGGCGGCGCGCCCCCCCGGCGACGCAGCGACAGCCCAGCCGGGGAGCCGCCTCGGCCGCCACCTCCGCCACCCGCCGGTGCTCGCTCCGGTCCGCCACCACCACCAGCTCGTCGACTCCGCTGACGGGGTCGCCCAGAGCTTGAAGCACCCAGGCCAGGACCGGCTGGCCGTTGAGGTCCGCCCACAGCTTGGCGCCGCCGAAGCGGGAGCCGCTGCCGGCGGCCGGCACCACGGCGGTGGTGCTCTCCCCTGAGCGCAAGCTCAGGACTCGGGTGGGGCTGCCGCGCGGCCGCGCCGGGCACCCCGCCGCGCGGCGGGCGCGGCCGATGCCGACGGCTCGCCGGCCTGGACGAAGACCATCCGTCCGGAGCTGGTCTGGATGACGCTGCGCACAGTGGCGCTGACCCGCTCGCCCAGGTGCTCGCGACCCCCCTCCACCACCAGCATGGTCCCGTCCTCGAGGTAGCCGACCCCCTGCTCGGCCTCCCGGCCCTCCTTGACCACCTCCACCTCCACCTGCTCGCCCGGGACCAGGGCCGGGCGCAGGGCGGTCGCCAGCTGGTTTAGGTTGAGCACGGCCACACCCTCGATCTGGGCGACCCGGTCCAGGTTGAAGTCGACGGTGAGCAGGGCGGCCTGCTGCTCCCGCGCCAGGCGCACCAGCCGCGCGTCGACGTCGGACATCGATGGGTAGTCCACCGCCGGGAAGGCCAGCTCCAGGCCGGGCAGGCTGCGCAGCTCCTCCAGCATCGCCAGCCCC
Source organism: Candidatus Dormibacteria bacterium (assembly GCA_050734395.1). Taxonomy (GTDB): domain Bacteria; phylum Chloroflexota; class Dormibacteria; order Aeolococcales; family Bog-877; genus Bog-877. The sequence goes on from JBOHUK010000128.1 coordinate 2,723, forward strand.
CGGCGGCCGCGGGCGCGCCGGACCGGGTCCGCCGAGTCGGCCACCGCCTGCAGCTCGCTGAGCACGAACTGGGGGACCATCAGCTCATAGAGGCAGAAGCCCGCCCGCGCCAGGTCCAGCAGGCGGCCGTCGATCACCGCGGACGTGTCCACCACCACCCGGGCCAGCGGTGGGGCGGCCGCCCCCAGCGGGAGCCCGATCCTCGAGATCTCGCGACGGCGGCGCCGGCCAACGGAGGCCCCAAGGGGCACCAGCGCCACCATCACCGCCAGCGCCACCAGCCAGCCCAGGCCGCGCGGCAGCCCCACCGAGATCAGGGCGACCAGGGCGGCGATCACCAGCGCCACCACGACGCCGGCGGTGGCCCCCACCAGCTCGGAGAGCGGGATGGCCGCCAGGCGCTCCTCGGCCCAGCGATACGGGAGGACGCTCAGGCTGGGACCGAGCACGTAGCCGACCCCGCAGCCCAGTCCCAGCCCCACCAGCAGGGTGATGGTGACCCCCTCGCGGCTGCCCAGCAGCGGGTGCAGGTTCTCGATGAGCGCCACCGCGCAGAGCACCCCCAGCACGGCTCCCACCGACATGCCCAGCAGACTGGCGATGCGAAAGGCACGGTGCCCAGAGGGATCCGCCAGTGGTGGCGCGCCGCCTCCCGGGCGCGGCGCCAGTTCGTGCGGGGCGCTGCCGCCACTCCGCCCGTCCGCGGACTCTGGGACTGCGGACGCCGCCCTCACCCCATCAGACGGCAGCCGCGGGCTGGAGGCGGCCGTCAGGCGGTCCCGCCGCCGTCACCACCCCCGCCACCCGACGCGCCCGCGCCCGCCGGCTCCGCTTCGGGCAGCTCGGCTGGTGGCTCCTTGGCCGGGGGCGGCCCGGGAACCACGTGAGTGCGGATCTCGCCCGCCTCGACGTCGATGGTGACCAGGTCCCCGGGGGTGAAGCTCACGCGCAGCAATTCCTCGCTGAGCGGGTCCTCGATCTCAGTCTGGATAAGGCGGCGCAGCGGCCGCGCGCCGAACTGGCGGTCAAAGCCGCGCTCGGTGAGCAGGTCCTTGGCCTCCTCGGTCACCAGCAGGCTGAGACCCTGCCGCTGGAGGTGCTCGCGCACCCGCACCAGCATCAGCTCAACGATCTGGCGGATCTCCTCGGTGCGCAGGCGGTGGAAGACGACGACCGCGTCCACCCGGTTGAGGAATTCCGGGCGGAAGGCGCGCTTGAGCTCGTCGGTGATGCGCTCGCGCATCTTGCTGTGCTCGGGGTCCTCGCCGGCCGGACCCGGGAGCCCGGTTTGGAAGCCCATCGAGACGTTGGAACCCACCCCCTGGATGCCCAGGTTGCTGGTCATGATCACGATGGTGTTGGCAAAGCTGACCACCTTGCCCTTGGCGTCCGTCAGGCGGCCATCCTCGAGGATCTGCAGCAGCATGTTGAAGAAGTCGGGATGCGCCTTCTCGATCTCATCGAAGAGCACGACGCTGTAGGGACGGCGCCGCACCGCCTCGGTGAGCTGGCCCCCCTCGTCGTAGCCCACGTAACCGGGGGGTGACCCCACCAGCCGGGCGGTGGAGTGCCGCTCGGCGAACTCCGACATGTCGAGGCGGATGAGAGCTTCGTCGCTGTCGAACAGGAAGCCTGCCAGACTACGCGCCAACTCGGTCTTGCCCACCCCGGTCGGCCCCAGGAAGATGAAGGAGCCGATCGGCCGACGGGGATCCTTGAGCCCCGCCCGCGCCCGGCGCACCGCCTGGCAGACGATCTTAACCGCCTCGTCCTGGCCTATCAGGCGCTTGTGGATCTCCGACTCCATCGCGAGCAGGCGCTGGGTCTCGGCCTCCACCAGCCGGCTGACCGGCACCCCGGTCCAGGAGGAGACGATGTCGGCGATGTTGTGCTCGGTCACCTCGGGCACGGTGCGCCCCAGGTCGTCGCGCCAGGCGGCCTCCTCGACCGAGTACTCGGCCTTGAGCAGCTTGGCCTCCTCGTCGAGCTTGCCCGCCCCCTCGAGGTCGTGCTCCTCCAGGGCCTCGTCGCGCTTGGTCTGCAGGGCTCGGATCTGCCGCTGCTTGGCGCGCAGCTCAGGCGGAGTGGTGGTCAGCTTCATCCGCACCCGGGCAGAGGCCTCGTCGATGAGGTCGATCGCCTTGTCCGGCCAGGAGCGGTCGGTCACGTAGCGCCCGCTGAGTTCCGCCGCAGCCTGCACGGCCTCGTCGGTGATCGACACCCGGTGGTGCTTCTCGTAGAGACTGCGCACCCCGGTGAGGATCTCGATCGTCTGCTCGAGCTTGGGCTCCTCGACGTAGACGGGCTGGAAGCGACGCTCGAGGGCGGCGTCCTTCTCGATGTACTTGCGGTACTCGTTGAGCGTGGTCGCCCCGATGCACTGGATCTCACCCCGCGCCAAAGCCGGCTTGAGGATGTTGGCGGCATCGATGGCGCCCTCGGCCGCGCCTGCCCCCACCAGGGTGTGCAGCTCATCGATGAAGAGCACCACCTCCTTGGAGGAGCGGATCTCGTCGAGGATCTTCTTGAGGCGTTCCTCGAATTCACCCCGGTACTTGGTCCCGGCCACGAGCGCGCCCATGTCCAGGGTGAGCACCCGCTTGTGAGCCAGGCTGTCGGGGATCTCCTGGTGGACGATCGACTGCGCCAGGCCCTCGGCGATCGCGGTCTTGCCCACCCCGGGCTCGCCGATCAGAGCCGGGTTGTTCTTGGTGCGCCGCGAGAGGATCTGCACCACCCGCTCGATCTCCATCTCCCGGCCGATCACCGGGTCGAGCTGGTTCTTCTGAGCGAGGTCGGTGAGGTCGCGGCAGAACTGGTCGAGGAGCGGGGTCTTGCTGGACTTCTTGCGCTCGGGGGGCGGCTCGTCCTCCAGGCCCTGCTCCTTGAGCAGCGAGTCAAGCTCGTGGCGGACCTTCTCCTGGTTGGCGCCCAGGTCCTCCAGCACGTGGGCGGCGATGCCCTCGCCCTCGATGAGCAACCCCAAGAGCAGGTGCTCAGTGCCCACGTAGGTGTTGTTCATCCGCTTCGCCTCTTCGAAGGCGATTTCGATGACCTTCTTCACCCGCGAGGTGGGGATGATCTGCTGGACGATGATCCGCTCGTTGCGGCCCAGGACCGAGTCGATGGTCTCCCGGACCTTGTCGATCTCCACGCCCAGATTGGCCAGCACCTTGGCGGCCAGCCCCTCACCCTCGCGCAGCAACCCCAGCAGCAGGTGCTCGGTGCCAATGTAGGAGTGGTGGGACTTCTCGGCCTCATCCTGCGCCAGGGTCAGGACCTTCTTGGCCTTCTCGGTGAAGCGTTCGAACGGGTACACGGTCATCTCCTCGGCCGCTGGTGGAACTGGCTCAGCGGGGCTGCCGCTGGGCCTGGGCGGGAACGGGTCGGGTCGATGCGCCGATCACAGGGCGCATTATGCCCAATCCCCGGGCGGCCAACCCCGCGGGATTGGGGCCTACGACGTCTAGCGACGGAGCTGTGACCCAGGTAACGGTCTACTCCCCGCGGAGCAGCCCCAGGCTGGCTGCGAGCGGCGGAGCCGGGAGCGCGGCCCGGTCCATCCCAAGCATGGCC
>JBOHUK010000129.1:0-27348 GCA_050734395.1 Candidatus Dormibacteria bacterium
TCGTCGAGGGGATTGCCCTGCGGCAGCAGCCGCCGACAGGTGCGGGCAAAGACTGGCCGCAGGTGCAGGTCGATCCGGCGCACGGTGCGGTGGAAGTAAATGTGGTTGTACATGTAGAGCCGCGCGGCGAGGAAGGTCTCGACCGCCGGGGACCCGTGCTGATGCATCACCAGCTGTCCGTCCTTGACAAACATGTAGTGACGCAGGCGGGCCAGGTCCACCGTGCCCACCGCCACCCCGCACATGTAGGCGTCCCGCGGTACGTAGTCCATGTTGTCGGTGGAGACCGGTCCGCAGAGAAGGGGCTTAAGCGCGCGCAGCCAGCCCGGCGCCTCGACTCCGGTCAGGTCCCGGGGAGCCATCACCCAGGCCACCCAGGCTGGGTCCACGGTCTCCCCGGGTGCGAACGGCCCGGAGGGGGAGCGCGCCAGGGAAGAGATTAGGTCGGCGAGAGGGCCGAGGACCAGAGCGCGACCGATGTCCTCGTGGTCGATGCCGTAGCGGGCCAGCACCTCGCGGTCGAAGAAGTGCCCGAAGGGACCGTGGCCGACGTCGTGCAACAGACCGGCGACGCGCATGGTCTCCACCACAAGCTGCTCCGAGGGGGTGTCCGGACAGCTGGCGCGCAGGCTCGGATAGAGGTGCTCGGTGAAGCTCCCGCTGAGGTGCATCGCCCCCACCGCGTGCTGGAAGCGGGAGTGCTCGGCGGTGTGGAAGACCCACCAGGCTGACTGCAGCTGGTGGATGCGCCGCGCGCGCTGCAGCCAGGGGTGGTCGAGCAACGCCTCCTCGGAGCTGGCCGAACCCGCCAGCTGCTTGGTGATGCTGCAGTAGCGGTAGAGGGGGTCGGCCAGCAGGTTGACCGCCTCGAACTCGCTCTCCGGGCTCTCTGGCACCAGGCCATGGTAGGCATGGAGGGGACCACGCCGGCCCTGGCTGCGAGTCGCCGATGTTTGGTATGATCCAACCAACCACCTATCCCCTGCCCCCTGCCGAGGTTGCCCGTGCCCCAGTCCACCCCCTCCGCCCGGCCCCAGCTCGGGCCCCACTACAAGTGGGTTGCCCTTTCCAACACCACCCTGGGCATGCTCATGGCCACGATCAACAGCTCGATCGTGCTGATCGCCCTGCCCGACATCTTCCGGGGCATCAAGCTCAATCCGCTCACCCCGGGCAACACCCCCCTCTTCCTATGGCTGCTGATGGGCTACATGGTGGTGATCCCCGTCCTGGTGGTGTCACTGGGTCGAATCGGCGACATCTACGGCCGGGTGCGCATGTACAACCTCGGTTTTTTGGTCTTCACCGTCTTCTCGATCCTGCTCTCCCTGACCTGGCTCACCGGACCTCCGGGGGCCCTCTTCATGATCGTGGCCCGGGTTTTCCAGGGAGTGGGCGCCGCCTTCCTCTGGGCCAACTCCAGCGCCATCCTCACCGATGCCTTCCCCGCCAACCAGCGGGGCATGGCGCTGGGCACCAACATGGTGGCGGCGATCGCCGGATCCTTCATCGGCCTGGTCCTGGGCGGGGTGCTGGGGCCCGTTTCGTGGCGATTGGTCTTCCTGGTCTCGGTGCCGGTCGGGATCTTCGGCACCGTCTGGGCCTACCGGATGCTGCGCGACTCCGGCATCCGCCAGTCGGCCAAGCTCGATCTCTGGGGCAATCTCACCTTCGCCGTCGGCTTGATCGCGGTGCTGGTGGGGATCACCTACGGGATCCTCCCCTACGGCGGCAACAGCATGGGCTGGACCAACCCCTTCGTCCTAGGGGCGCTTTTCGGCGGGCTGGCGTGCCTTTTGCTCTTTCTCTACGTCGAGACCCGGGTGGAATCGCCCATGTTCCGCCTGCCGCTCTTCCGCATCCGCGCCTTTTGGGCGGGGAACCTAGCGGCGCTGCTGGGGGCGCTGGCCCGGGGCGGACTGATGTTCATCCTCATCATCTGGCTGCAGGGCATCTGGCTGCCCCAGCACGGCTACAGCTTTGCTGAGACCCCGCTCTGGGCGGGGATCTACATGCTGCCGCTGACGGCCGGTTTTCTCATCGCCGGACCCCTGGCCGGCATCCTCGCCGACCACTACGGGTCTCGTGGACTGGCGACCGCCGGGGTGGCGGCGTCGGCTGTGATCTTCGCCATCTTCCAGGTGGTCCCGGCCAATTTCAGCTACGTCTGGTTCGCCCTGCTACTGGGGCTGTACGGGCTCTCCAGCGGGCTCTTCGCCTCCCCCAATCAGGCAGGCATCATGAATAGCCTGCCGCCCAACCAGCGCGGGGCCGGGGCGGGGATGGCGGCCACCTTCCAGAACGCAGCCCAGGTGCTCTCGATCGGAATCTTCTTCACCCTGATCATCGTCGGGCTGTCGGCCAGCCTGCCCCACTCCCTCTACTCGGGACTAGTGGCCCAGGGCGTGCCCGCCGCCGCTGCCACCCGGATCTCCCACCTGCCGGCGGTGGGCAGCCTGTTCGCCTCCTTCCTGGGCTACAACCCGATCGGCACCCTGCTGGGTCCGGTCCTCCCCCACCTGTCGGCCGCGCACCAGGCCTACCTGACCGGCCGCTCGTTCTTCCCCCGACTGATCTCCGGGCCCTTCATCGCCGGGATCCACGCCGCCTTCGCCTTCGCCTTCGCCGTCTGCGCCTTGGCGGCGGTCGCCTCCGCCCTGCGGGGCGGGAAGTTCGTCAACCAGGAATTGGCCCCGGAGGGCCGCCCCGCCGGCAAGGCCTCGGCGCCGCCCCCGCCCGCGCCGCCGGTCCGGGGCACGCCCGAGGCGGGCGGTGGCGCACTGGGGCGCGCGCGGCGCCGCTGATGGGGAACTGCTGGCGATGAGCAGCGGGGCCGCAGTCAGCCCGTCTCGCGCCGATCCCGCGCTCGAGCACGGAGCGGACGACCCGATGGCAGAGCTCGAGCGGGCCATCACCGTGATCGTGCGCTGGTCGAATGGCAGGGAGGTGCAGATGGAGACCATGCGCCGCGCCCGATGCGAGCTGCCGGTGGGCGCCATGGCCATGCTGGGGCGGATCGCCGCCACCGGCCCGGTCCACCCCAGCGAACTGGCGGCGTACTACGGCGTGGACAACTCCACCATCACCCCCCAACTGCAGCGGCTGGAGCGCGCTGGGCTCATCTCGCGAGAACAAGACCCGCGCGACCGGCGCGCGGCGCTTCTCCACGTGACCCGCGAAGGGACCAGGCTCCGCAAGCGCCTGCACCAGGCCCGGCGGGCGATGCTGGAAGAGTTGCTGGGCAGGTGGTCAGCGGACGACCGCCAGGCGGTTTCTCACGCCTGCTCGCGGCTTGCCGAAAGCATTGAGGTAGCGGTGCTCAGCTGACCAAGCCCACGGTGCGCTCCGCAGCGCCGTTGCCAAGCGCCAGGAACAGCAGCACCGCCCCGAAAAGCCGCCCCACCACGATGAACGCACCCACGCCGGTCACCGGAGGGACCGGCCTCCTCAGGTGGGCTTGGAGAACTGCCGGATGGCGGTCCCCAGCATCAGCGCCGCCGCCACCGCCACCAGGCCCAGCTCGAAGATAACCGGCAGGTGCCAGCTGCCCCAACTAACGCCCGGGTTGAAGGTCTGGCGGAGCTGGGGAGGCACGCTCAGCGCGCTGAACACCTCCTTGCGCAGCGGGTCCACCGCGTATGAGAGCGGGTCGATCTTGCTGAGCACGGCCAGCCAGGCGGGCAACTTGGTCACCGGGAACACCGCGCCCGACAGGAAGAACATGGGCAAAACGAAGAGTTGCGTCACCACCTGGAACGACTGCACGTCGGAGATCCGGGCCGCCAGCATCACCCCGAAGGCGGTCAGTGCGAAGGCGGTCAGCATCATCTCCAGCAGCAGGACGATCAGCATCGCCGGGTTGTAGGGAACGCCCACCAAGCCTGCCAGCGCCAGCATGATGGCGCCCTGGATGGTGGCGACCGTGGCGCCGCCCAGGCACTTGCCCAGTACCAAGGTCCAGCGATGTACCGGGGCCACCAGCATCTCGCGCAGGAAGCCAAACTCGCGGTCCCAGACGATCGAGATGGCAGAGAAGATCGAGGTGAAGAGCACCGTCATCCCCAGGACCCCGGGGAACATGAAGGTGCGGAAGTTGAAGTGGCTGGCGCTGGAGACGATGGTGGACAGCCCGGTGCCGAGGATGAACAGGAACAGCACCGGTTGAGCCAGCGAGGTGACGATGCGCATGCGGTTGCGCCCGAAGCGGATCAGCTCCCGCTTCCACACCACCCACAGCGCGCGCAGGTCGTCGCTGGTGCGCCCGCCGGCGACCCGGACCTCGACCACCGATGCCTGGGCCACGTTCAGCGCCTCGAGCGAGCGCGCATCCAGGGGTTGGCCCGCAGCCGCTCACCCGACGATGACTCGGCGTCCCGGATGGTGCGCCCGGTGTAGGTCATGAAGACGTCGTCGAGGGTGGGGCGCGCCACCCGCACCGAGCGGATGGGCACCCCCAGCCGCGCGAAGAGCTGGGGGACGAACTGCTCGCCCGCCGGGACGTGGAAGGCGACCGAGCCCTCGCTCACCTTGGCTTCGATCGAGAACTCCTCCTTCAGTCGGCCCAGCGCCAGCTGGTCGTCGTCGGTCTGCAGCTCGACCCGGTCCTCGCCAATGGCCGCCTTGAGCGCTTCGGGGGTGTCCACCGCCACCAGCTGCCCGTTGTCGATGATGGCGATCCGGTCGCAGTACTCGGCCTCGTCCATGTAGTGGGTGGTCAGGAAGATGCTGATCTGCTCACGGCGCCGCAGCTCGGTGATGTAGCTCCAGATTCCCGATCGGGTCTGGGGGTCGAGGCCGACCGTGGGCTCGTCGAGGAACAGAACTCGCGGCGAGTGGAGCAACCCCCGAGCGATCTCAAGGCGTCGCTTCATCCCTCCAGAGAAGGTCCCCACCAGGGATCGGCGCCGTTCCCAGAGGTCGACCAGCTCCAACACCTGGCGCATCCGGGGTGCCAGGGTCTCCTTGGGCACGCCGTAGAGCTCGGCGTGGAAGGTGAGGTTTTCGCTGGCGGTGAGGTATTCGTCCAGGGTCGGATCCTGGAAGACCAGGCCGATGCGCTGGCGCACCAGGCTCTGGGCCTTGACGACGTCGTGGCCGGCTACCCGGGCCTGGCCGGAGTCCGGCCGGGTGAGCGTGCAGAGCATGGCGATGGTGGTGGACTTGCCGGCCCCGTTGGGTCCCAAGAAGCCGAAGATCTCGCCGGCGGCGACCTCGAAGCTCACCCCCCGCACCGCCTCGATCTCCTTGAAGGACTTGCGCAGCTCCTGCGCGACCACGGCGGGTGAGCCAGCCGGGTCTGCGATCTGACGTCGGGCCGCCTGCAGCTGGGTCACCGCTGAAGCTTGCCACAAGCCCTCGGGGCCGTCGCCCTCAGGCCAGCTCAGCTGCGGAGCGCTTCGAGCAGGGCGGCACCGTCGGGGCTGCCCCAGCCGGTGCAGGCGTCCCAGCCCACCTGAGCGGAGTAGGCGCCGTTGTTGCCCTGGGTGATGTCGTGAGTGACGCTCCGCGCAGCCAGCCGCTGGTAGAGGAGCGGATTGAGGTACCCGAACTCCTGCCCCAGGCCCTGCGCGCAGCGCACCAGCAGCGCCGCCCAGAGGGGCGCGGCGGCGCTGGTGCCCCCGAAGACCGCCGGGGTGCCGTCCACCAAGACCTGGTAGCCGGTCTCGGGATCGGCGTCGCCAGCCACGTCGGGGATGCCCCGCCCGCGATCGTGACCCGGGTCCACGGAGGGGGGTACCGCCGCGGCCTGCTGCCACGCGGGAAGGGGAAAGACCGCGCTCACCCCACCCCCGGTGGCGCCCTGCCCGGGTCCGTCGTTCCAGGTGACCTCGGACTTGATCTGCCCAGCCGCGGATGTGAGCCTGGTTCCACCACAGGCGAGCACGTGGGGGCTGGAGGCCGGGAAGTCGCAGTGGGCGAGCCCATCGTCGACCCCGTCCCCGGAGCCCCGGTCCCCGGCGGCGACGCAGACCGTCACCCCGAGCAGGGCCGCGTCCTGGAACGCTTGGTCGAAGGCGCTCATGGTTGCCTGCGGCCATCCAGCCTCGGGACCGCCCCAGCTGATGGAGATCACCGAGGGGCGGTTGCCAGCGTCGTGGAGCGCCGCCTGGATGGCGTCCAGAAAGCCCTGGTCGGTATTGGGGGCAAAGTAGAGGGCGAGACGCACTCCGGGAGCCAGGGCGCCGGCCACCTCGATGTCCAGGGTGACCTCGCCGTCCGGCCCGTCCGGCGAACCGGTCGGCTGGTTGGCGGCCCCGTCGACCGAGATCGGCACCAACTCGGGCTCGGCCACGCCGAGTTGGGCGAAGTACGGGTGCAGGTCGCTCTCTCGGTACCCGCCCCCCAGCTCGATCAGTCCGATGCAGTGGCCGGCGCCCGAAGTCTCCTGCGGATATCGGTACAGCTCACCCACCTGGGGCGGCAGGTAGCTGAGCGGCGCCGCCTCCGCCAGGGAGCGCGCGGTAGGGGGCAGCGGCAGGCGCCGGAACTGGGGCTGCGCTCGGGGCGTGGTATCGGCGCCCAGCACCGCCACCACCGCCTCGGACAGGGCGGCGGGCACCGCGGGCGGCTCGAGCGGGGCGCGAAACTCCAAGGCAGCCGAGGCTCGCCGGCGGAGGTCCATCCCAAGCGCTTGGTTGAGCTGGCCCACCGTCCCTCGGAGGCGGAGGGAGCGGCGCTCCATGGCGATTCCCCCGACCTCCAGGCCCTGGGACAGTGCCCAAGAGCGGACCCGGTCGAGGTCGGCTGGGTCCGCCCCGCGCACCCGGGCCAGTTGCTCCCTGGTCAGGTGGGCGCGCAGGCGGGGTGAGAGCGCCCCCAGGGCGCCGGGGTCAGGGTGGGCCTGGTCCGGGCGAGGGCGCAGCACCAGCGTGAGCTCCAGCCGCTCGTCGGGGTCTAAAGCGCCGCGATCGACCTCGTCGCCACTCCCCAAGCGCGCGGTGCGATTGCCCTCAGGCGCCTTCGACGCCTGGCCCCGCGAGGCGTCGCCTGGCTCGGTCACCAGACCAGTATCGACGACCCGCCAAAGCGGTGATCCCATCCATCGCTTGGTGCAGGGGAACCGGGGCCATTACCGCTGCTCGGCCAATCCCCTGGTCAGTTGCACAAGTGCAACGAATTCCTCGAACAGCAGTAGCGGATCGTCACCGACGACCTCCACCGCCAGCGGGTCCTCGAGCGGCTCCACCTGGCGGATCCGTGTCGCCAGCTGCGCTAGGTCCGCGTTGCGTAACCGCACCCGCAAGCGAATGGGCAGTTCGAAGGCGGGTGGGGCAATCATGTCCAGACGTCCCAGGCTCCTCTCGGCGGCATCCCGTATCAGGCCGCAGGCGAGCTCGGGATGAAGGCTGCGAGCAGCCATCCGGCTCACCGACTGCTTGACCACGACCTCGGTGACGCCGGGCAGGATGGGGCGCGCCTGCGCGGCGGTGTACTGGTCGCCCGTGATAAGCGCCACCGGAACGCCGTGGGCCATGGCCACGAGAGCATTGAGGCCGCTCTCGCCGACCGGGATTCCGTTGATCGCCGCTCCGGCGATGGCCATCGGGTTGTAGGTGTGCGAGAGCACCGAGGGCCCGCCGTCCACCGAGCCGTGGTAGCCGATGAAGAAGACGGCGGCAAAGCCTGAGTCCAATCCCTCCATCATGTAGCGGGGTTTGTGGCGCCCTGAGCAGTACTCCGCCTGCCCGTGGAGGAGCGCGGGGTCCAGGTTTTGCATCGCTCCGTGCGAGTCGTTGACCAAGAAGCGGTCGGCGCCCGCCTTAAGAGCGCCGTCGATGGCGGCGTTCACCTCCGCCAGCAGCAGCCGCCTACCCAGCTCACCGGCCGGACCCGGCCCGACCTGCTCCCAGTCGGCGATTCCGGCGACGCCTTCCAGGTCGCAGGAGATGTAGACCGCGCTCACTCGCTCGCTGAACCCCTATCGGGCACCCGGGCGGTGATGCGGTCGAGCTCCACCAGGTCATCGGAGCTGGGCCGCCAGCCAGCCGCCGCGACATTGGCCCGCACCTGGTCGGGGCTGGTGGCTCCCGCGATGACCGAGGAGACCACCGGCTGCCGGAGCAGGAAGCCGATCGCCACCTCCAGCATCGAGGCCCCCCGAGTATCGGCGAAGTCTGCGACCGCCTCTAGAATCTCGAAAGTCGGTCGGTCCCGGAGTCGGGGGTCCGCCTCCGGCCGGTCCAGGCGGGAGCCCGCGGGGGCGGGCTCCCCCCAGCGGTACTTGCCAGTGAGCATCCCGCTGGCGAGCGGGAAGTAGGGCAGGAGTCCGAGTCCAAGCCTCGCCAAAAGCGGGATCGTCTCCCGCTCGATGTCCCGCTGGAGCAGGCTGTACTCCTCCTGAGAGCTGATGAAGGCGGCCAGCCCGCGGTCCGTGGCGACTTTGGCCCCGTCCTCGATCTGGGTTGGAGTGAAGTTGCTTGATCCGATGTGGGCCACCTTGCCCTCAGCGACCAGCTCCTGGAGCCCGCCGAGGGTCTCGGCGATGGGCGTGTTGGGATCGGGGAAGTGGATCTGCAGGAGGTCGATCTGCTCGACGCCGAGGCGCTCCAGGCTTGCCTCCGCGGAGCGGCGCAGCTCGGCCGGGGATCCCGGGTGCGGGTTTGGCCCCCGGCCCGCGGGCCAGCCGAACTTGGTCGCGATCACGGCCTGCTCCCGACGGCCACGAAGCGCTCGCCCCAGCCGGCGCTCCGACTCGCCCTGGCCGTAGCTGGCGGCAGTGTCGAAGAGGTTGATCCCCACGGCCAGGGCGGCAGCGACGGTCTCGCTGACCGCGGGCCAGTCCATGCGACTGCCGAAGTTGTTGGTGCCCAGGCCAATCACCGTCACCTCCGGCCCGGCTGCGCCCACCCGCCGACGCTCCATCACTTCGCCGCTCACAAAGTCCCTCCGATGCCCGCGCCAGCGCGGCTCCACCATCTTCCCAGAGAGCTCCTGCTAGCCTGCCGCACATGACGAGCCGGGTCGTGGACGTGATCGTCGACAGCCAGCGTCCGCTGGAGCTCGCCAACTGGTGGGCCGAGGTGCTCGGCTACCGGGTGCATCCCCAGGCGGCGCAGGGGTGGGTGGCGATCGCGCCCTGGCCGAGCAGCGATGAGCGGCCCTCGGATGAGGAGACCCGCCGGGCACCCCAGGTACCCCAAATCGTCTTCGTCCCGGTGCCGGAGAGCAAGCGGATGAAGAACCGCGTCCACCTGGACCTCTGGGCCATCGATCGCACTCAGGAGGAGGAGGTGGCGGCCCTCCAGGCGCGGGGAGCACGGCGCGTGGACATCGGACAGGGTGAGCAGCCGTGGGTGGTGATGGCCGACCCCGAGGGCAACGAGTTCTGCGTGCTCTGAGCCCGTCCCGCCCACCGGCGGGCACCGCGTCGCGGCGGCTCCCCGCCGCGGCCCAGCTCCTGCTCCCCGAGCTCTACCCTGCGGCGCGGAACCGCTGGTAGCGCGCTTCCAGGAACTCTGCCCCAGGCCAATCCTCGCGGCGGCGGGGAAGCACCAGGGCACCACCGTTGCACCCCTGGAGCCCATACCGCAGCATCGGCCCGTCGGTCTTCGCCATGATGTCGCGGTTGACCTCGACGACCCGGTCGGGTCGGATGCCCAGGATGTTGCTGTCAAATGCAGCATGGTGGATCTTGCAGAGTGACAGCCCATTGGGGATGAGCGGCACTCCGATTGGGTCCGCATCCTCCACGATGTGGGCAGCGTCCAGCAGCCGCTCCTCTCGCAAGCGGCAGATGGCGCAGGTGTCACTGTACGCGTGGAGCACGCGGCGCCTGAACCTCGTTTGGTGCAGGCGCTTGCGCACCGTTTGGCTGATGTAGGCACGGCGCGCCTCGTCAACTACGGCTGGCCGCAGCTCTTCGCTTAGAACTCCCATATCCTCGAAGGCGATGGCGAATGTCAGCGCGGCGGGATGGTCGGCGTGGACGAACACCGGCCAGAACGGTTGGTAGCGGCCTGCGGTCACGCCCGACAGCCAGATGAGGGGGATGGCCTCCCGGCACGCTTGGCGCAGGCCGCGGTTCTCGCGGTGCAGAAGTTCCTCGCCGCGGTAGCGGTAGCGCAGCATGCCGTCAGGGCCAAACTGGTCCTGGTACGCACGGGAACCGTCGGCGCGCACGGCGGCGGTTCGAATCGTGAGCGGCACCTCCATCCCGGCGGGAATGAAGATTCCCTGGGGCGCCAGCAAGTGGACCGTGTGACCCTCGAAAGGGAAGCCCTTGGCGAGCGCGGCAGCGGGTAGATCCTCGCCGAAGCTGTCCACCAGGTAAGCCAGGTGGGCGAAGGCGGCAAGGCGAACCCGGCGGTCGAGGTCCTCGTCCACGCTGGGCCTACGCTACTGAGTGGGACCGCACTCCTGCGGGCGAGGGGGGAGGGCCAGTTCCCCTGGCCGGGGGTCGGCCCGTAGGCAGTAGCGTCCTACGCGGCAGCCCGTCCCCGGTGCCCGACTGAGGTTCCTCTTCCTGTGCGCCAGACCAAGATCCTGCCAGCCGCCGTAGCGGGGCTGTTGCTGTTGGCGCTCGCCCTGGCCAGCGAGGCCCCTACTCGCAACCCAGGCTCGGCGACGTCCCCGGTGCGGCTCGGAGGGGGCGGGCGCGCCGTGACCGTCAGCACCCCCACCTACCGACTGCGGCTCGGAGGACGCAGCGCCTTGCTCCAGGTCTGGCTGCGCGGAGACAGCTTCACAGTCCCCGCCCTGGCGCTGCTCGGCCGCAGCCGCCTCCCCCGCCATCTCCATTTCCGGGCGCGAGCCCAGGGGCGCACCGTGGTGCTGCAGACCTACCGCCAGGACGGCCAGCTGTTGGAGCAGACCCGCATCCGGCCCGAGGCCCGCTTCTTCACAGTGCAGTTCTCCGGGCGGATCGGCCCGCACCGGCAGGCTCCAGCCATTTTCTTCAGCGACGGCAACCGCGGGCTGCCGGCGCAACTGCTGCGCTATGGCTTCGCCCCCAACCCGCTGGGACGGCCCTACGCCAGCTCCCTGCTCACCCAGCTGGGTAGCCTGCCGCCCTTCCACACCGCGCCCTTCGCCCCGCCCCCGCTGGATGTCGAGCTGCGCACCGCGACAGGGTGGATCGGGATCGGGCTGGCGCAGGTCCCGGACGCCACCCGCCTCGACCTGACCACATCAGGCGGGGTGGCGGTCAACTACCCGCTGGCCCTGCTCGCCCGGCTGCCCGACCGCGGCCCGGGCGGGTTCGTCAAGTCGCCTGCGGGAAGCCGCGGCCGGAGTGCCTGGCTGCGACTACCGGCCTTCGTAATCACTCTGGCAGGCAACGTCCTCGCCGGGCTGACGCGCTACCACGCCGCTCTGGGCCAGCTGGGGTTGGCCCCGTTGGCCAGGCCCCGGGACGGGCGTCCCCGCTGGTGGAGCTGGCCCCTGGTCGACACCTGGGGGCAGCAGCGCGTCAGCGGCGCCGCCGACAGCAGTCGCCGCTACACCGCGTCCTGGGTCCGACACTTCGCCAGCGCCGTCCGCCGCCGCTTCGGGGTGCGTCACTTCACGCTGGTGGTCGACGCGCAGTGGCAGCGCCACCTGGGCGGGGCGACACCGAGCGCCCGCTTCGGGGGGGTGGTGGGAATGCACCGTCTGATCCGCCAGCTGCACCAAATGGGATTGCGGGTGGTGCTGTGGTGGCCGCTCTGGGTGCGGCAGCGAGACGGCCAGCGGGTCCGAGTCGATCCCACCACGACGGGATTCCCCACCGCCACCAGGACGGCCATGCGGCTGCTCCTGGGCAGGGGGCGTCACCAGCTAGGGGCCGACGGCCTCAAGCTCGACTGGGGATACCTGGTCCCCGACCCCGGGCACAGCCACTTCAGTCGCCCCGCACTGGGCGTGGGCAGCGCCGCCCTGCTGCGCTACATGACCATCCTTTCCCAGGGGGCCTGGAAGGCAGATCCCGGAGCGCTGGTCGACGCCAGCGCGGTCGCTCCGCAGTTCGGCGGGACCGAGGACGAGATCCGCCTCTACGACGCCCGCCGCGCCTCCACCTGGGACTGGCGGGCCACCCTGGTCAGCGCCGTCGACCCCGGCTTTCCCATCGACGGTGACGGCTGGCGGCTGGACGCCACCCAGGCGGTGCGGCACATCGTCAGCAGTGCCGTCTACGGGGTCCCGGCGCTCTACTACAGCACCCGCTGGTCGGGCGGGGAGCCCATCCCCAACCGGCTGGCGCGCGAACTCGGGGCGGTGCTCCGCGCCGCCACCCTGCGGGGACCCGGCGACGCCGTCCCGCGCCGGGACGGGGGGTGGGCCTTCTACCGGCGAGGCCGGCTTGCGGCGGAGACCCTCGACGGGGACCGGGGGCTGGCGGTGTTCCAGCCCCGCCGCGGTCAATCCGAGCAGGTGACCCTGGTGAGCGTCGGCCCCGAGTGGCTGCGGGTCAGCCTGCCCCCCGGCACCATCCTGGGCCGAGTCCGCCCACCACGGGGTGGGGCCGCCAGCACCACTGGCGACGGGCCATCGCTGGTCATCCGCCTCGAGCCCGGGGTCACCTACCGCGCATTCCTGCGCCTGCTGCCCCGCACCGTGGCCCGCGACCAGCACCCCTCGGCCGCGGCCGCGGCGGCCTTCTAGAGCCCGGGAGGGCCGGGGGAGCCGCCGATGGTGGGCGTGCCGGGCCGGGAACACGTCGCGGGGATCAGGCGCCAAGGCACCCTGCGACCATGGAGTTGAATTGCGGCAAGCGCCCGGGGCGGCCGGGCAAGGAGGTGACGACGATGGAAGTCAAGGAGCTCGGGCATCTG
Organism: Candidatus Dormibacteria bacterium; assembly: GCA_050734395.1. Lineage (GTDB taxonomy): Bacteria > Chloroflexota > Dormibacteria > Aeolococcales > Bog-877 > Bog-877. The sequence continues at coordinate 12,750 of JBOHUK010000129.1, forward strand.
GTGCTCTACGTCCACAACCTGGAGCGCTCGGCCAACTTCTACGGGGAGGTCCTGGGCTGGCGCCGGATCTCCCCCCAGGGCCTGCCGGTCGCAGCCTTCTCGAGCGGGCGCACCCATCACGAGCTGCTGCTGATCGAGGTCGGGCCGGATGCCCAAGAGCAGCCCCGGGGACGGCGGGTGGGGCTCTATCACTTCGGGCTCAAGGTGGCGGACTCCGACGAGGAGCTGCGCGCGGTGCTCGAGCACATCCAGGCCCACGGGGTCCGCGTGGTGGGCACGGCGGACCACACCGTTACCCACAGCCTCTACATCGCGGATCCCGACGGCAACGAGATCGAGCTCTACTCGGACGTGGCCGGCGCCGACTGGCGCGCCGAGCCCGGGCTGCTGCTCTCCCCCGCGCGACCGCTGCAGCTCTGAGCCCGGCCCCGCCCCAGGGTCCGCCGATTGCGGCACAATCCGCAGGCGGGCTGGCCGACGACCGGCCAGCCGGAGACGGGGATTCGCTGCTGAGGACTGCTATGAAGATTCGCCTTGTCGGCGGGGGGTTGCTGGCAGCCCTGCTGGGGACGGTCGGGTTCGCTGCCTCCAGCGGGGTGACCACCGCGCTGGCCTGGCCCGGGCTTGCCAGTTGCACCCCCTCCCAGCTCCATCTCTACGTCCCGGGGGTCCTCACCGTCGCCACCGACAGCCCCGCCTACACCCCCTGGTTCGAGCACAACCGCCCCAACGACGGCCACGGCTACGAGGCGGCGGTCGCCTTTGCCATCGCCAAGACGCTGGGCTTCACCGCAAGCCAGGTGCACTGGACCATCGAGCCCTTCGACAGCTCCTACGCCCCGGGGCCGAAGCATTTCGACTTCGACATCAACGAGATCACCATCACCTCGGCCCGGGCCCAGGCGGTCAGCTTCAGCATCGGCTACTACAACGACCGTGAGGCCCTGATCACGGTCAAGGGATCGCCGCTCATCAAGCACCACAGCCCGTCCCAGCTGCGCAACTACAAGTACGGCGATCAGGTGGGCAGCACCAGCCTCGCCTACATCGAGGAGCAGCTCAAGTCCCGCAAAACCCCAGCTGTCTACAACACCCTCAACGACGTGGCCTCGGCGCTCTCGGACCACACCATCCAGGGCTTCGTCACGGATGCCCCCACTGCCCAGTACATGGCGGCGTCGGGCGAGGTCAAGCACGGGGTGGTGGTGGGCCAGTTCCCCAGCAACGACGAGAAGTACGGACTGCTCTTCGCCAAGGGCAATCCACTGGTGGCGTGCGTCAACAGCGCCATCACGGCGCTCCAGGCCAACGGCACCCTGGCCCGCCTCCAGCAACGCTGGCTCGGGATCTACCAGCGGATCCCCACCATCAAGCCCTGAGCCGGGGCTCCGGGCTGCGCGCCTAGATGGGCGAGTCGCCCTGGGGGGATCCCCCGGCCCTGGTCCCGGCGGGGGGTCCCGCCTTCAGCAGCCTGGGCAGCAGCCGGGGGCGGCCACGGCTGCGGGGCAAACGGGCGCTGGCGGTCTCGGTCCTGTCGACCTTGTTGCTGCTGGGAGTGCTCCTGGGCGCCTTCTTCCTGGCCCCCGGCAGCGCCCAGGTGCGCGAGACCTTCTTCAACCTCAAGGCGATGCGGATCGCCTTGACCGGCGACCCGTCCAACGGGATCTTCTCGGTGCCGGCGGCGCTGCTGCTCAACATCGAGATGTTCCTGGGCGCCGAGGTTCTGATCCTGATCCTGGCGATGGTGATCGCCCTGGTGCGCCAACTCCAGGGTCCGGTCTTCTTCCCCTACCGGATGTTGGCCATCGCCTACACGGACTTCTTCCGCGGCGTGCCCCTGATCCTGGTGATCTACGCGATCGGCTTCGGCGTGCCCGCCCTCAACATGGCCGGGGTCTCCACCCAGGCCACCTGGGTCTACGGGGTGGCGGCCCTGGTGCTCTCCTACTCCGCCTACGTGTCCGAGGTCTACCGGGCGGGGATCGAGTCGGTGCATCCCAGCCAGGTGGCGGCCGCCCGCTCCCTGGGCCTCAACCACTGGCAGGCGCTGCGGGCGGTGGTCATGCCGCAGGCGGTGCGGCGGGTGGTGCCGCCCTTGCTGAACGACTTCATCAGCCTGCAGAAGGACACCGCCCTGGTGGCGGTCCTCGGGGTGATCGAGGCCAACCGGGCGGCCGGGATCTTCAGCTCCACCAGGTTCAACTACACCGGCTACACGGTGGCGGCGCTGCTCTTTCTGGGCCTGACCGTGCCGCTCGCCCGCTTCACCGACTACCTGACCGCCCGCGACCGGCGCCGGCGCCAGACCGCCTCGGCCATCCGCTGAGCCGGTGAGCGACCAGGCAACGGCCCTGCGCCTGGAGGGGGTGAAGAAGTCGTTCTCGGGCACCGAGGTGCTGCGCGGGATCGACCTCAGCCTGGCCACCCACCAGGTGGTGTGCCTGATCGGGGCTTCGGGCTCGGGCAAGTCGACCCTGCTCCGCTGCGTAAACCTCCTGGAGCCGGTCGATCGCGGGCAGATCTACTTCTTCGGCGAGGAGATCAGCCACCCGGACACCGACCCCAACCTGGTGCGCCGCCACATTGGCATCGTCTTCCAGGCGTTCAACCTGTTCCCGCACATGACGGTCTTGCGCAACGTCACCCTCGGCCCGCGGCGGGTCCTCCACCTGCCCCGGGCGCAGGCGGTCGCCGAGGCCATGGCGCTGCTGGAGCAGCTCGGGCTCTCCGACAAGCGAGACGAGTTCCCCGACCGCCTCTCGGGCGGGCAGCAGCAGCGCGCGGCGATCGCCCGGGCGCTGGCGATGCACCCGCGGCTGATGCTGCTAGATGAGGTCACCTCGGCCCTGGATCCGGAGCTGGTGGCCGAGGTGCTCGGCGTGATCCGAGGCCTGGCCGAGCAGGGCATGACCATGCTGATCGCCACCCACGAGATGGGCTTCGCTCGCGACATCGCCAGCCGGGTCTGTTTCCTCGATCAGGGGGTGATCCTGGAGCAGGGGCCGCCCGAGCAGATCTTCAAGGAGCCCAAGCAGCCCCGGACCCGGCAGTTCCTACAGAGCATCATCGACGCCGGCCGGCTCTGAGCCGCGGCCCCCCAGCTCCCGCAGCACCTCTGCTGTGTGCTCGCCGAGACGGGGTGGCGGCCGGCGGATGGGGCTGGACTCGCCGTCAAGCTTCCAGGGGGCACCCACCTGCTCGATCTCGCCCAGATCCGGGTGCGAGACCTGCCGGCGCATCCCCCGCTCCAGCGCCAGCGGGCTGGAGAGCGCCGCCGCCAGGTCGTGCACCGGCCCCGCCGGCACCCGGGCCCGGGCCAGGAGCTCCAGGCACTCCGCGGTCGGTAGCTGGCGCAGCCGCGGCTCCAGCTCCGAGAGCAGTTCCTCGCGGTGGCGGCAGCGCTCCGGGTTGCTGCCAAAGCGCCGATCCTCGGCCAGCCCGTCCAGGCCCAGGGCGGAGCAGAGGCGCTGGAACTGCGGGTTGGAGCCGGCGGCGAGATTGACCTCACCGTCCGCGGTGGCGAAGGTGCCGTAGGGCACGATGCTGGCGTGCGCGTTGCCCCACCGGGGCGGGGGCTCGCCCCGGGCGAACAGCCAGCCCGCCTGGTAGGTGAGCATCGCCAGCAGGGAGTCGTTAAGGGCGACGTCGATGATGCGGCCCACACCGGTGCGCTCGCGTTCCACCAGGGCGGCGAGGATGGCGTGGGCGGCGAACATCCCGGCCGCGATATCCGCGAGCGGCACCCCCACCTTGGTGGGCCGCCCCCCCGGCTCCCCGGTCAAGCTCATCAAGCCGCTGCTGCCCTGAGCGATCTGGTCGTACCCGGTCAGCTCCGGGTGCCCGGCGCCGAAGCCGCTGATGGAGGCGTAGACGAGCTCGCGGTGCTGGCGCCGCAGCTCCTGGGCGTCCAGGCCCAGCTCCGCTGCCTTGCCGGGGCGGAAGTTCTCTACGAGAATGTCGGCGCGCTGCGCCAGCTCTCGGGCTAGTTCCTGACCCCGGGTGGTTCGGAGGTCGAGGACCAGGCTGCGCTTGTTGCGATTGACCGAGAGAAAGTAGCTCGACTCGGAGCCGAGGAACGGTGGTCCCCAGGCGCGGGACTCGTCACCCTGGGGAGGCTCCAGCTTGAGCACGTCGGCTCCCAGGTCACCGAGGTGCATGGTGCAGTAAGGACCGGCCATCGCATGGGTGAGGTCCAAAACCACCACCCCGGACAGGGGCCGTGGCGCCCCCTCAGTCATCGCTGCCTGCAGACGGCGCCCCCGGAATGAGGCCCTGGGCGCAGAGCAGTTCGGCGTTGAGCAGGGCCGCACCGGCGGCGCCGCGAATCAGGTTGTGCAGGACCAGGACCAGCTTCCACCCCAGCACCGGGCAGGGGCGGATGCGCCCGACCGTGACCGCCATCCCCGAGCTTCGCGAGCGGTCCAGGCGGGGTTGCGGGCGGTCGGGCAGCCCGACGACCTGCAATGGCTGTTCGGGAGCGCTCGGGAGGCGGAGCTCCTGAGGCAGGCCGCGAAAGTCCTGCAGCGCCTTGGTGATCGCCTCCACGCTGGCCTGGGAGCCCAGCCGCAGCGAGACCAGCTCGGTGTGGCCGTGAAGGATGGGCACGCGGTGACAGCTGGCGCTGAGCACCACATCGGCCGGCTTAAAGCGCCCGCCGTCCCACCGGCCCAGAAGCTTCAGCGGCTCCGACTCCAACTTGGTCTCCTCGCCTGCGATGAAGGGGACCACGTTGTCCTGAGCGGTAGCCGCGGCCAGCTGGCCAAGCCCAGCACCGGAGATGGCCTGCATGGTGACGACGGTCGCGGCAAAAACGCCGAAAGTATCTTGCAGCGGCTTGAGCACCATGGTCAAACCAATCGCCGAACAGTTGGGATTGGTGAGAATGAATCCCCTTGTAAACCCTAGCCTTTCCTGCTGGTATGAGATTGCAGTGAGGTGTCCCGGATTCACCTCGGGAACGAGCAGCGGAACGTAGTCGTGCAGACGGTGAGCCGCAGCGTTGCTGATAACCGGGTAGCCGGCTGCGGCAAACGCCAACTCGGCATCTCCAGCGACCTTCGCATCTAGGGCCGAGAAGACGAAGTCGCACTCCAGCGTGGGATCCAGCCGCGAGACCGCAAGCGCAGCGGCCGGCTGCGGCGGCTCGCCGTCCAGGCGCCAGTTGACCGCCTCTCCGTAGAGACGGCCGGCAGAGTTCTCCGACGCCGCCAGAGCGCTCAGCTCAAACCAGGGGTGCCGGGAGAGGAGCTGCACCAATTGCTGGCCGACCAGCCCGGTGGCACCCAGTACTCCGACCCGCAGGCGTCGCGCCTCCATCTGGGGAGTGTGCCCGATAGGTCGGTGCTGGGGCTGGGGCTAGACTGGGCTCCCGGTTACCGCCCCGCCCCAGCCCCGTCAGCACCATCAAGGAGTCCAAAGTCATCCTTCAGGCTCCCACACCCGGCCACCGGATTGGCGCTTTTCGGGCCACCCGCGAGGCGTGGCCGGCGCATTGGAGTGACCACGCCCCAAGGCGCTGGCGGGCCTGACGCCACGGACTCGTCCACAACGCCCCCCGAGCAGGGGCCGATAGCGGTCCGGGCCTCTGACGCTGAGCGGGACCAAGCCGTAGAGCACCTCGCCGTCGCGGTCGGGGAGGGGCGCCTCACCCTGGAGGAGTACTCAGCGAGGTGTGCGGGCGCGCTGACCGCGCGGACCCAGTCAGAGCTGGCGCAGCTGACGGCCGACCTCCCCAAGGTGCCTCAGGTGCCGACTACGCTTTCGGCGCCGGCGCCCTCGGAGATCAGCGCCATCCTGGGGAACGAGTCACGCAAGGGCAGCTGGATCGTGCCCCCGGAGCTCCGGGTCCGCTCCGTGTTGGGCGATTGCCATCTTGAGTTGCAGCAAGCGGTCCTGCAGCAAAGCGTCACGACCATCGCCGCGAAGGTCAGGTGCGGATCGATCACCATCTTCGTCCCCGAGGGCGTCCAGGTACGCCTCAGCGGGCGCTGCGTGCTGGGCGCCAAGTCTTCGGAGCTGCACGGCGCGGTGCCTCCCGGAGCTCCCGTGATCGTGCTCAACTGTGATGTCGTCTGCGGGTCCGTCTCCGTACGCCGGCCGAGACGGTCGGTAGGTGAGTGGGTGACCCGGGCGTGGCAATCCCTGGGGGCGACGGACCGGTCCCGCCTGGATTAGGACGGGCCAGCCCGCCATCCCGACGGTCCGGGGTCGCAAGGACGGTCACTGCACAGTGCCCCGGGCGTCGAGGGCTTCCCACCCGGGCAGGCATGGGCTTAGAGTGGGACACGTGCCAGTAGCCGCAGCGTCCGCGCCCAGCCTGCAATGGTCACCTGACCTGTACCGGTGCGCGATCGCGCCCTCGCTTCTTGCATCCAGCGCTTGCTCCATGCGGGCCCGAATGCGCCGGCCCCTCAGCGGGACCCGGCGAACTCGGCGGTAGCGCCCAGGCGCTACCAGACCGGTGGTCTGCGACACACCAGTCCGCACTCCACCTCAGCCCGATCGATACCAGGAGTTGGCGCACATGAACCATCTCTTCCAGTTGGAATGCCCTGAGTGCCGCCGCGTAATCGGCAACCAGCCCAAGGTGCTCTGCGATGACTGTTTCACCCCCCTCGAGGTCGCGTATGACCTAGAGCGCCTGCGGCGCGTGCTGGACCGGGAGCTGATCGAGTCCCGGCCCCGCAACCTCTGGCGCTATCGCGAGCTGCTGCCGGTGGTCGGCGAGCCCAGCGGAGAGCTGCCGGTGGGATTCACCCCTCTGCTGCGCGCCCCCCGGCTGGGCGAGCGACTCGGGGCCCGGCTCTGGCTCAAGAACGACGCCGCCTGCCTGCCCACCCTCTCGTTCAAGGACCGGGTGGTGGCCGTGGCGCTGGCCCAGGCCCAGCACTTTGGCTTCCGGGTGGTGGCATGCGCCTCCACCGGCAACCTCGCCAACGCGGTGGCGGCTCAGGCCGCCCGACTCGGGCTCGAAGCCTGGGTATTCCTTCCGGCGGAGTTGGAGCGAGCCAAGCTGGTGGCGACCGAGGTGTACGGGGCAAAGCTGGTCCGGGTGGACGGCGACTACGACCAGGTGAACCGGCTGTGCGCCGAGATCGCCGAGACCCAGCCCTGGGGGTTCGTCAACGTCAACCTGCGCCCCTTCTACGCCGAGGGCTCGAAGACGGTGGCCTTCGAGATCGCCGAGCAACTGGGCTGGCGCCTCCCCGACAACGTGGTCGTGCCCATGGCCGGGGGTGCCCAATTGAGCCGCATCGCGCGGGCCTTCTCCGAGCTGGTCGAGGTGGGACTGGTGAAGCGCAAGCCCGTGCGGGTCTTCGGAGCCCAGGCACAGGGATGCTCGCCAATTGCCACCGCCTGCACCACGGGGGCCCGCGAGATCGTCCCCCAGAAGGCGGACACCATCTGCCGCTCGTTGGCCATCGGGACCCCAGCCGATGGGTTCCGTGCGCTGCAGGCCATTCGGGCCAGCGGCGGCTGGGCCGAGGCGGCCAGCGACCCCGAGATCGTCGCCGCCATGGGCGAGCTCGCCCGTACCGAGGGCATCTTCGGCGAGACCGCGGCCGGGGTCACGGTGGCGGTCACGTCCAAGCTGGTGGCGGCGGGGCGCATCGGACCGGAGGACGAGACCGTGCTCTGTATCTCCGGCAACGGGCTCAAGACCACTGACCCGCTCTTGGAGGTGCAGCCGCTGCAACCGCCGCTGCCCCCTCGCCTGGCAGAGTTCGAAGCGCTGCTCGCCCAAGCAGAGTCGTGATGACGCCGGCGCCTGCCCGTGCTCGCCAGCTGGGCCCGGTCTCGGTCCCAGCCACCTCCGCCAACCTCGGATGCCTCTTCGACACAGCGGGGCTGGCCCTGCCGCTGCAACTCCGGGCCAAGGCGGAGGTCCGGGCGGGCACGGGCCAAGAGGTGGTCCAGCTGGGCCCCGAGGGCCGATCCCTGGTGGCGGGCCAGGACCTGGTCGCTGGGGGAATCCGGGCCGCCTGCCAATGGGCGGGGGTCGCCCCGCCCGCTTTGCGCGTCTCGGTGCACAGCGAGGTCCCAGTCGGGATGGGCCTGGGCTCGAGCGCCGCCGCCACACTCGCTGGCCTGCTGCTGGGCCTGCAGCTGGTGCCCCAGAAGATGGCGACCGCCGAACTCCTGGGATTGGCGGCGGGCCTTGAGGGGCACCCGGACAACGTGGCCGCCGCTTATCTTGGGGGCCTGACCGTTGCGGCCGCCCTCGAGGACGGTGGGGTTGCGGCCCGCACTGCCCGCCTGCCCGCCCGGATGCGGCTGGTGGTGGTAATCCCGGAGACCGGGGTCGCGACCGCCAGCTCCCGGCGCCGGCTTCCCACCTCGTACCGCCGGCGGGACGCGGTGCACAACCTGCAGCGGGCTGCCCTCCTCACCGCCAGCGTGTTCTCCGGGCGCTTCGACATCGGGCCCGAACTGTTTTCGGACCGCTGGCACCAGCCGCAGCGGATCACTGGGCTCCCCGGCGCCGAGCGCTGCCTGGACTTCCGCCACCCAGGGCTGCTGGGCAGCTGGCTCAGCGGCTCGGGACCGGCGATTGTGGGGCTGGCGCTGCGTGATTCAGCCGAAGAGGTCGCGGCCGGGATGGCACGCCAGCACCGCGAGGGTGGCGGCGGCCCGGCCGGGACGCTGGTGGTGGCACCTGCCAACCACGGGGCCCGGGTGTGGTCGCCCAGGTGAGCGACGCCGGCCCGCTGCGGGTGCTCAAGTTCGGGGGAACCTCGCTGGGAGACGCCGCGCGCATCCGCCAAGCGGTGCAGACGGTGGGGGAGCAGGCCGTGGAGCGGAGCCTGGTGGTGGTGGTCTCGGCGCTGGCCGGGGTCACCGATGAGCTCGCCCGGGCGGCGCTGGCCGCCTCGCAGGGGAAGGAGCGGGACTGGCGCCGCCTCGACCGGTCGGTGCGTGAGCGCCACCTGCAGGTCTGCCGGGAGCTGCTTGGCGGTGAGGACGCTCGAATCGCCGAGGTCCGCCTGCTGGCGCCGCTGGCACACTTTCGCGACCTCTGCGCCGGCATCTCCTTGGTGCGTGAGATCCCACCCCGGACGCGGGATTCGCTGATCTCGTTGGGCGAGGTGCTGGCCGCCACCCTGGTCGCGGCGGCACTCCAGCGGGCAGGGCTGCCCGCTGAGTCGGTCGACGCCGGCGAGCTGATCGTCAGCGACGATGTCTTTGGTGACGCCCACGTTCTCTTCGCGCCCACCCGCCGCCGGGTGCGCACCCGGCTGTTGGGGATGAGGCGCCGGCGCCTCCTGCCGGTCGTGACCGGGTTCCGCGCCGCCACCGCCGACGGCAGCACCACTTCGTTGGGTCGGGGCGGCTCCGACTACACCGCCACCGTCCTGGGCGCTGCCCTGGACGCGGAGGCGGTCTGGATCTTCACCGACGTCGACGGGATGATGACCGCCGACCCCCGACTGGTCCCCGAGGCGCAGGTCATCCCCGCCCTCTCCTACCGGGAGGCGACCGAGCTTGCTTTCTTCGGCGCCCGGGTGCTCCACCCCAAGGCGCTGGAGCTGCCCCGCCTCTTCAGGATTCCGGTCCTGATCAAGAACAGCTTCGCGCCGGAGCGACCGGGCACCCGGATCGCGGACCCGGGCGGCGCGCCCGCTGCCGTCAGCGCCCTCGCCTCCACCACCACGGCGGCGCTGTTCACCGTGGCCGGAGGAGACACCACCGGCTTCACCCGCCTGGCCGCTTTGGTGACAGCGTGGCTGGACGCAGAGCGGGTGCCCACCCTGATGGTGACCCAGTCTTCGGCGGAGAACGTCCTCTCCTTCGTCATCAATGCCAGCGACCGTCCACGGGTCGCGCGCCGCTTGGAGCGCGAGCGCGGCCGCCAGGAGGCGCTGGTGGCCGCAGTGGAGCAGCTGTCCGAGGTGGGGATGGTAGTGGCGGTGGGCGAGGAGATGCGCGGGACCCCGGGCATCGCGGCCCGGCTCTTCGGTGCGGTTGCCGCAGTCGGGGTCAACGTGATCGCCATCGCCCAGGGCTCGTCCGAGCTCAGCATCTCGCTGGTGGTAGGGTCGGGCGACGTCCCGACCGTGGTCCGGGCCCTGCACCGGGAGTTCGCCCTCTGACTGACCCCGACTCGCCCCCGGCGCGGGTGGTCTGCGCCGATCCCGGCTGCGCCACGCCGGTGACTCCGAGCGCAGGTCACACCTGCCCACGCTGCGGGGGTCTCACCGAGGTGGCTTACGACTTCGGCGCGCCCCAGCCGGCCACCTGGCGCCGCCGGTGGCACGGCCGCTGGGCGGCGCCGGGCGAGGCGGACCGCAGCGGGGTCTGGCGCTACCGCGAGTTGCTGCCCTTTTTGCCCACCTCGGTCGCCCCAGTGACCCTGGGCGAAGGGGGAACTCCGCTGATTCGCCTGGAGCGGGCGGCCCAGTTCGCGGGGGCGGAGCGGGTCTGGGCCAAGCACCTGGGCGGCAATCCCACCGGCTCCTTCAAGGACCTGGGCATGACCTCCTGCATCAGCCAGGCGGTGCAGGAGGGCGCTCGGGTGGTGGCCTGCGCCTCCACCGGCAACACCTCTGCCTCGATGGCCGCCTACGCCGCCCGCGCCGGGCTGCAGGCGGTGCTCTTCATCCCCCGCGGGGCAGTGGCGGCGGCGAAGCTGGCCCAGGCTTTGGACTTCGGTGCCCGCCCGGTGGAGGTGGAGGGCAACTTCGACCGCGCGCTGGAGCTGGCCCGCCATGCCGCCCTGGAACTGGGCTGGTACCTGGTGAACTCGGTCAACCCATACCGTCTGGAGGGCCAGAAGACGGCCGTCGTCGAGTTGCTGGACCAGCGCCGCTGGCGGCCCCCGGCGGTGCTGGTGGTGCCGGGAGGCAATCTGGGCAACGCCTCGGCCCTGGCCAAAGGGCTCAAGGACCTGCAGGCCACCGGGCTGCTCGCGCGGCTGCCGCGGCTGGTGGTGGTGCAGGCCCAGGGCGCGAACCCGTTCTTCCGGCTGTGGTCGGAAGGGGGAGGTCGGCTCCGGCCCCTGGCCGAGCCCCGGACCCGGGCCAGCGCCATCCGGATCGGCAACCCGGCCAGCTGGGAGCGCGCCCTCCGAGCACTTGGCTGGACTAAGGGCACCTGTGTTGCCGTGTCGGATTCTCAGATCGCGGAGGCCAAGGGAGCGCTAGCCACCGATGGGGTGGGGTGCGAGCCGGCCTCAGCCACCACGCTTGCCGGGCTGCGCCGGCTGCGCCAAGAGGGTTGGATCGGCGAAGGGGAAGAGGTGGTCTTGGTGCTCACCGGGCACCAGCTCAAGGATGTCGACTACGTCCTCGAGCAGCGGCGCCCGCTTGGGCCCCCGGCTCCGGCGCTGCCGGCGGCCGCCTCCGCCGCGACCGTCACGCGCCAGCTGCGCCGCTGGCAGGAGGGCTGGCTGCCGGGCTGAGCTCTGGGCGGGGCCGGGCCAGCGCGGGGCGGAGCTGGTCGACCAGCTGGGCCGCCCGGCGGGCCGCCTCCATCCCCCGCGCCCCTGCCGGGGAGGCGACCAGGGCGCTGCCCACGATCACCCCCTCGGCCCGGGCGGAGATCCACGACACCTGTCCCGGGCGGCTGATCCCGAACCCCACCGCCACCGGCAGCGGACCCTGACGCAGCTCCCGCAACTGTTGCTCCAGCCGCTCCCGGCCCGGCCCCTGTGACTCACCGGTGACCCCGCGCCGGGAGACTAGGTACACGAAGCCGCTGCTGGCTGAGACGATCCTCCCGGCGCGCCCGCTGGGGGTGGTGGGCGCCACCAGGAGCGGCATGGCCAGGCCCTGCTCCAGCAGCGCCTCGCGGAGCGGCGACGCCTCCTCCAGGCTGAGGTCAGGGACGATCACCCCATCGGCGCCGAGCGCCCCCGCCCGGAGGGCGAAGGCGTTGACCCCGAAGCTGTGGATCGGGTTGTAGTAGGTGAAGAGGACGACGGGGAGCCGGGCCGCCGCGCGCTCCGCCGCCCCCAGGTAGTCGCCGATGGAGAACCCCTGGTCCAGCGCTCGCTGGGCCGCCTGGGCGATGGTGGGGCCGTCGGCGATGGGATCTCCATAAGGGAGCCCGAGTTCCAGAACATCCAGCCCGGCATCGGCAATGGCCGCCACCATCAGCTCGGTGGTGGTGGGGTCAGGATCGCCGGCGACCAGGTACCCGATGAGCAGCGCCCGGCGCTGGGTGCGGGCGGCGGCGAAGGCGCTGGCCAGTCGCTCGCCCGCAGGCCGGCTAGCCACGCTCGGCCGCCTGCAGCTGGGTCACCTGGGCGATGTCCTTCTCCCCGCGGCCGCTGAGGTTGACCAGAAGCAGCGCCTCGTCACCGCGCTCCTCGGCCACCCGGGCCACCAGCGCCAGCGCGTGGGCGGACTCCAGCGCGGGCACGATGCCCTCGGTGCGGGCGCAGCGGCGGTACGCGGCCAGAGCCTCTGAGTCGCTCACCGCCAGGTAGCGGGCGCGACCCTGGGCGCGCAGCTGCGCGTGCTCCGGGCCCACCCCGGGGTAGTCGAGGCCGGCGCTCACCGAGTGGGTGGGGGCGACCCTTCCCTCCTGGTCCTGCAGGACAAAGGAGCGGCTGCCGTGCAGCACCCCCACCGAACCGTAGCTGAGTGAGGCGGCGCTCTCGCCAAAGCCCGGACCCCGTCCCGCCGCCTCCGCGCCCCAGAGCGCCACGTCGTCCTCGAGGAAGGCGGTGAAGATGCCGATGGCGTTGCTGCCCCCGCCGACGCAGGCGATGACATCGCTGGGCAGGCGGCGGAAGCGGTCCAAGCACTGCTGCCGTGCCTCCTCGCCGATCACGCGCTGGAACTCGCGGACGATGTAGGGGTAGGGGTGAGGCCCAACCGCGCTGCCGATCACATAGAAGGTGTCCCCGACGGTCGCCGCCCAGTCCCGCAGGGCAGAGTTGATGGCGTCCTTGAGGGTGCGGGTGCCGCTGTCGACCTCATGGACCTCGGCACCCAAGAGCCGCATGGTGGCGACGTTCATCGCCTGCCGCTCGACGTCCAGGCGGCCCATGTAGACCTCGACCGGAAGACCCAGCTTGGCGCCGACGGTGGCCACCGCCACTCCGTGCTGGCCGGCGCCGGTCTCGGCGATCAGGCGACGGCAGCCCAGCCGCCGCGCCAGCAACGCCTGCCCCAGGGCGTTGTTGATCTTGTGGGCCCCGGTGTGGTTGAGGTCCTCGCGCTTGAACAGCAGCCGGCCGGGGCCGGGCCAGAAGCGCCTTGCCCGGTACAGGGGCGACGGCCGGCCGACGTACTCCGCCAGCATCTCCCGGTACTCGGACCAGAACTCCGGGTCCGCAAACGCCCGGTCGGCCATGCGCTCCAACTCGGCGACGGCCGCCACCAGCACCTCTGGTATGAACCGGCCGCCGAACTCACCAAAGTACCCCCGGGGGTCAGGCAGCGCCATCGGCACCCCTCACCACGGCGACGAAGTCCCGAACCAGGCCGGGGTCCTGGCCGGCCGCACCCTCCACCCCGCTGCGCACGTCAACCCCATAGGGGTGCAGCAGCTCAAGGCACCTGGCGACGTTGTCCGGGCGCAGCCCACCCGAGACCACGACCGGTCGCGCCCGGGCCAAGGCGGAAACCCCGGCCCAGTCGAAGGTGCGCCCGGACCCACCGTGCCGGCCGGAGCGGGTGTCAAGGAGGATGAGCGCGCCCGGGTGGCGCGACGCCCTCCGCGCCGGGTCGCCGGTCCCGTCCTCCGCCACCGCCACCGCTTTGATGTAGGGACGCCCGAAGCCGCCGCAGAAGTCGGAGCCCTCCTCGCCCGAGAACTGGAGGCGCAGGCGCGGGATCCGCGCCAGGGCCATCTCCACCTCCGCTCTCTCGGGGTTGACGAACACCCCCACCAGGGCCAGCCCCGCTGGGGCGGCCGTCGCCGCTGCCGCCGCCCGCTCCAGCGAGACCCGGCGTGGGCTCGGGGCGAGGATCAGCCCCACGGCGTCCGCCCCCACCTCTGCCGCCCAGGCCACCTCGGCCGCCGTCCGGCAACCACAGATCTTGACCCGGGGGCGGCCGGCAGGCCCCGGCAAGAGATCCGCCGCCAGCTCCTCCAGTGGCACCGTGATCAAGGTCGGGATACCGCCGTGGCGCTTGCGGCCTCCTTCAGCCAGCCGACGGGGTCTTCCGTTCGGAGCAGTGCCTCCCCGACCAGGAAGCACTCAATCCCCTGAGCCAGGAGCGCCCGCACCTCCTCCGGGCGGCGCAGGCCGCTCTCGCTCACGACGACCGTTCCCGGGGGCACCAGGCGCCGAAGGCGCGCGGTGGTGGCGAGGTCCAACTCCAGAGTGCGCAGGTTGCGGTTGTTGATCCCCAGCAGCTCCGGACTGAGGCGGAGCGCGAGCTCCAGCTCCTCCTCGTCGTGGACCTCCACCAGCACCTCCAGTCGCCACCGCCGGGCCTCGGCGACCAGCGCCTCAAGCTCCGGCTGGGCCAGTCCGGCGACGATCGCCAGGACGGCATCGGCACCGTGGGCGGCTGACTGCACCACCTGGTACGGGCGGCTGAGGAAGTCCTTGCGCAGGAGGGGCAGCTGGCACCCAGAGCGCGCCAGGTCCAGGTCGGCCAGGCTGCCGTGGAACTGGTCCTCCTCGGTGAGCACGCTTATGGCC
>JBOHUK010000130.1:0-1060 GCA_050734395.1 Candidatus Dormibacteria bacterium
TCAGAGGCTGCTCGGCCGATGAGCCGCTGGTAGGTGGGCCGGGTCCAGGAGTCCAGCACCAGCATGTGGTAGCGACCCAGAGAAGTGAGCATGATGTGCGCGGCGGCGTACGGCCCCACCCCGGGCAGGGCGAGCAGACGCCGTTCCACCTCGGGGTCGGGTAACTCCGGATCGCGCAGTCCCTCGAGGTCCAGGCGGCCATGGGCCACAGCAACCGCCAGCGGTCGCAGGTAGGCGCCGCGGTACCCGGTCCGTGCGCGCTCGCGGTACCAGTCCTCGCCGGCTTGGGCGAGGGCCTGCGGGGTGGGGAAGGCGCAGCTGCCCTGGCCATCTGATTGGCCGAGCTCGCTCACCAGGGCGCCCACCATGCGGACCGTGGCGGACCATGAGCAGTTCGTGGTGCAGATGGTCTTGACCACGTCCTCGAACACGCTCTGCCCGCGCAGCATCCTGCCGGCTCCTCGGGTGACCCAGTCGAGCTCGCCATCGGCGGCCACCAGGGCATAGAAGCGGGAGAGGTCCTCGTCCAAGCGCAGCAGGTGGCGGGCCACGCCGAGCAGTCGCGCACTGGCCTTGACCGCCACAGGGGGACCTAGCAGTGCCACCGCCACCGACCCTCTAGGGCGCTCCGTCAGCCGCAGGGCGTGGGCACGACGGCCTCCGCCGCCAACGGTAGTCTCGAGGACCCAGGCAGTCTCGTCGAGGCGGTTGGGAGGCAGGGTCGCAACTCCGTGGGAGGCGAGGGTCCGGCGCCAGCTGACCGGCTCGCCCCCGGCACCCCGGAGCGGCAGCGTGCCCAAGTGGGTGACTCGCTCCGCGCCCCCCGACGAGGGATCCGAAAGCTCGACCCCGACCGCCTGCCTCAGGGCGCCACGCCCCAGTGGAGCACCTCGCCGCGCGGCACGCGCGAGAACCCCTCCTGCACCTGATCCCGGACGAAGGTCGGGCGGAGATCGCCGGCGGCTCCGGTGCCAGCGCGGCCAGATTCCTGGCTACCGCTCATGCCGCAGCCGATGGTAGGTGGGACCGGCAGCCCTCGGCCGCGGCTACGCTCCGCAGA
>JBOHUK010000131.1:0-1436 GCA_050734395.1 Candidatus Dormibacteria bacterium
CGCAGGGGCTCGCGCTCGTTGATCACGGCGCCCCCGGCGCCGCGGTAGATGCGCACCCGCGCCACGGCGGTCTTGCGCCGCCCGGTGCCGTAGGCGTACCGGTCCTGGTCCTGGTCCATCAGAGCTCGATCACCTCTCCATGGGCGCCGAAGGCGATCGCCTTGGGTCGCTGGGCCTGGTGCGGATGCTGGGCCCCAGGGTAGACCTTGAGACGCTTGATCTGCCGAGCCCCCAGGCGGTTGTGCTGCAGCATCCCCTCCACCGCCAGCCGCAGAGGTGCTGTCGCGTCGCGTTCCACGAGCTCCTCGTATGTGCGCTCGCGGCGCCCGCTGGGATAGCCGCTGTAGCGGTCGTAGATCTTGTCCTTGCGCTTCTGCCCGGTCACGACCAGCTCGGAGGCATTGATCACCACCACCTGGTCGCCGCAGAGCACGTGCGGGGTGTAGGTGGGCAGGTGCTTGCCGCGCAGCAGCCGGGCCAGGTTGACCGCCAGCCTACCCAGCGTCTGCCCTCGGGCGTCGACCATGACCCAGCGCTCCTGGCCCGGCTGCTCCTGGGCGGTCAGCGTCGGCTGGGTGGTCAGGCTCACCACGCCCCCCCGCGCACCGGGGTCAGCTCGACCCGCCACTGGTGCAGACCGCGGGCCGGTGCCATCTGCCAGGGTCGCGCTCCCGAGGCGGGGGCGCCGAGCGCTGCCAGCAACTGGGCCAGCTCGGCGCGGCCCCGACCCAGCGCCACCAGGGCGCCGGCGAAGTTGCGCATCATCCCTCGCAGGAAGGCGTCAGCCCGCACCTCGAGGCAGACCAGGCCCTGCTCGCGGGTGATGGTGGCGCGGTCCACCAGGCGCACCGTCGAGCCGCCCGCCCAGGGGCTGGCGCCAAAGCTGGAGAAATCGCGCCGGCCGAGCAGCGCCCGGGTGCCCTCCCGCATCGGCTCCAGCTCCAGGCTCGCCGCCACCCACCACTCACGCTCCCTGCCCAGCGGCAGACGCTCCCAGGAGTCGCGCACCAGGTAGCGGTAGGTCCGCCGCCAGGCCTGGCGGCGGGGGTCGAAGTCGGTCGGGACCTGGCCCACCTCGAGCACGGTCATGTCCTCGGGCAGCAGGGCGTTGAGCGCCGCGCCCAGCTCCGCCGGAGGCCAGGCGGCCCGGCTGAGCGTCAGCGCCGCCAGCTGCCCGTGGGCATGGGCGCCGCGGTCGGTGCGTCCCGCCGCCTGGATTCGCGGCTGCTCCCGGGTGAGCCGGTCGACGGCCGAGCCCAGCTCGCCGGCCACGGTACGCAGCCCGGGCTGGACTTGCCAACCGTGGAAGCGGGAGCCGTCGTAGGCCAGCCGCAGGCAGTAGCGCCGCTCGCTCACTCGACCAGCTCCACGATCACGACCGGGGCCGAGTCCCCCGGACGGGGGCCGCGCCGGATGATCCGGGTGTAGCCCCCGGG
>JBOHUK010000132.1:0-1121 GCA_050734395.1 Candidatus Dormibacteria bacterium
CCGGGGGCGGGCTCGGGGACTTTCGCGACTGGGAGCGGGCGCGCACCCGCCAGATCTCACCGGATCTGTGGGAGCGGCTGGAGGGCCATGTCGCCGAGATCCTGAACACCCTGGGCCTGGACCTGGACACGCCGGCCACGCGGGACACGCCGCGGCGCTTTTTGCGCGCGATGTACGACGCCACCCTGGGCTATGAGGGCGATCCCAAACTGCTCACCGTCTTCCCCACCGAGTGCCGGGGCGGGTCCGACTGCGCCATCAGCCAGATCGTCGAGGGTCCGATCCCGTTCTTCGCGCTCTGCGAGCACCACGCCCTTCCCTTCCACGGGATCGCCCACGTGGGGTACATCGCCCACGAGCACATCATCGGCCTCTCCAAGCTCACCCGCCTGGTGCGGCTGTACGGCCGCCGCTTCACCGTTCAGGAGCGGATGGGCCATCAGGTGGCCGATTGGCTGGTGGACAACCTGCAGCCTCATGGGGTCGCCGTGCACCTGCAGGCCTCGCACCTCTGCACCCAGATGCGTGGGGTGCGGGAGACACAGTCGGCCACCACCGTCTCGTTCTGGCGGGGCGCCTACGAAACTGATCCCAACCTGCGCGAGACGTTCCTCAACGGTGTCACCCGGCTGCTCCCGGGGTGAGCTCCTTGACCGTGGTCTGCGGCGCCGGCGGCGCCCTGGGCCGGGCGGTGGTGGCGGAGCTGGCCGCGCGGGGCGAGGAGGTGGTGGCGGTGGACAGGACCGTGCCCCTGCCGGACGAGGCGAGGGCGGCCTGGGGCTCGGCCGGGGTCCATGAGCTGGCCGGCGACCTCGCCGACGAGCGGTCGGTGGAGCGCCTCTGGAGCGAAGTGGAGCGGCTGGGAGAGGCCTGCGGTCTGGTCAACCTGGTGGGGGGCTTTCAGGCCGGCTCGCTGGTGGAGAGCGAGGAGGAGACCTACTCGGCGATGGTCGAGCTCAACCTCACCACCACCTGGCACTCCTGCCGGGCCGGCGCCCCCCGGCTGGCGCGCTCTGGCGGCGGCGCCATCGTCAACGTGGCGGCCCGGCCCGCCCGTTCGGGCGGCCAGGGCAGCGCCGCCTACGCCGTCGCCAAGGCCGGGGTGCTGCGCCTCACCGAGG
>JBOHUK010000133.1:0-25788 GCA_050734395.1 Candidatus Dormibacteria bacterium
GGCTGCTCGGCAATGGTCAACCTGATCGGGACCCACCCCGATCCCGCGAGACTGGCGGGCTTGCCTCTGGCGCACCCCCATCTCTACGGCAAGGCGCCCCGGCCCGGGCGCAAGCTGGGCCACGTCACCTTCCAGGGAGATGACACCCGAGCGGTCACCGAGGGGGCGCTGGCGCTCGCCCGGGAACTGGGCATGGACGCGCCCCCCACCCCGGCCACAGGCTCGTACTGGGGGTGACCACCCAAACGGGCGCGGCCGCAGCCGGCCCCGCGGCTGGGCTGGGAGGCGTGGTGGGGCATGCTCGGGCTCGCTCAGATCTGGGGCAGCAGCTGGCCCAGGGGAACCTGGCGCACGCCTTCTGGCTGACCGGCCCCCCGCAGGTGGGCAAGACGACCCTGGCCCTGGCCGCCTCGGCCGATCTCCTCGAGGCCGAGGACTGGCCGGGTGGGGTGCTTAACCACCCGGACCTTTGGCTCGAGGACGGCGAGAGCTCGCTGGGCATCGACCGCATCCGCAGCGGGGACGCGGAGCCGTCGGAGGGCCCGACCCTGCAGCACTTCCTCAGCCTGACGAGCTTCGCCGGCCGCGGCAAGACCGCCGTCATCGGCCGGGCGGACCGCCTCACCCTGCCGGCCGCCAACAGCCTGCTCCGCCTCCTGGAGGAGCCGCCGCCGCGGTCGGTGATCTGGCTGTGCACCTCGCGCCCCGACTCCGAGCACCTGCCCCCGACCCTGCGCAGCCGCTGCCGTGCCCTCGGCCTGGGTCCAGTCGACGCCGGGGAGATCCAGGGCTGGCTCCAGCGCGTGCACGGCCAGGCACCCGGGGCCGCCGAGGCGGCCGCCGCCCTGGCCCTGGGGCGGCCGGGGCTGGCCCTGGAGCTGGCCTCTGACCCCGAACTGGGTTCACGCAGCGAGGCGCAGCTGGATCAGTGGCTGGCCTGCGCGGGCGGGGGTCCGGCCGCCTGGCTCGAGCTCAGCCGCCAGCTGGCGGAGCGCGGCACCGAGCGCCAGCTGGCGGTGGCAGCGCTGCGGGTCTGGGCCAGCTTTCTGCGCGACTGCTGCTGCCTGGCAACGGGTGCCGCGGCGCTCTGCCGCTGGCCGTCGCGGGCGGCCCAGGCGCGGGCCTACGCCTCGGCGCTGGGCGCCCCGGGCTGCGCCAGGCGCTACGATCTTGCCCTGGACGCCCTGGCCCGGGTGGAGGAGGCGGCCACGCCCAGGCTGGTCCTGGACCGCCTCCTGCTGCTGAGCTTCGGGGGAGATCCCCCGCGGCCGCCGCTGGTGTCCGTGACCGGTGCCTGAACCAAGCAGACTTCTCGAGGGGAATCGATGCCATTAGCGGTGGGGGTCAAGTTCCGTCGCCACGGCCCGCTCAACTACTACTCGCCGGGAGATGAGGAGCTCATCCCCGGGACCCGGGTGGTGGCGGAGACCGCGCGCGGTCCGGAGATCGGCGAGGTGGTGATGGAGGCAACGGAGCTGGACGAGCGCATGTGCCCGAGCCCGCTCCAGCCGGTCCTGCGCCGCGCCAACGACCAGGACCTGCAGCAGCGGGCGACCCTGGACGCCCGCCTGCCCGAGGTGATGCGCTCCGCCCGGGGGCTGGTGGCGGAGCGCTCCCTGCAGATCAAGGTTTCGCGCGCCGAGTTCAGTTTCGACGGCAGTCGGGTCCTATTCGACTTCACCGCCGAGCGCCAAGCCGACTACCAGGACCTGGCGCGG
Organism: Candidatus Dormibacteria bacterium; assembly: GCA_050734395.1. Lineage (GTDB taxonomy): Bacteria > Chloroflexota > Dormibacteria > Aeolococcales > Bog-877 > Bog-877. The sequence continues at coordinate 1,719 of JBOHUK010000133.1, forward strand.
GAGCTGGCCAGCCGGCTGCGCTGCCGGGTTGAGCTCCGCCAGGTGGGAGCCCGCGACGAGGCCAAGGTCCAGGACGGCTATGGGCCCTGCGGCCGCCGGCTCTGCTGCTCCTCCTGGCTCAAGGAGTTCGTCCCGGTCACCATCAAGATGGCCAAGGAGCAGGGGTTGCCGCTCAACCCCACCCGCCTCAACGGCATGTGCGGCAAGCTCAAGTGCTGCCTGCAGTACGAGAACGAGCAGTACGTGGACCTGAAGCGGCGCCTGCCGCTGCCGGGCACGGCCCTGGAGGTCGAGGGCCAGACGGCGACAGTGACCGAGGTGAATGTCGTCCGCGAGCAGGTGCTGGTCACCTTGACGGAATCGGGGACGGTGATGGCGGTGCCCGCCCAGGGCCTGCTCCAGGAGCCCCGGGCCGCAGGGGAAGGGGGTACGGCGAGGCGCCGACGCGCCCGCCCGCGCCGACCGGGGAGCTGAGGCTAGGCGCTGCTCAGCTGCGGCGGCTGAAGCGCCAGAGCAGCACCGCCGCCACCAGCGCGGCCGCCCCCGCCAGCGCCGGCGCCAGCGGGAATCCCCGCCCCGGTGCCAGGTCCTCGGGGGGCACGATCTCCAGGGTGGGGAAGTGGCGCTCCTCGCCCCGCGGCTCGGCGGCGGCCTTGGCCCGGGGCGCGGCGGGCGGGCTTTGGACCGGCTCCCCTCCGCCGAGCTCCTTGGCCGCCTCCCGGCCGAAGCGCCCGAGCGCGAGCGCGATGGCGCGCTCCTGCTCCACCTCCGGCACCTCGGCCAGTCGGCCCCGGCCCTCGACCAGCACGGTGAGGCGCAGCCCGGTCCCGTTGCCCTGTTCCTTGAAGCGGGCCCGGATCTCGGCGTGGGCACGCCCGGTGCCCCGCACCTCCTTGCCGCTGAGCGTCCAGGTGGCGTGCCGGCCCGGCTCCTCGATGTGCTGCCGGGCGTAGCCGCGGTAGGTTAGCGAGTGGCCGTCAAGCACGATGCGCAGGGTGCCACGGCCGTCGCCACCGACGGTGAGCCCCGGGGCGCAGCGCAGAGCGCCCTGCCGCTGGACCAGCAGGTCCCAGGCCTGCTCGGGGGGGCCGGGCAGCTCGAGGGTGCGGATCAGGGTCACGGAAAGCCGCTGCCTGACTCAGCTGGGGGTGAGGTGGGCGCTGGGGGCTGCTCCACCGGCTCCCACCCGGGCAGGTGACCGCCGTGACCGGGTGCCGGCGGGGAGCCCGGGGGCACCTGGCTGGGCGAGAAGCCGAGCAGGTCCGCCAGCGGGCGGCCCACCGACTCCTTGCGCACCACGATGGTCCCGCCGATCATGTCGTCGAGGCCGCGGTGGTCCGGGCGGGCCAGGATCAAAACGGTGCTGGCGATGGTGACCAGGATCCAGATCCAGGTCCCGTAGGGGATCACAATCAGCAGGGCCGGGATCCAGAAGACCATCGAGCGCAAAGCGGCGTTGGCCGGGCGCATCGGCTGGCCGTCGGCGCGCGTGATCCGCAGCCCCATGGCCAGCTTGCCCACGGTCGCGCCCCGTGCCAGGTACATGCCGATCAGGTAGACGGCGGTGAGCGCCTGGGTGACGATGATGAACAAGAAAACCGCCTTCCCCGTCTGCACGGCCAGGTGGTGGTATTGGGCGGTCTTCAGGGCGCCCGTCACGATGTGCCCGCTCTTCTCGTGGGCTCGGATGTATTTGAGCAAAAGCCCCACCGAATGGTCAGCGACGAGAACGAAGAGGATCGCCTCGGGGATGATCAGAACCAGGAAGTCCACCACCCCAGCGGCCAGGCGCTCGCCCGAAGGCAGGTTGGTGGCACCGCCGCGCAGCGGCGTGGGAGTGGACGAGGTCAAAGCGCGCTCATGAGCACTTGGCAGGCTACCTCGGCGAGGGGGTGGGCGGCTACTCGGCCCCCAATACTAGGAGCAGTGCCGCCGCCAGGCGTGGTGGTGGACTTCGCCGGCGGGTAACAGTCCTGGGCGAAAGGGCTCAACCCGACCCGCCCGGGCCTATCTTGGGGCGATGCAGAACCCCATCAAGGGGCTTCGGTGGCGGCTCGGCTCCAAAGTGACCCAGGTGCAGACCTGGCTCAGCCCCGCCTGCCGCGTCCGGAGTGGCTCCCCAGGACAGGGGATGGTCGAGTACTCGCTGATCCTGCTGCTGGTGGCCATGGTCGTCCTGGTCATCTTCGTCGTGGTGGGACACCGGGTCTCCGACCTCTACTCGAACATATCCAACGGCGTCAATACGGCATCCGGCTGACCTGTCCCGGGGGCCCTCCGGGCCTCTGCTATCCTGAGATCTGAGTTCGACCGAACGAGTTCGGGCGCGCCCGCTGTGGCGGCCCTGGAGTTCACCGGCTCATGACCTATGTGATTGGCGAGACCTGCGTCGACGTCAAGGACAAGTCCTGCGTCGAGGTCTGCCCGGTGGACTGCATCATCGGTGCCGACGAGGACCGGATGCTGTTCATCGACCCCCAGGAGTGCATCGACTGCGGTGCCTGCGTCGACCCCTGCCCGGTCGACGCCATCTACGCCGAGGAGGACCTGCCCCAGGAGTGGGCGGAATGGACCGAGATCAACAAGGTCTACTTCAGCGATCCCGACGAGGCCCGCGGTCGGGTGGACACCAAGACCCCGCCGGGGTCGACTCAGGCGGCCGCTTCTTAGGGGAGTCCACCCGTATCTGGCGGGTCCACATTTGTGTCTCCTACACGGTGGAGGGACACCCCCTGGCTGTTAGCCTCGTGGCAGGGTCCTTGGATGGGCCCACGGCAGCCCAGGAGGTACTGCATGGCCATGGCGGTCGAGGGCAGGGTGGAATCCCAGAGCGGTACCGACCCCCAGGCGGTGATCGCCTTCGCCAAGGACCAGGGGATCAAGTTCGTCGATTTGCGCTTCAGCGACCTGCTGGGCCAGTGGCAGCACTTCAGCATCCCCACCTCCGAGCTCACCGACACGGTGTTCGCCGAGGGGGTGGGCTTCGATGGCAGCAGCATCCGCGGCTTCCAGCGCATCCACGAGAGCGACATGCTGCTCCTCCCCGATCCCCGGACCGCCTTCGTGGACCCGATCTTGGAGGTTCCCACCCTCTCGCTGATCTGCGACATCGTGGACCCGGGCACAGGCTCCCGCTACAGTCGCGACCCCCGCTTTGTGGCCACCAAGGCCGAGGAGCACCTGCGTCGCAGCGGGATCGCCGACACCAGCTACTGGGGCCCGGAGCTGGAGTTCTACATCTTCAACTCGATCCGCTATGACCAGGGCATCAACGAGGGCTACTACCACATCGACTCCGAGGAGGGGATCTGGAACAGCGGCAAGAACGGGGTGCCCAACCTCGGTTTCCGACCCCGGTTGAAGGAGGGCTACTTCCCGGCCCCGCCCGTTGACAAGCTTCAGGACGTGCGCAGCCGCATCGTCCTGGCGCTGCAGGCGGCGGGGATCGACGTCGAGGTGCACCACCATGAGGTGGGCACCGCCGGCCAGACCGAGATCGACATGCGATACGACACCCTGGTCTCGATGGCGGACAAGGTGCTGGTCTACAAGTACCTGGTCAAGAACGTCTGCCACCGCGAGGGTCTGGTCGCCACCTTCATGCCCAAGCCGCTCTTCGGCGACAACGGCAGCGGCATGCACACGCATCAGTCGCTCTGGAAGGAGGGGGTGCCGCTCTTCTATGACCGGGCGGGCTACGCGCTGCTCAGCGACCTGGCGCGCTGGTATATCGGCGGCCTGCTGACCCACGCGCCCGCCCTGCTGGCGCTGGCCGCGCCCACCACCAACAGCTACCGCCGGCTGGTGCCCGGCTACGAGGCGCCCATCAAGCTGGCCTACAGCGCCCGCAACCGCAGCGCCTGCATCCGCATCCCCACCTACAGCGAGCGACCCCAGCTTCGGCGGCTGGAGTTCCGCTCCCCCGATCCCACCTGCAACCCCTACCTCGCCTTCTCGGCGATGCTGATGGCGGGCCTGGATGGGATCAAGCGCCAGCTGGAGCCCCCCGCCCCGGTGGAGGCGGACCTCTACCACCTGGAGGGTGAGGACTCAGCGCGGATCCGGGACCTGCCGGGGAGCCTGGATGAAGTGCTGGTGGCCTTGGAGCGCGACCACGACTTCCTCTACGAGGGGGGCGTCTTCACCGAGGACCTGGTCGAGACCTGGATCGCCTGGAAGCGGGAGCACGAGGTCGACCAGGTGAAGCTGCGCCCCCATCCCTACGAGTTCATGCTCTACGCCGACGCCTGAGAACTCCTAAGAAAGGTGCGCCGCCCCGGGAGGGGCCGGGGCGGCGGGTCCGCCGGGTCGCAGCTCCGGCGGAAGGGAGAGAGGCTCCTCGGGCACAGGGAGACGCTCACGAGGGCCAGCCTGCAGGCTACGCCTGACCGCTGGCGCTGCGGCCGCCTTTCGCTGGGTTGTTACCGGCTGTCACCCGTCCGTCAGCTCAGGCGCTGCCCGAGCTGGCGACCGGGGAGCTCGGGGCTGGGCGGCGCTGGCCCAGGACAGTGCTCACCCCGCCCAGAATCAGCGCTCCGCCGATGAGAGTGGCGAGCCCGGGGCGCTCATCCCGAATCAGGACCGCCAGCGCCGTTCCCAGCAGGGGCTGGATGAACAGCAGCGGCGCGACCGCTGCGGGCATCACCCGGCGCAGCCCGTAGAGCCAGCCCCAGTAGCTGAGGACGGTCCCGATCGCCCCCAGGTAAATCGCCCCCAGCCAGCCGTCGAACGGCAGGCCCGGCCAACCGCGCACCGCCAGCGCCGCCAGGCCGGCTGGCCACCAGGCGATGAGACTCCCGGCGACCACCGCCGCCGTGATCAAGAGCGGGGGATAGCGCTCGACGATGGTCTTGCCGATGACGGTGAATCCCGCCTCAAGCACCAGCGACGCCACCACCAGCAGGTTGCCCAGGGCGTGAGGCCCGGTCAGCGAGGGCTGCCGCAGGCCGCCCTCCACCACCAGGTACACGCCGAGACCTCCGAGTACCAGCCCCAGCCCCTCGAGGCGTCCCAGGCGCTCGCGCAGCAGCAGCACACTGAGGCCAACCGTGGCCAGAGCCTCGGCGGCGATCAGCAGGGCGGTGTCGCTGGCGGTGGTGAGGCTGAGGCCCAGGTACTCCAGCGCCTTGTTGGCGACGAAGCCGATGGCGCACATGGCGAGGAGCCGCCAGCGGTCCCCGCCGCTGCGAGGGAGCAGCCGCCGCTGCCGCCAGAGCAGGGGCGCCAGCAGCAGGCTGGCGATCGTGAAGCGCAGCATGTTCAGGCTGGCGAATGGCCAGCTCTGCAGCGCTGCCTTGCCGGCGACGTAGGACCCCGCCCAGAGGCAGTTGGTGGCGATCAGGACGAGCAGCGCGCGCTGCCGGGCCCCTCCCGCCGCGCTCAGTCCAGGCCCAGCCAGCGCTCCAAGGCCCCGAGCGGGGGCGAGCCCACCCCTAGAACCCGCTCGTGGAACTGGCGCAGGTCGCCGTTCCCGGACCTGAGCCACCGGTCGCGCCAGTCCCTGATCCGCAGCTTGCCCAGGGTGTAGACGAGGTACAGCGGGTCGAATGCGCCCCGCGCCGCCTCCCGGCGGGCGGGCAGCTCCTCGACGCCGGTGCGCTCGATGAAGAAGCGGGTGCCGTCCTCCACGCTCCAGCCCTCGGCGTGCAGCCCCAGGCTGTTGCGAAAACGACAGGCCCGCAGCAGAGCGTCCTCGAGCTGGGCCAGCTCCAGGAGTGGATCGTCCGCGGCCAGCCCCTCCTCCACCACCAGCTGCTCGGTGTAGTGCGCCCACCCCTCGCCGAAGCCCGGGGTCCAGAAGAAGCGCCGCAGCGGCCTGGTCTGCTGCAGCAGGTGCAGCCCGTGCACGTGGTGGCCCGGGTACACCTCGTGGACGCTGACGTTGGTGAGGGAGGCCCGGTTGAGATAGCGCAGCCACTCGCTGGTCTCCTCGGCGCTCCAGGTCGGCTGTGGCGTGGTCACGTAGTAGAGGCAGGGCAGCGCGCGCGACTCCAGCGGGCCAACGCTGTCGTAGGCGGCGCTGACCCAGGCGCTCATGAACCCGGGCGTGGGGCGGACCCGGCAGGGCGGACCCTCGGGGATGGGGACCGTCCCGCGCTCCTCCACGAACTGACGCAGGCGGTCCAGCATGCCAGCGGTGCTGGAGATCAGGGTGTCGGCCGAGAAGCGGTCCTGCTCCATCCGCCGTCGCGCAGCGTCGAGGTCCTCGCCCGGAAACCGCTGCTCCAGGAGGTCCACCCGCCGCTGGCGCAGGGTCTCCAACTCCCCCTCCACCTGGTCTCGGAGCTCGGCCACACCCAAGTCCAGCCCCTCCTGGGCGCGGAGCATCTCCAGCAGGTGGTCAGCGCCCAAGGCGGCGCTGGGCTGGCCGGCGGCGGCGCGGCGCTCCAGCTCCGAGGAGATCCGCTCCAGCACTTCCTGGCCCCCGCTGACGGCCTGCGCCAGGCGCCGACGGCTCTCCCCTGAGGGGAGCTGCTCGCCCACCGGCAGCACCTCGTCCGCCAGGAACTCGCGATGGCCAGCCAGCCCCTGTCCCGCCAGCTCCAGCAGTGGCTTGGGGAGCTCCGGCTCGAGCTCCGCCAGGGCGGTCTCCACCCAGTCGCGAGCCTGCTCCAGCTGCTGGCAGAGTGCCTGGACACGCTCCTCCAGCGGAGCGTAGTCGCGCAGCAGGTAGCCGCCCACCTCCAGCGGGGAGTCCCCGTCGAGCAGGAAGGTGGGGTCGCGGCGGCTGCGTCGGCGCACTTCGAGGTCGAAGCGCTCGGACGCCAGCAGGCAGCGCGCCCAGTCCCACTCCAGGCGCCGGTCGCGGTCCACGGGCTCGGGCAGCCGGTCGACCCGCCGCTGCAGGTCCTCGAGGCGCCGGACCCGGCTCCGGCGCGCCTCGGCCCCCGACGGCGCGACCAACCCATCGGCACTGTGGTCGCCGTTGGCCCGGGCCAGGGCGGGGTGGGCTTGGAACTGGTCCTGGACCACGGCGTCCAGGACCGTGTCGTGTGGGGAGCCTGGTTCCGAGGTGGCAGCCGCCTCAGCCAACCGCCCGCGCCCCCGGAGGCACTCCCGCGTCCGACGCCTCGAGAGCGGAGACCGCCGCCTCGGCCACTCCTTCGGCGGTGAGCCCGAATTCGGCCAGCAGCTCACCCTGGGCGCCGTGGGGGAGGAAGCGGTCCGGCAGGGCCACCTGGCGCACCGGCCGCTGCAGCCGCTCCTCCGAGAGGAACTCCAGAACCGCCCCGCCCAGCCCCCCGCGGACCGAGTTGTCCTCCACCGTCACCACGGCGCGGTGCGCGGCGGCCCAGGTCCCGAGGCGCCGGTCCACCGGCTTGATGAAGCGCGCGTCCGCCAGCGAGGTCGAGATCCCGGTCGCCTCCAGCAGCGAGCAGGCGTTGGCGGCGACCGCGACCATCTTGCCCGCGGCGCAGATCAGGACGTCGCTACCACCCTCCTGGAGCAGCTCCCAGTCGAGGTTGGGCAGCGGACGCACGTCGATCTTGACCTCCCCGGCCGGGCCCCTGGGATAGCGCAGGGCGAACGGGCCGGGATGGGCGAGAGCCGTTGCCAGCAGCCGCCCCAGCTCGCTGGCGTCGCGGGGGGTGGAGACCACCATGTTGGGCACCAGCCTCAGGTAGCTGAGGTCGAACATACCGTGGTGGGAACTGCCGTCCGGGCCGGTCACCCCGGCGCGGTCGAGAACGAATGTCACCGGCAGGCGGTGCAGGCCGACGTCGCACATCACCTGGTCGAAGGCGCGCTGCAGGAAGGTGGAGTAGATGCAGACCACAGGGTGCAGGCCGCCCATCGCCAGGCCGGCGGCGAAGGTGACCCCGTGCTGCTCCGCGATGCCCACGTCGTAGAAGCGGTCGGGGAAACGGGCGGCGAACCTGAGCAACCCGGTGGAGGAGGCCATGGCGGCGGTGATGGCGACGACCTTGGGGTCCTCCTCGGCCAGCTCGAGCAGAGTCTGCTCGAACACGTCGGTGTAGCTCAGTGCACCACCGCCACTGGGCTTCCCGGTGGCGACGTCGAAGGCACCCACGCCGTGGAACTTGTCCACCTCGTCGTCCACGGCGGGCCCGAATCCTCGGCCCTTGTCGGTGACGACGTGCACCACGACCGGCCCCGGCAGCCGGTTGGCCAAGTTGAGGGTTCCCTCCAACGAGCGCAGGTCATGGCCGTCGATGGGGCCGGAGTACTTGATGCCCAGGTCCTCGAAGAAGACGTGCGGCGCGACCAGCTGCTTGACCCCGGTCTTGATCCGCCGGGCCATCTCGTGGGCGGGCTCGCCCACCGCCGGCAGGGCGCTGAGGAAGCCGCCGATCCCGCTCTTGGCGGCCTCGTAGCGGGGGTCCAGGCGCAACCGGGCGAAGTGGTCCGCCAGCCCGCCCACGGTGGGCGCGTAGGAGCGGCCATTGTCGTTGAGCACGATGGTGAGGTCGGGGCGCAGCGCGCCGATGTTGTTGAGGGCCTCGTAGGCCATGCCCCCGGTGAGCGCTCCGTCACCCACGACCACGACCACTCGCCCGGGCTCGGCGCGGCGGCGCCGCGCCTGGGCCAGGCCTAGTGCGTAGCTGAGCCCGGTGGAGGCGTGACTGTTCTCAACCAGGTCGTGCTCGGACTCCTGGCGGCTTGGGTAGCCGGAGAGCCCACCTGCCTGACGCAGCGAGTTGAACTGGTCGGCGCGCCCGGTGAGGATCTTGTGCACATAGGCTTGGTGACCGGTGTCGAAGATGATCTGGTCGCGCGGGCTGTCGTAGACGCGGTGCAGCGCCAGCGTCAGCTCCACCACCCCGAGGTTGGGGCCGAGGTGGCCGCCCGTCCGGGAAACCTTCTCGATCAGGAAGGCGCGGATCTCGGCGGCCAGCTGGCGGCACTCCTCCGGGCTCAGGGCGCGGCAGTCGGCGGCGCAGTGGATCCGCGAGAGCACCGACCCCGGCGCCTGCCCGCGGTCCCCACTCGGGCCTGGCATGCCGGGATTATAGGTTGGGTTCGAATTAGGCCCTCCCGTACATCGAGCGCCCTGCGGAGTTCGGCTGGGAGAGGCATGAGGCATGATGGCGAGATGCTTTCAGCCCCGGGACGGGTCGGGTCGTGACCGAGCCCCGCCGGCTCCGCCGCAGCCTCCCGAGCCGGCCCGAGGGCCCCCCACGCGCCACCTCCGAGCTCCCCTCGGAGTGGCTCGTGCGCCTGGCCTGGGCCCTGCTCGGCGTTGCCTGCCTCGCGCTCTTAGGCGATGTGCTCGCGATCGTCGCCACCCTGGGGGCGATCGTCCACCTCGGTGCTCTGCGGGGGCCGCTGGAGTTCGCCCTGGTCCTGCTGGGAGCCCTCCTCGGGCTCGTGGGCAGCGCACTGACAGCGACCGGCTGCCTGGCCGTGCTCCGGCCCGACTGGACCTTCGCCGGGCGCCCCGGCCAGGTGCTCTGGGGCCTCGGACTGCAGGTCCCGGCCGCAGCTGCCGCTGGGGTGCTCGAGGCCTCCCCGGGGTCCACCGTCGCCTACCTCATCCTGCTGGCGGGCCTGGCCTGGCTGTGGTGGCGTTTCAGCCCCCCACCCCCACCGGTGCCCCTGGCCCGGCATCCCGCCCCCGACCAGCCAGCGGAGGCCGCGCCCGCCCCCACGCCCGCGCCGGCCCGGGAGCCGTTCCCGTGGCTGAGCCCGGCGCCGCCGCCGCCGTCCGCCCCTGGGGCTGGGCCAAACCCGGCGCAGGGTCGCCGATCCTAGCCCCAGCCGCCGGGTCGGGCGCCAGTCCTCCCCGCAGCCAGGTCAACTGGGGCGTCCGGGAGATCCTGATCGGCCTCGGGTTGGCGATCCCGGCGGTGCTGGCCGCCAGCTTCATCCCGGTCGTGGTGGTGCTGATCCTGCACCAGCTAGGGGTGGTGCACGCCGTGACCGGCAAGGCGGCCAACGGCATCCTGCCCTACTTCAACTTCGCCACGACGGTCCTCTTCTACGGGCTGCTGCTGCTGGTGGTGCTCTTCCTGGCCTCGCGGCGCGAAGGTCATCCCTGGCCGCGGCTCGGGCTGCACCGGGCGCCGCCCTGGCTGGTCCTCCTGATGCCGCCGGCGGCCCTGGGGCTGCAGATCCTGACCGGCCTCATCTCGGTCGTGCTCTCGCCGCTGCTGGGGGGGATGAAGAATCCCCAGGCCTGCACCATCTCCCAGGGGTTCGGCGCCGATCCCTACCTGGGGGTGATCTCGATCGCCCTGATCGCCCCGGTGGTGGAGGAGATCATCTTCCGCGGCTTCATCTACGGGGGGCTGCGCCGGCGCCTGGGGGTACCGGTGGCGCTGGTCTTGAGTTCGGCGGTCTTCGCCCTGGCGCACTCCTTCTCGGTCGGCAGCTCGATCCTGCTGCTCGGGCCTTCGCTGTTCATCGCCGGGCTGGCCCTGGCCCTGGTCTACGAGCGCTCCCGCTCGCTTATGCCCGGCATGGTGCTGCACGCCAGCTTCAACCTGATCGCGGTGCTGGCCATCTTCGCCGTCAGCCACGGTGCCCAGCACTGCTGAGCCGGACGGCCTCGCCTCCTCAGGCGCCTCGGGCCAGAAGGGCGCGGCCCAGGGCCGCCGCCCCCAAGGCGGCCGCGACCGCAAAGCCGACGGCGGCGAGCAGGAAGGCAAGCGGGTCTCCGTAGGGAGGGTTACCCCCCAGCAGCAGCTCAAAGCCCTCCTGCAGGTAGCTGAAGGGGAGGAACTGCGCCACCCAATAGCGCCAGCCCTCGGCGGGAACCCCGGTGAAGAGCCCCGAGAGGAAGAGCAGGGGAGCCAGCACCACCGCCAGGTAGAGCATCGCCTCGCCGGGGTGGTCGGTGAGTGCGGCCACCGCGAGCCCGATGGCGCCCGAGAAGGCGAGGGTGGCGAGCGCCAGCACCCAGGTGGTCACCAGGGTCGCGGGGTCGGGGCGCTGGGACACCGCCACCACTCCCAGCACCAGGGTGGCCTGCACACAGTCCACCAGCCAGCCGGCGAAGAAGATCTCCAGCGCCACCCGCCAGGCGGGCAGGGGCAGAACCGCCAGGCGGTCCAGCCACCCCCCTCCTCGGGCGCGGGTGATGGCGACCCCGGTCCCCACCGTCCCCACCATGGCGATGAGGATGGTGAGCAGCATGGCGGCGAAGAAGGAGGGGGCGCCGGCGGTGCACAGCGGAATGGCCAGCACCAGCGGAAAGGCCAGCTTGAGCGCCAGCGCCCGCCGGCGCGCCAGGTCCGCCAGCAACTCCAGCTGCCACAGGTGATGTGGGAGGTGGCTCCCGCCAGCAGGTACGGGCCGCGCCGCCGCCCCGGCCAGCGCCTGGTCCGCCCTAGGCACGGAGCTGCCTGCCGGTGAGGCGCATGAAACAGTCCTCAAGGCCGGGATCGCGCACGGTCAGGTCGTCGAGGTTGGCGTCGAGGTCGCCGAGGGCCCCGAGCACCCGGCCCACCAGTCCGGGGTGCCGCCGCGCGATCACCAGCAGCTCGCCCTCCCCCTCCACCACCTGCTCGACCTCGGACAGCCCGCGGATCCGCTGCGCCGCCCGCGGATCCCCGCTGCGGATCGAGATCCGACGGATGCTGCGCACCTCGGCGAGGAGCTCGTCCAGCGAAGAGTCGCGCACCAGGTTGCCATCGACCAGAAATCCGACCCGCCCGGCCGTCTGCTCGACGAAGTCGGTGTCGTTACTAGCGAGGCAGGTGGCGAGGCCCTGCGCCGCCCGGCGTCGCAGCATGTCCACAAGCCAGCGCCGTCCGCTGACGTCCATCCCCAATGTTGGCTCGTCCAGCAGCAGCAGTTCGGGGTCGCCCACCACGGCCTCGGCCAGCAGCACCCGCCGGCGCATGCCCAAAGAGAAGCCGGAGACGGGCTCGTCCGCAACTTCCGCGACTCCCGCCGCCCGCAGACCGTCCTCCGCCACCGGGGGGCTGACCCCGCGTGCCGAGGCCACGAAGGCCAGGTTGGCGCGGGCGCTCAGCTCGTCGACGTGGGCGGTGTGATCGAAGACCACCGCCAGCCGGCGCCGGGCCCGGGCGCGGTCCTCATGTCCGAACCAGAGCACGCGGCCCTGGTGCGGGCGGCTGCGGGTGCACAGGCAGCGCAAGAGGGTCGTCTTACCGCTGCCGTTGGGTCCCACCAGCGCCAGCACCTCGCCCCGGCGCAGGCTGAGGTCCAAGGGGCCCACCCCCCGGCCGTTGCCGAAGCGGCGGGCCAGCCCCAACGCCTCCAGGCTGGGGGGCCGGGTTGAGGGATCAGTCAATGAACTCGATTACGGTTTGGTCGGTCACCTCGACCAGCCCTTGGGGGACGGTGAAGGCGACTTGAAACACGAGGATCCTCTCCCCCACCTCAACCTGATGGCCTACGAGCCGGGATCGGACCATGTGGCCTATGAACTTCGGCGCCCGCCGGTTCACCTTGCGCAACACCACCCGCTGCGCCTGGTCCACCGGCCCCGGGGGCAGGATGGGAGGCACAGAGCGGAGTGTACGGGGCGGCAGGGCGCCCCGCCGCTTTCGCCGCGACCACTCGGTGATGCATATTTGCCCAGATGAGGGTGCTGCACTGTGCCGACGTGCACCTCGACGCAGTGTTCCGGGGCCTGGCTCCGGAGTTCTCCCGGCGCCGCCGGGCGGCAATCCGCAGCAGCTTCAGCCGGTTGGTGGCCCTGGCCGGTGAACTCAAAGTGGACGCCCTAACCATCGGCGGCGACCTCTACGAGCAGGAGCACTCGGGCCAGGACACGGCCCGCTTCCTGGCCAGCTGCCTGGGCGAGCTCTCCTGCCCGGTCCTGATCTGCCCCGGCAACCACGACTACTTCCACTCCGGCTCGATCTACGCCACCACCGAGTGGCCCCAGAACGTGCGCGTCTTCCAGGCGGGGGAGTTCACCCCGGTGGAGGTGGGCGGCTTGCGGGTCTTCGGGATCGCTCACACCAAGCCCAAGGGGACCCGCGATTTGCTGAGCGGCTTCAAGGCACTCCATGGCGCGGGGCCGGCGGTGGCCCTCTTCCACGGTTCCGAACAGGGCCAGCTCCAGTTCCAAGAGCAGGGCAAACAGGACCACGCCCCCTTCCGGGAGGCGGAGATCGAGGAGGCGGGCTTCCTCTTCGGCCTGAGCGGTCACTTCCACACCCCGCGTGCGACCGACCGCCTGGTGTACCCCGGCAACCCCGAGCCGCTGACCTTTGGTGAAGAGGGCGTCCGGGGGGCCGTCGAGGTGGACTTCGCCCAGACACCGCCGCAGGTGAAGGTGCACCGGGTCAACACCTTCACCGTGACCGAGGCGGCCGTCGACGTCAGTGGCTGCGAGCACTCGCAGGCGCTCCTCGACCGGGTCCGCGAGCGGCTGCCCGAGCTTGGCGACCGGGCCGCCCGGCTGACCCTGGAGGGCGAGCTGGCGCTGGGGGTGCAGCTCGGGCCCACCGAGCTGCAGGACACCCTGCGGCGGGAGGGGCATTGCGTGAGCGTCATCTCCAAGGCCCGGCCCGCCTTCGACCTCGAGGAGCTCAGCCAGTCACCGGACATCCGCGGCCAGTTCGTGCGCGGGCTGCTGGGCCGCCAAGACGCCGATTCGGCCGTGGTCCAGGACGCGCTGCGAGCGGGTCTGGAGGCACTGCGCGGCGAGCAGCCGGCCATCCTGTGAGCAGGCGGCGGGCAGCTGGGGAGGAGATGCGTTGAGGGTGCTGTCGGTCCGGCTCAACGGCTTCGGCGCGCTCCAGGGCCGCTTCAAGCTCGACCCCAAGCTCACCATCGTCGGCGGCCCCAACGAATCTGGCAAGTCCACCTTGCACACCGCCATCCGGATGGCGCTCTGCGGGGTGGAGCTGCCGGCGCGCGGGCGCATGCCCAAGGAGTCGGAGGAGGTGCTGCGCCACTTCCGGCCTTGGACGGGCAAGCAGTTTGCCGTGGAGGCGGAGATCGAACTGGCCGGAAGCCGCTACCGGATCGTCCGGGACCTGGACCAGCCCGACAACTGCCAGGTCTTCGACCTCGTCAAGGGCGGTGACGTGACCGACCGCTTCCGGCGCGGGCGGCACGTGGATGTCGCCGCCGCCATGGGCATGAGCCGGGCGGCGTTCCTGGCCGTCTCGACGGTGGGCCAGGATCAGCTGCTGCACCTGGAGGGCACCGCCCTCCAGGAGGACCTGCAGCGCGCCACCGCGACCTCGGGCAGTGACAGCACCGCCTCGGCCGCCATCGCGCTGCTGCAAAGCTGGCGCCAGGAGCACATCCGGGGCGAGCGCACCCGTCAGAAGCCGCTCGACAAGCTCACCCAGGAGCTGAAGGAGGCGCGCGAGAGGCGGGACCTGGCGCTCAGCGGCCGCCAGGAGGTGGCGCAGGAGATGGCCCGCCAGGCGGAGCTGGGGCGGGAGCTGGCGACCCTGGAGGCCGAGGTCCAGAGCAAAGAGCAGGCCTGGAAGACCGCGGAGCTGGACGAGTTGGACCAGGACCTGGGCGCCATCGCCGAGCTGGACCGGCAGCTGGCCGAGGTGCCCGAGCCCAAGCTGCCCAAGGACCCAACCGCCCTGCGGGAGGCGGCCACCGGCGCTCGCGGCCTGGCCCAGCAGCTGCGCCAGGCCGAGGCCAAAGCGGCCGAGCTCCCCGGGGCCGCTCCCGAGCTCGGGAGGCTGGCTCAGCAGTCCAGCCCCCAGGAGCTCAACTTCCTCATCTCGGCGCTGGACCAGGTGCCGCCCGAGGTGCCCTCCCACGCCGACGAGATGGGGCGCCTGGACCTCCTCGACCACCGGCGCGTGGCCATGTATCGCTGGGGCTCCAACCTCCTGGCCCTGGCCGGGGGGGTGCTGGGGGTTCTGTTGATCCTCCGGGGGATTGGGCTGATCAGGATCCCCTCGGGCTCGGCCAACGTCGTCTACGTCGTGGCCGGCCTGGTGGTGATCGTGGTCGCCGGGACCGTCTTCCTCGCCCTGCAGGGGCAGCTGCGCCGCCTTTTGGCGGTCGGCGGTCTGACCTCGGTCGCGCAAATGCGCCAGGCGGCCCGGGCGCGCGATCCCGAGACGGAGCGCATCCTGGGCGAGCGCGAGAAGATCCTCGCCGAGCAGGGGCAGGCGGGCAAGCGGCTCGCCGAGCTCGGCCTGGGAGGCAGCGGCCCGGACCGGCTGCGCCAGCTCGCCCAGGGGCTGCCGGAGGTGCAGGCGAGCGAGCAGCAGCGGTCCTCCCTGGAGGGGATGGCCCAGCGCTTTCGCGCCGAGCTGCTGAGCCGCGCCAAGCGCGTGGGGATCAGCGGGGTCGACCCGGACCAAGTGGCCGAGGAGCTAGGCACGAGGCTCAAGCAGCTTGACCAGGCGACCGACGCCACCCGCACCCGGGCAGAGCTGGCGGCCCGCCGGGCTGACCGCCTCGGGGGGCGGGACCTCAAGGCGCTCAACCGGCGCGCCGAGGAGTTGCGCGCCGAGCTGGGTCAGCTCCCCGAAGGGCCCGAGGGCCGGGGCGCCGGGCAGACCTCGGGGCAGCTGCGCGAGGGGTACGACGCGACCCGAACCCGCGCCGAGGGCATCCGCTCGGAGCTGCTGCCCCTGGCGGAGCGGCTGGCGCAGCGCCTGGCGGCGCTGGGCGAGGTGGCGGAACTGGAGGAGCGGGTCGCCGAGCTCGAGCAGGACGAGGAGCGCCTCACCCGTGCGGAGGAGGCGATCAAGCTGGCGATCGGCGAGCTGCAGCACGCCGAGGGGCTGATCCACAACGACCTGGCGCCGGTTCTGGCCGAGGGGGTGAGCCAGCGGCTGCCCCTGATCACCGGCAAGCGCTACCTCCGAGCCTGGGTCGACCCTTCCAACCTCGCCATGCACGTCGCCCCCCGGGAATCGGGCCGCCAGCTGGCGGTCAGCGACCTCTCCCAGGGCACCCGCGAGCAGATCTACGTCTGCCTGCGTATGGTGCTGGCTGGGGCCCTCTCCCCGGACAAGGAGCCGATTCCCCTCTTCTTCGACGACCCTTGCGTCAGCTCCGATGACCATCGGGCGACCGCCTTGCTGGACACCCTTTTGGAACTGGCCTCGACCTCGCAGGTGGTGGTCTTCTCCCACGAGAGCCGGGTCGGATCCTGGGCCAAGCGCAAGGAGGTTCCGGTGCTGACGCTGACCGCTGTCCCCGCCTTCGTGGACGAACCCACCGAGAGCGAGGCCAGCGGCGCGTAGCCGGAAGCCGAGTGCGCATCGTTTCCCTCCTCCCCAGCGCGACCGAGATCTGCTTCGCCCTGGGGCTGGGATCGAGCCTGGTCGGGGTCACCCATGAATGCGACTTCCCACCCCAGGCGGGCTTCAAGCCCATCCTCACCAGGTCCCACGGGGCGCCCGCCGGCGCGTCGCCAGCCGAGGTGGACCGCCACGTGCGCGAGGCGCTGCACCAGGGGAGCAGCCTCTACGTTCTCGACCAGGAGGGGTTGGCCCGGGCGCGCCCCGACCTGATCATCACCCAGGAGCTCTGCAAGGTCTGCGCCGTCGCCTATCCGGAGGTGCTGGAGGCGGCCAAGTTGCTCCCCGGGAAACCCACTGTGATCTCACTCGAGCCCACCGACCTCAACTCGGTGATGCGCACCGTCACCGACCTCGGCCAGGTGACTGGGACCCGCGAGCGCGCCGCCGAGCTGCTGCGCGGCCTCTGGGCGCGCCTGGACGCCGTCCGGGGGGCGGTTGCCGGGCGGCCACGGCCCCGGGTCGCCTGCCTGGAGTGGCTGGACCCGCTGATGGTGGCCGGCCACTGGGTTCCGGACCAGGTGGATTGGGCGGGTGGGATCGACGTCCTGGGCGAGTCAGGAGCGCGCTCCCGGATCATCGAGCCCCAGGAGCTGGTGGCGGCCCAGCCGGAGGTGATCCTGAGCATGCCCTGCGGGCTGCGGCTCACCGAGACCGCCGAGCAGACGCCCAGCCTGCGCGCGCTCAAAGGCTGGTCGCGGCTACCGGCGGTGAAGACGGGGCGGGTCTATGCCCTGGACGGGTCCTGGTACTTCAACCGCCCCGGGCCGCGGGTCGTCGACGGGGTGGAGATGCTGGCCCGAATCCTGCAGCCGGATGGCTGGCGCGGTCCCAGCCCCCAGGGCTTCGAGCGCATCCCGCCCAGCTAGGCCGTCCGGGTCTCAGGCGATGGCGCGGTTGAACGAGCGCGCCGCCCAGGCCACTGCCAGCACCGCCAGCACCACCATGATCACCGCGCCCTGGACCACGACGGGGTTGCCCAGGTGGTCGAGGAAGGCGGCGCGGTTGGCGGCGACCACGTGGGAGAAGGGGTTGAGGTTGGCGACGTCCCGCAGCCAGGCCGGGGCCAGGCTGATCGGGAGCAGCACCCCGGAGAGCAGCAGCAGCGGCAGGTTGGCGGTGAACAGCAGGGGCGCGAAGGAGTTCTCGTCCTTGAGCACCAGTGCCACGGCGTAGGAGAGCGAGGCGAAGAACAGTCCGATCAGCACCACCAGTCCCAGCGCGATCAGGATCCCCGCCGGCTGCAGGCTGAGCCCGAAGGGCAGCGAGAGCAGCACCAGGATGACCGCCTGGGCCAGGAGGGTGAGCACGTCCCGCAGCGCCCGGCCCAGCAGCAGAGCGAGGCGGCTGACTGGGGTCACGCGCAGCCGCTCGACAGTTCCGAAGCGCAGCTCGGCGATCAGGTTGAAGCCCACTCCGGAAGCGCCGAAGATGCCCAGCTGGACCAGCAGACCCGGCACGAACACGTTGTAGGCGCCCCCCTGCGGGAATCCCGGCACCGCCGTGATCGCCTTGAGCAAGGGGGCGAATAGCAGCAGGTAGAGCACCGGCTGGATGACCCCGACCGCCACCCAAGAGGGGTTGTGGATGAATAGCCCGAAGTAGCGCAGGAAGACCAGCCAGGTGTCGCGCAGGACCTTGGTCAGCAATCCCACCTCACGCCGCCTCCGACTCGCGGAGGGTGCGGCCGGTCTGCCGCAGGAAGACGTCGTCCAGGCTCGGGCGGCTCAGGGTGAGCGCCGTCAGTTGCAGCCCCCGACGGTCGAGGAGGCGGATCAGCTCGGGGGTGGCGGTTTCACCCCGGTCGACATAGAGCCGGATGCTCCCCCGCTCCAGAGAGGCCTCGCGCACAAAGGGCTGTTGGCGCAGCAGTTCCAGAACCGGCTCGGCCGGCCCCTCCACGCCCACGGTGACCACGTCACCGGCGACGGCGCGCTTCAGCTCGTCCGGGGTGCCCACCACCACGATCCGCCCGTGGTCGATGATCGCCACCCGGTCGCAGAGGGCGTCAGCCTCATCCAGATAGTGGGTGGTGAGGAAGACCGTGGTGCCGCTCTCGTGCAGCCGGCGGACCTCCTCCCACATCCGGGCCCGGCTCTGAGGATCGAGCCCCGTCGTGGGTTCGTCCAAGAAGAGCAGCTCGGGGCGGTGCACCAGACCGACGCCCATGTCCAACCGCCGCCGCTGCCCGCCGGAGTAGGTCTTGGTGGGCCGGTCGGCGCAGGCCTGCAGCTCCAGCGCCTCCAGCAGGATTTCGGCCCGGGCGCGGGCCTCGGCCACGCCCATGCCGTAGAGACGGGCCTCGAAGACCAGCTCCCGCCTGCCGCTGATAGCGGGGTCGTTGCCCCCGGCCTGGCCGACGTAACCGATGCGCTGCCGTACCGCCTGGGGTTCGCGTAACAGGTCGTGGCCGGCGACTCGGGCCCTGCCCGAGGTGGGAGGCAGCAGGGTGGAGAGCATCCGCAGGGTGGTCGTCTTGCCTGCCCCGTTCGGGCCTAGGAAACCGAAGATTTCGCCCTTGCGCACCTCCAGGTCCACCCCGGCGACCGCCTCCACCACCGACTTGCGGGCCTTGAACACGCGCCGAAGCCCGTGGGTTTCGATGGCCAGCCCCGACCCGGCGGCGTCCGCGGCGCTCATGCCGGCGCGCTCTGGGGGCGACCCGGGCGGGCGGGGCGATCGCCCTCCGCCTCATAACCGCTCAGGGGGTGGAACCACTCGCCCACCAGGCTCTCGGAACGCTCGCCGGCGGTGGCCACCGCCTCTAGCCAGCGCCGGTCCACCTTGAGCTCCCCGGCTTTCAGCGCCGTGATCAGCTCGCCTACCCAGGTGAGCTCCGCCTGCCAGAGGCTGCGCTCGTACTCACGCTCGATCAGGAACAGCCGGGGCAGCCCGAAGCTGCGCTGCAGCGCCTGTAGCACGGTGTCGATGCGCGCGATCAGACCTTGCAGGCTGGCCTGGCGGCTCTGAAGGGCGGCGACGACCTCGGCCTTGGCCAGGTAGCCGATCATGCCCACCGTGGCCGAGAAGATTGGCGACTCCACCTGGGGGGTGGCGAGCAGGTCCAGCAGCCACATACGGCACTCCTCACGGCCCGACGCGGTGATTTGGTAGACGGTTCTCTCGGGGCGGTGCCCCTCCCGGACCGTCTCCACGGGCTCGATCAGACCCGCCTCCGCCAGCCGGTCGACCGCGTGGTAGAGGGCCCGTGGCTGGCCTTTGGCGAAGTCCTTGTGCCTCTCCTGGAAGCGGCGCTGCATCTGGTAGGGGTGAAGCGGACACTCACAGAGCAGCCCCAGCACGCCAAGCGCGATCAGCGTGTGGCGGGGTCGACGCCAGGAGCGGTTTGCCATAGTGCGCAGCGCAGTATAGCCCATGGCAATAGTGCGCTACGCAATTGCAGGTTGGTTCGTCGGCTCAGCCGACCAGGGCGGCCGCGGATCCCGCCAGCTGGCGGAGGTCCTCCAGGTTGTGGTGCTCGATCGGCCGCTTGGTGTGGCGCTCGATGTCCCGGATCTTGAGGATCTCGATGGGGGTGATCAGGGTCAGGGCGACTCCGTCCCGTCCCGCCCGGGCGGTCCGGCCCACGCGATGAACGTAGTCCTCGGGGGTGGCGGGCACGTCGTAATTGATCACGTGGCTGATGTCGTCGATGTCAATACCTCGGGCGGCCACGTCGGTCGCGATCAGGAAGCGGACCCGCGAGCCGCGGAACCGGTCCAGTGCCTGGTCGCGCTCTCGCTGGGAGAGGTCTCCATGGATCACGGTGACGTCGTAGCCCCGCCCGAGCAGGGCGGCGTGCAGGTGGTCGGCGTGGCGTTTGGTGTTGGTGAAGATCAGCCCCAGGGTGACCAGCGGGCTGTCGAGGAGCATCGCCAGCGCCTCCAGCTTCTCGGACCAAGAGCACTCGATACACCACTGCCGGACCGTGGGCACGAGTTCGGTGCGCCCGCTGACCGAGACGGTGGACGGTTCGCGCATGTGGCGGGCGGCCAGTCGGTGCACCCAGCCGGGCACGGTGGCCGAGAAGAGCATGGTCTGCCGCTGCCGGGAGGTCTGGGAGAGGATGCGCTCGACGTCGGGGGCGAAGCCCATGTCCAGCATCCGGTCCGCCTCATCGAGGACTGCGAAGCGGATCGCGCGCAGTGACAGCGTGCGACGCTGGAGGTGATCGAGGATCCGCCCCGGGGTCCCCACCACCACCGCCGGGTGGCGCTTGAGACCGTCCAACTGGCGGCCGATGGGGTCGCCACCGACCACGGCCAGGACTTCCGTTTGGTGGCGCTGGGCTAGCCGGGTGAACTCGGCAGTGACTTGGGCCGCCAGCTCTCGGGTGGGGCAGAGAACCAGAGCCTGCACCTCCCGGTCCGAGGCGCTCAGCCGTTCCAGGATCGGCACCGCGAAGGCGGCGGTCTTGCCCGAACCCGTGCGGGCCTGACCGATCAAGTCCTTCCCCTCCAGGGCCACCGGCAGTGCCAGGGCCTGGATCGCGGTGGGCGCCGTGTACCCGACCGCAGTGAGGGTCTGAAGCATCGGCGCCGAGAGCCCGAGCTCGGAGAAGCTGACGGTTGGAGTCGGGTCCGGCTGGACTACCAGATCGGGAGCCGAGGGGGCGAGGCGGTGGGCGGGCCGGAAAGGACGCCTAGAACGAATTGGCAACGACTCCAATATACCCGAACTCGCCGGTGTCCCCAATTTCCGCCCGATCGCCGCTCGGGTTCAGCGCGGTGATTGGGGGACAATGCCGCCATCGTGCCCCGGATCGTCATGACCCTTCCCGTGCCCGGCCGCGCCCAGGACCTGTTGCGCGAGGTGAGCGAGGTGCAGATCCTGGGGGAGATCCTCCCGGCGGACCGCTACCAGCAGGCGATTGCCGGGGCCGACGGCCTTTTGCCCCAGCTCCGCGACCGCATCGACGACCAGGCGCTTGAGGCAGCCGGCCCTCAGCTGCAGGTGGTCTCCAACTACGCGGTCGGGCTCGACAACGTTGACCTCGCGGCCTGCACCCGGCGCGGGGTCTACGTCGGCCACACGCCGGATGTGCTCACCGCCTCGACCGCCGATCTGGCCATGACCCTGATCCTGTCGGTCGCCAGGCGGGTGGTGGAGGGAGATGCGGAGATGCGCCAGGGCCGCTATCCGGGCTGGTCACCCGACTACCTGCTGGGCCGGGACGTCAGCGGCAAGACCCTCGGCCTTCTCGGCTTCGGGCGCATCGGCCAGGCCGTTGCCCGTCGGGCGGCGGGCGGCTTCTCGATGCGGATCCTGGCCCACGACCCGGTGGGGGTAGGCCCGCTGCCCGGGGTAGAGGTGGAAGCCTGCTCTCTGCCGCAGCTCCTGCAGGAGTCCGACTTCATCTCTTGCCACGTACCGCTGACGGATGCCACTCACCATCTGATGGGCCGGAGTGAGATGACGGCCATGAAGTCCTCGGCGATCTTGGTGAACACCTCGCGCGGTCCGGTGGTGGACGAGGCCGCCCTGGTAGAGGCGCTGCGAACCGGGCAGATCGCCGGGGCGGGCCTCGACGTCTACGAGCAGGAGCCCGCCATGGCCCCCGGGCTGGCTGACTGCCCGACCGCCGTGCTCCTTCCCCATCTCGGCAGCGCCACAGAAGAGACCCGGGCGGCGATGGGCGAGCTGGCAGCCCGCAACATCCTGGAGGTGCTGAGCGGGCGGCCCCCGCTCGCCTGGGCTAACCCAGAGCTAGCCGCAGCCCGTTGACCCCGCGGCTGCTGATTTCCGATCTCGACGGAACCCTGCTGGGTAGCGACCTCCGCCTCGATCCGCGAGACGTCGAGGCCGCCCACGACGCCGTCCGGAGCGGCCGCTGGCTGGGGGTGGCGAGCGGTCGGATGTACCGGTCCGCTTTGCCCTACGCGCTCGAACTGCGGGCGACGCTGCCGCTGGTCTGCTATCAGGGGGCGCTGATCCAGGAGCTTCCGGATGCGGACCCGGACGCGGGGGCGCACCATCGGCCTCGCGTACTCCACCGCCAGGATGTGCCTCCGGGCCTGAGCCTGGAGGTGCTGCGGCTTTGCCGCCGCCATGGCTACACCCTCAACGTCTACCAGGACGACCAGCTCTATGTCGACGAGATCAACGACGACGTCCGTTTCTACACCGGGATCGCCCAGGTGGAGGCCGAGGTGGCGCGGCACCCGAGTCTGGAGCAGCGGCTGAGCCGCGGCAGCACCAAGTTGACCGTGGTCAGCGCCCGCCTGGATCGTTTCACGCAGGCGCTTGACGAGCTCCGCCACCAGCTCCGGGGGCGGGCGGTGGTGACCCGCTCGGTGGTGGGCTTCTGCGAGATCACCGCTCCCGGGGTTGACAAGGGCCGGGCGTTGAGATGGCTCTGCCGCCATCTCGGCGTGGACCCCGGGGAGACGGTCGCCGTGGGAGATGCCCCCAACGACCTGCCCCTGCTGGAGGCGGCCGGGGTCAAGGTGGCAGTGGAGTCGGCCGCCCCCGAGCTGCGGGCCATAGCCGACCTGGTGGTTCCCGGGCCCGGCGGGGGTGGCCTGGCCGAGGTGGTCCGCCGCCTCGGACTTGATCAGCCCGACGCTGGTTGAGGTGAGTCTGTGACCCTGGCAGTGGGCATCGTCGGCCTGCCCAACGCCGGCAAGTCCACCCTCTTCAACGCCCTCACCCGGGCACGGGCGGCGGTGGGCGACTTCCCCTTCACCACCATCGAGCCCAACACCGGGGTGGTGCCGGTCCCGGACGAGCGGCTCCACCGGCTCGCCCAGGTCTTCTCCCCGCCCCGGGTGATCCCGGCGACGGTCACCTTCACGGACATCGCCGGGCTGGTGCGTGGCGCCCACCGGGGTGAGGGCCTAGGGAACCAGTTCCTCAGTCACATCCGCGCCGCCGACGCCGTGGCCGTCGTGCTGCGTGCCTTCGAGGCCGGTGGTGTCGGCCATGTGGAGGGGGCAGTGGACCCCCTCCGCGACCTGGAGATCCTCGACTTGGAACTCGCGCTCGCCGACATCGCCACCCTCGACCGGCGCCTCGACAAGGTCGGCCGCACCGCCCGCGCCGGGGCTGCCGACCGGGCGCAACAGGCGGAGCTGCAGGGCCTGCGTCGGGTGCGCCAGGCGCTGGATGAGGGCCTGCCGGCCCGGAGCGTGGCGCTGAGCCCCGAGGAGCAGGTGGGCGTCCGGGAGGCGCAGCTGCTCACTGCCAAACCGGTCGTCTATGTGGCCAACATCAGCGAGTCGGCGCTGGGCGGACCGCCGCCGGAGGGACCACTGGCCGCGGTTGCCTCCCGGGCAGCCCGTGAAGGCACGGAGCTGGTGCTGGTGTCAGCCCGGCTGGAGGCCGAGCTGAGCGAGCTCGACCAGGCCGAGGCTGCCGAGTTCCTGAGCAGCCTAGGCCTGACCGAGTCGGGCCTGGGGCGCCTCACCCACGCCGGCTATGCGGCCCTCGGTCTGCAGACCTTCTTCACGGCGGGGGAGAAGGAGGTTCGCGCCTGGACGGTCGCGCGCGGCGCCACCGCCCGCGACGCTGCCGGCGTCATCCACACCGACTTCGCCAAGGGGTTCATCAGAGCCGAGGTCTGCGACTGGGAGGAGCTGGTCGAGGCCGGGGGCTACGCCGGGGTCCGCGACCGGGGCCAGCGGCGTCTGGAGGGCCGCGACTACCTGGTCCGCGATGGCGACGTGGTGCACTTCCTCTTCAGCGTCTGAGCCGCGGCCAACCGGCTGGCCGCCGCCGCCCGCACGCCAGCTGCGCTTGTCTTCCCCAGCCCTCTTCTGCTGACCGTCATCGACCCACTCCTCATGTGCGGGCTGGGGTCGGTCGGCCTCCATCGCTACTGCGTCTGTGACGACGACCACCACCCGCGAGAGGGGGCGCCGGGCAAGGCCCCGAGGCGCCGAGTTGGGCTGCGCGCCCGG
>JBOHUK010000134.1:0-9144 GCA_050734395.1 Candidatus Dormibacteria bacterium
TGGTGCGGGCGGGGCTAGTCGCCACCCAGCGCGCGTGGGCCGAGGGGGGTGTGCACCCCGATCCAGAGGCCGTCGAGGTGCTGGAGGAGCTGAGCCGGCAGGGACTGCGCCTGGGACTTTGCTCCAACGCCCTCTACCCACCGGACCTGATGCGCGAGCAACTGGTGCGGCTCGGTCTTGCCCGGTTCTTCGACGCCACGCTGTTCACCAGCGAGATCGGCTGGCGCAAGCCGTCGGAGCGAGTCTTCAGGGAACTGCTCGTCCGGCTCGAACTCCCCGCCCGGGAAGTCTGGTTCGTCGGCGACGACTGGGAGGCGGACATCTTGGGAGCGCGCCGCGCCGGTCTGACGCCCATCCTTGCACCCGGGGGAAGCAGCCGCGACGCTGCAACCACGGTGCTGGCGGAGTGGGCGGAGCTGCCACGGCTGCTCACCTGACCCGCGCCCGGGTGGCGGTTTGGGCAGTTCTTAGACTGGTCCCGTGGGCCTAAGCCAGCTTTGGGAGTCGAGCCGGCGGGAGGCCGCGGCCCGGAACCGGCCGTCGCAACAGGTGCTGATCCGCGGTGGCATTTCGGGGCGCGCGGAGCGGAGCTTCCGGGCGCCCGGCTGACGGGACGGTGGCCACCCACCGCGCCATCCTCCACCTGGACCTGGACGCCTTCTTCGTCGCCTGCGAGTTGCTGCGCCGACCGGAGTTACGGGGGCTGCCTGTGGCTGTCGGCGGAGGCGCCGAGTCGCACCCGGGCGAGCGCCGGCAGCCCGGGCGCGGTGTCGTCGCGGCCGCCTCCTACGAGGCCCGCCCCCACGGAGTGCGTTCGGCCCAGCCACTCGCGCAGGCCCTTCGCCTGTGTAGCGAGCTGGTGGTGCTGCCCGTGGACATCGGCCACTACGCATCGATGTCGGAGCGAGTGTTCACGATCTTGGGCGAATACACCCCGCTGCTCGAGCCGGGGTCCCTGGACGAGGCGTACCTCGACGTGACCGGCTCCCACCACCTCCACGGCGAGGCAGCCGCGATCGCCGCCGAGCTGCAGCGCCGGCTGCTCGACGAGCTCGGCCTCCCGGCGTCAGTGGGAGTCGCCGGCAACAAGACGGTGGCCAAGGTGGCTTCGGACCTGCGCAAGCCGCAGGGGTTGGTGGTCGTGGCCGACGGCGAGGAGGCGGTTTTCCTAGCGCCCCTGCCGGTGGCGCGCCTGCCCGGGCTCGGCCCGAAGACCCAGGCCAAGCTTCACCTGCTGGGGATCTCCACCTTGGGCCAGCTGGTGGCGGCCGGGGACTCGCTGGCGGAGGCGCTCGGACCGGGCGCGCAGGCGCTGCAGCTGCGGGCGGCCGGGGTGGACCCATCCCCGGTGACTCTCCCGGGCATGCCCAAGTCGGTGAGCCGCGAGGAGACCTACTTCCAGGATCTGACCTCGCAAGAGCGCCTGGAGGCCCGGCTTCGAGCCCTGTCCGCAGGGGTGGGGAAACGCCTTCGCGCCTCGGCCCTGAGCGCGGGCGCGGTGAGCGTGAAGATTCGCTTCGCCAACTTCGAAACCGTCATTCGGCGCCACCGCCTGCCGCAGGCCAGCAACGCCGACCTGGACCTCGAGCTGGCGGCCCGGGAGCTGTTCCGCGCCAACTGGCCGCCGGGCCGGGCGGTACGCCTCCTCGGGGTGGGCGCGGAGAACCTGGCCGACGAGCACCAGCTGGAGCTATTTGCCGGGCACTCGGAGCGCTCCCAGCAGCTGGACCTCGCCCTCGACCGGCTGCGCCAGCGCTTTGGCGGCTCGGTGATCGCGCGCGGGACCGAGTCGCTCGACGACCCGATCGACTGGAACCGCGACCACCTGCGGCGCCTGCCCCCGAGGTGAGCCCGAACTGGGCCGTATCATCTGGGCACCCGAGCGCGTTCGGGGGATGAGGAGCATTGGAGTGGTGGGACCCGGGGTGGGCTCCCGGCGGACGATCCGGGCATGAGAACACGTGGTCAGTTGCCTTGAGGGTGACCTTCAACTTCTGCCCTGTCTGCGGGTCCCGACTGGAGCGGGAGGAGATCGAGGGCCGGCTCCGCCCGCGCTGCGCCGGCTGCGACTTCGTCGCCTTCGACGGTCCCCAAGTGGCGACGGCGCTGATTGCCACCGACGGCGGCGGACGGCTCCTGGCGCTGCGCCGCGGGATCGACCCCGGGCTCGGCGGCTGGGCGTTCCCGGGGGGCTACGTCGACGGCGATGAGGACCCGGCCGTGGGCGCGGCGGGAGTGCCGCGAGGAGACCGGCTGCGAGGCCGCGGTGGAGCGGCTGGAGGGGGCGTTCCACGTCCGCAGCGAGGCGGGGCCACTGGTGGTGCTCGCCTTCAGCGGCCGCTTGACGTCGGGCGAGGCCAGCACTTCGCCGGAGGCGCTGGAGGTGGGCTGGTTCGACCCGGAGCGGCTGCCGGAGTTGGTCTTCTCATCGCACCGGCAGGCACTGGAGGCCTGGCGGACCGGTTCGGGGGTGCGCTGGGGATGATCCGCCGCGGCTGCCTGCTCAACCTCCTCGGCTGCCTGCTGCCGGTCGTGGTGGTGCTGGCGCTGGGAGCTTGGGCGGTCCACCTGCTCACGACGCCGCCCAACCTGGCTCCGGTGCAGCCGGCCGCGCCGGCCTCGCTCCAGCTGAAGGAGGCACAGGCAGTGGCCACCGCCCTGGCGGCCGGTGAGCCGGTGGCGCTGGTTCACCTCACCGACGCCGAGGCGACCGGACTGCTGCGGGAGAGCCTGGTCGCCTACGACGGCCTGTCCAACCTGGAAGTCCACGTCTTGAAAGGGCGCCTGGTGGTCAGCGGGACCACCAGCATCCTCAACCACGACCTGGTGATCGGCGGCCCGGTGGCCCTGCACGGCCAGGGCGGGAGCACGGTGCGTCTCGACTTCACCGGGCTCTCCATCGGGCAGCTGGGGCTGCCGTCCGCCATTCCCCAGCTGCTGGCCCGCGGCTTCCATCCGTCCCTGGAGCTGCCCCTGGTGGGGGGTGGCCGGACCCTGGCCTTCGCCTGCTCCGCCGCCCGGCCCAATGACCTCACCGTGGGGGTCACCTACGGGCAGGGCCACCCGGCGGCCGGCGCCACCGCCTGCCAGGCACAGCATTGAAGGCGGCCGAGCGGCCCCGTGCCCGGGCTGAGCTCAGCCACGTCGGCCCGGGGGGGGACGCCCGGATGGTCGATGTGGGGGACCGGCCCCCGACCCGGCGCAGCGCCACCGCCCGGGCGCGGGTGCGGGTCAGCGCCGCCGCCCACCGGGCGGTGCGGGACCAGGCTCTCAGCAAGGGTGACGTGCTCGAGGTGGCGCGGCTGGCCGGGATCATGGCCGCCAAGCGCACGCCCGAACTGGTGCCGCTCTGCCATCCGCTGAGCCTCACCCACGTGGCGGTCGAGGCCCGGCTGGCGGCCCGACCGCACCGCATCGAGCTGGAGGCGACGGTGCGCTGCCAGGGCCCCACCGGGGTGGAGATGGAGGCGCTCACGGCGGTGGCCGTGGCCGGTCTCACCGTGATCGACATGATCAAGAGCGTGGATCCCTGGGCGGAGATCGAGGGGGTGGGGCTGGTCCGCAAGGAGGGAGGCCGCTCGGGGGCGCGCCGGCGCCCACAGCGAAGGGAGTCCCCGGTCAGCAGGGCATGACCCCGCAGAGGGCGGCCCCGCTGGCTCGCGAGCGCGAACTCCGCGAACTGCTCTACCTGCAGCAGCTCTCTCGAGCCGCCGCCTCGACCATGGAGCGGGACCAACTGCTCGCGCTGATCATCCGCGAGACCACCGGCGCGATGGAGGCGGATGTCTGCGCCCTCTACCTCCGGGACGAGTCCAAAGGAGGGCTGGTGCTGACCGCCACCAACGGCCTCAACCAGCAGGCCGTGGGCCGGGTGGTGATGGCCATGGGCGAGGGGATCACCGGGCAGGTGGCGTCGACCCGCCAGCCGCTGTCGGTCCCCGAGGTGGCCCAGGATGGCCGTTTCAAGTGGGTGGAGGGGGTGGACGAGGAGCGCTTCACCTCGATGCTCTCGGTTCCGATCGAGGCGGGCCAACGAATCGTGGGGGTGCTCAACGTACAGACGGTGGCGCGGCGCGACTTCCGCGCCGATGAGCTCGCCTTCCTCTCCGCCATCGCGGGGTCGCTGGCCGGGGTATTGGAGCGCAGTGAGCTCCAGCACCGCCTCCAGCAGCAGCTGGAGGAGATCCGGCTGGCCCAGACCGTCCACGAGCGCTTCACCAACCTCGCGCTGTCCGGCGCGGGCCTGGGCAAGATCCTGGAGGCGATCGCCAGCCTGGCGGAAACCGAGGTCGGCCTCTTCGACCCGCTGGGCTTCCGGCTCCAGCAGGGCGCCAACGGGGCGCTGGCGCTCCGCCGTCTGAGCGTCCCCTCGGCCTTGGTCGAGGCCTCCCAGCTGGACCCGGTCGCGGTCCGGCAGGGGCGGGCCGGGGTCGAGCTGGTGGTGGTGCCGGTGCGCGCCGGGCCGGAGCTGGTCGCGGTGCTGGCGGCGGAGGGCCGGCTCAGCGAGGCGGTCCCCTCGACCCTGCGGGCACTCCAGTACGGCGCCACCGTCGTGGCGTTGGAGTTGCTCAAAGAGCGGGCCGAGGCGGAGGTGGAGCGCCGCCTGCGAGGAGACCTTCTGGACGGCCTGCTCAGCGCCGGCGAGAGCCGCGAGGACGTGGCCCGGCTGGCCCGCCGGGCGGAGCGCCTCGGCTTCCGCATCCCCGAGGCCGCCTTCGTGATGGTGCTCGAGCCCGACGACGAGCGCGCCCTCGCCCAGCTGCAGTCCAACCCCATCCAGGAGCGCCTGCAGCGGGACCTCGGCGAGCTGACTCGGCGCCGCTTCCCAGGGGCGCTCACGGTGGCACGGGCGGCGGGGGCGGTGCTGGTGGTGCCGGCCCGGGAGCCCGGGGTGGGCGGCGAGGGTGAGCCGGCGGAGCCGCTGACGGCGCGCCTCGAAGACTTCGCCCAGTCCATCCTGCAGTTGGCCCGGGGGTTGGGCGGACTCAGCGTGTCCCTCGGGCTGGGCAATCTGGCGCGTGGGTCCGGCGAGCTCCCTCGCGCCCATGAGGAGGCTCGGCAGGCGCTCCGGTTGGCCCGGCGGGGTGGCGGGAGGGGCCAGTTCGTCTCCTACCGCTCCTTGGGGGCCGCCCGGCTCCTGCTCGAGGTCCGGGACCCGGAGGTGCTCCGGCGTTTCGTCGAGGAGACGCTGGGTCCCGTGCTTGCTTACTCGCGCCGTCACCGCACCCCCTTGCTGCCCAGCCTGGAGACCCTGGTGGCCGAGCGCTGGAATCAGCGGGCGGCGGCCCGCCAGCTGGGGGTGCACATCAACACGTTGGCGTATCGCCTGGAACGCCTGGAGCAGCTCCTGGGAGTCTCAATGCAGGACGCGGAGAACCGCGTCCTGCTCAGCGTCGCCCTCCAGGCCCGGCACCTGCTGGGGTGAGCTGGGAAAGACGGCGAGACGCAGACGGGGAGCAGCCGCCGGGCACCGCACCCTCGCCGACGGGGCTGCGGGCGCGGGCATACTGGTCGGTGGTGCGAAGGAGGGCTGCGCGATGCCGCTAGTCGAAGGCGATCCGGCTCCGGCGTTCACGGCGGAGTCTGGGGCGGGCGGGAGCGTTTCCAGCAAGGAGCTGCTGGGTAAACGCTGGGTGCTCTACTTCTACCCCAAGGACATGACCGAGGGCTGCACCATCGAGACCCGTGAGTTTGGGGTGCTGCTTTCCAAGTTCAAGGAGCTGGGGGTGAGTGTTTTCGGGTGCTCGGTCGGGGGGGTCAAGGCCAAGACCAAGTTCGCCGCCGCCTGCGACGCCCCCGATCTGCCCCTGCTGGCGGACCCTGACCACGGCGTCGCCGAGGCCTTCGGCGTCTGGGGCGAGCGGCGCTACATGGGCCGCGCTTACATGGGGGTCAGCCGTACCACCTTCCTCGTCGATGGTGGGGGGAAGGTGGCCCGCGTATGGGAGGGGGTCACTCCCCGGGGGCACGCCGCCGAGGTGCTGGAGGTGGCCCGCTCCCGCGCCTGAGGGCAAAGCTGCTGCGCTCAGTCCTCGCCTTGGGCCTTGGTGAAGCCGCGCACGCCGTCGAACTCGGGCAGCCGCTCCAGGTGCACCCAGCGGTGCTCCTCGGAAACGCGCTGCAGCAGGGCGATCAGGTCGCGGTCGGCGAGGTCGCCATCCGTTTCGCGGATCATGAAGCGGCAGGGCCAGTGGTCGATGCAGTCGGTGATCGCCCCGGCGGCCGCCGGATAGACCTGGGTGCCGCGGTTGCTGATGGTCTTGAGCTCCAGGGCGGTTCCCACCGCGGCGCGCTCCAGGCTGTGCCCGAGCACCTCCCGCTCGAGCTCGGACTCGATGAAGAGATCAACGCCGATCTCCCGCCGCCGGGAGGGATGCACAACCGCGGCCTCCCGGGACACGGGCGGGAGCCGCAGCGGGCGGCGGTCCCGCACCCGCCAGTTGGCGGAGCGCTCCCCCAGGTGGGAGATGATCGCCTCGGTGTAGGCGGTCGTGCTGGCCGCTCCCTCGTCGCCGGCGATGTCCCGGGTGCGCACCCCGGACTCCAGCGTCACCAGCACCGCGTGCTCCACCGCCTCGGCCGCCTGCAGCTCGTCGAGGTGGCGCAACATCATCGCCCCGGTGAGGATCAGCGCCGTGGGGTTGATGACGTTCTTTCCCGCGTATTTCGGGGCGGAACCGTGCACCGCCTCGAAGATGGCCACGTCATTGCCGATGTTGGCCGATGGGGCGAACCCCAGGCCGCCAACGAGTGCCGAGCTGAGGTCGCTGATGATGTCGCCGTTCATGTTGGTGGTGACGATCACATCGAACTGCTCAGGACGCTTGACCAGTTGGTGGGCGCAGTTGTCGATGATGATGTGCAGCGCCTCGATGTCGGGGTACTCCGGTGCGACGTCCTCGAAGGTCCGCTGCAGCAGCCCCTCGGTCAGCTTCATGATGTTGGACTTGGTGGCGCAGTGAACCGTCGTGCGACCCTCTGAGCGCGCAAATTCGAAGGCCAGGCGCACGATTTTCTCGCATCCCTTGCGCGACACCAACTTGAGGCACTCGGCGACGCCCGGCGTCTGCATGTACTCGATGCCGGCGTAGAGATCCTCTACGTTCTCGCGCACCACGACAAGGTCGATCTCCCGTCCGCGGTAGGGGGTGATCACCCCGGGGAGCTCGCGCACCGGGCGGATGTTGGCGTAGGTCTCGAAGAGCTTGCGCAGGGTGACGTTGGCGCTCTTCTCGCCGAACCCGACCGGCGTCTCCAGCGGGCCTTTGAGGGCGACCCCGGTGCGGCGGATCGACTCGATGGTGTCGGGCGGTACGCCTGACGGCAGGCCCCGCCGGAAGACGGCGGCGCCGGCCTCCTGCTCCTCCCACTCGATGGGAACCCCGGTAGCCTCGATCACCGCCCGGGTAGCGGCCACCACTTCGGGCCCGATCCCGTCGCCCGGGATCAGGGTCACCGTCCGCTTTTGCGCCGCGCCTTCGCTCAACGAGCCCTCCATGGGCAGCAGCTGGCCCCACCTGAGGATAGCGACCCCTGCCGGCAGCTCAGCCTGCGAGGCCCTCGAGCACCTGGCGCAGGTCCGTGATCCGGCGCCCCTCCCAGGAGGGATCGGGGTCGTACTGGAGGTGGGACTCCCCATCGGAGCGGGGCGCGAGCAGCTGCCAGGCCTCCATGCCCACCGCCAGGGCTCCGGTCAGCTCCTGGCTGCCCCCGTCCCCGACGAAGAGGCACTCTGAGGGCGGGACACCGAGCCGGGAGGCGGCGAGCCGGTACAAACGCGGCGCCGGCTTGCGCTCGTGCTCCACGAAGGAGAAGACGGGGCCACGCACCGGGCGGCCCCAGGCGAGGTCGGGCCAGACGAGCGGGGTCTCACCTGAGCAGTCACTCAGCAGGCCGATGGCGACCCCCTTCCCCTGCAGGCCTTGGAATAGCTGCTCCACCCCGGGGCGCGGGCGCTCCAGAACCTCCCGGAACTGGGCCACCCGCAGCCTCGCGGCGCGTTCCAGGGCATCCCGGGCGGGCTCGCACCCGATCAGCCGGCACAACTCCTCCAGCATCTGCCGCGGGGCGCCCAGCTGGCCGCGAGCACGCCGGTCGTAGGTGGCGCTTAGGACCTGCTGGAACTCTGCCCGGGGAACACCGAGCACCGTCGCCAGCTCACCCGCCTTACGGGCCGAGGTCGCCTGGCCCCAACCAGCAACCAGGGTGCCGAAGAGGTCGAAGATGACAGCGCGCCGCCTGGGCGGCGAAGGCCGTGGCTCGGGAGCGTCAGCTTCCGGCAACCGCCCGTCCGTGGTGCTCGGGGGTGCTCGCCTGAGGGAGGCCGGCCACCATCTCCAGGGCGTGGGGGAGCGCCGGCCAAACCGCCTCCAGGCTCTCTTGCACGGCCTTCAGCGCCCCCGGCAGCGCCAGGATCAAGGTGCTGCCGGCAACCACCGCCACCTGGCGCGACAGCATGGCGTGGGGGGTGTGCTTGAGCCCTGCCGCCCGCATCGCCTCGCCGAAGCCGGGGACCGCGTAGTCCCCGACTTCCAGCACCGCCTCCGGGGAGCGGTCGCGGGGGTGCAGCCCGGTGCCGCCGGTGCACACCAGGAGCGCGGGCTGGAGCTCGGCGATCGTCCGCCGCAGCCAGGCGGAGACCTGCTCCGGCTCGTCGGGCAGCAGCCCGCGGGCGACCAGCTCCGCCGGGAGCTGCGTCAGCCGCTCGGCGAGCCAGGCGCCGCTGCTGTCCACCCGGGCGCCGGCCGCCCCCTGGTCGCTGACCGTCAGCAGACCCACCCCCCAACGGCCCTCTACCTGAGGCGCCTCGCAGCGGTCGTCCTGGCTCACGCCTCCGCCCCCAGGCGCTCCTGGGCCAGGAGCCAAGCCAGCCGGTGATCGCTGATCTCCGCCTGCGCAAAGACCTGGAAGCGGGAGCGCAGCGACGCGTACTGCGCCGCCAGGGCCGGCTCGTCCTCCGCGGGCGCCGGCTCCCAGTCCTCGAGGTAGTGGATCGCCACCAAGCCCGCCTGCAGCGCCTCCTTCAGGCAGCCGAAGCAAGGTCGCAGGGTGGTGTAGAGGCTGGCTCCGAGGGTGGACTGGCCGAAGCGGGCGGCCGCCAGCACCGCGTTCTGCTCGGCGTGGACGCAGATGCACAGGTCGTAG
>JBOHUK010000135.1:0-9736 GCA_050734395.1 Candidatus Dormibacteria bacterium
GACCGCAACTGGAAGGGCTGGGTGACGGAGCGCCTGGGCCAGGACCCAGCCCTGCCACTGCCTCAGCTGGTGATCCTGATCTCCCCCTACCGGACGGTGGTCCAGCCGGCTTTGCGCTACATCACCGGGTACCTGGACAAGCACCAGGGGGACCGCTGCATCGTGGTCCTCCCCGAGCTCATCACCAGGCACTGGTGGAACCAGCTGCTGCACAACCACCGCGCCTTCCACATCAAGGCGGCGCTGGTGAGCCGCTCCGACGTGGCGGTCGCCGACGTGACCTTCGAACTCCCCGACCCGGCCGCGCTGCGCACCGCCCGCTAGACTGCGCCGAATGCCCGAGCCGAGCCGCCCGCTTTCGCGCGCCGAGGCGCAGGAGCGGGCCGGCCAGGTGGGGACCTGCAGCTACCGCCTGGAGCTGGACTTCACCCGGGGCCGAGAGGTCTTCGGCTTCCGGGTAGAGCTGGAGTTCGAAGGCCGTCGACCCGGGGGCGAGACCTTCCTGGACACGGCGGTGAGCCACCTTCAGGGGTTGGAGTGGAACGGCGCCCGGCTGCCCCTCTCCGACGTCCGCGGCGAGCGCCTCGCCCTGAGTCAGCTTCTGCCCCGCAACCGGCTGGTCGCCTTCGGGGAGTCCCGGTTCGAGCGCGACGGCCTGGGGATGCACCTGGCCGTCGACCACGCCGACGAGTCCACCTACATCTACTCGGAATACCAGCCGGTCGAGGCCCGGCTCTCCTTCCCCTGCTTCGACCAGCCGGACCTCAAGGGCACCTACGCGCTGCGGGTGCGGGCGCCACAGGAATGGGTCGTGGTCTTCGTCGACGAGGGCGAGCCTGAGGAGGCGCAGGACGGCTCCCGCTGGTGGAACTTCCCGACCACCATGCCGCTCTCGGTCTACACCCTGGGCATCGCCGCCGGGCCCTTCCACCGGGTGCAGGCCAAGGCGGGGCGGATCCCGCTCAGCCTCTACTGCCCGCGCTCCCTGGCCCGCTTCCTCGACCCCGACGAGATCTTCGAGCTCACCCAGCAGGGGCTGGACTACTACGGGCGGGCCTTCGGCATCCCCTACCCCTTCAGCAAATACGACCAGGTGTTCGTCCCGGAGAAGGTGAGCGGGGCCATGGAGTCGCCGGGCTGCGTCACCATCACCGACTCACTCATCTGGCGCGGCCGTCCCACCCCCCGGTGGCGCTCCTACCGGGCCGAGGTGATCCTGCACGAGATGGCCCACATGTGGTTCGGCGACCTGGTGACCATGCGCTGGTGGGACGACATCTGGCTCAACGAGAGCTTCGCCACCCTGATGGCGGCCATGTCCCAGGACCGCGCCACCCGGATCCGCGACAGCTGGCTGCTCTTCGTCACCAGCTACACCCAGCACGCCCGCCGCCAGGACCAGTGGCCCACCTCGCACCCGGTCGTAACCCCAGTCGACGACGTGGAGGCGGTGCGGTCGGTGTTCGACGGCATCACCTACGAGAAGGGGGCCGCGGTGCTGCGCCAGCTGGTGGCCTGGGTGGGCGAGGAGCCCTTCTTCTCGGGCCTGCACGCGCACCTGGAGACCCACCGCGAGGGCAACGCCACCTTCGCCGACCTGGTGCAGGCGCTGGAGCTGAGCTCCGGGCGGGATGTGAGCACCTGGTCCAAGAGCTGGCTGGAGACGGTCGGGGTCAACACCCTGCGCCTGGAGCTCGACCCATCACCGGTCGGGACGCGGATGGTCAAGCCGGCGCTGCTCCAGTCGGCGCCCGCGGCCCAGCCCACGATCCGCCCCCACCACCTGCGGGTGGGGCTGTACGACTGGGTGGGCGAGGAACTCCGCCGCGTCGACCAACTGGAACTGGACATCAGCTCGGAGCGCACCGAGCTGCCCGCCCTCGAGGGACGGGCCCGGCCACCTTTGCTCCTGGCCAATGACGAGAGCCTCACCTACGCCAAGCTCCGGCTCGATGCCGTCTCCCTGGAGACCGCCTCGCGGCACCTGACGGCGATCCCCGACGCGCTCACCCGGGCACTGCTCTGGGACAGCGCCTGGGACAGCGCCTACGACGCCGAGCTCCCCGCCCACCGCTACAGCGAGATGGTGATCAGCCAGGCCCCCGGGGAGC
Organism: Candidatus Dormibacteria bacterium; assembly: GCA_050734395.1. Classification (GTDB taxonomy): domain Bacteria; phylum Chloroflexota; class Dormibacteria; order Aeolococcales; family Bog-877; genus Bog-877. The sequence goes on from JBOHUK010000135.1 coordinate 2,112, forward strand.
CAGAGCTCAGCCTGCTCGCCAGCGTGCTCGCCAACTTCAAAGAGGCGGTCCGCCACCTGGGCACCCCCCGACGGGCCGAGAGCCTGGAGCAGCGGCTGGCAGAGGTGGCCTGGGCGCAGATGGAGGTGAGCCCGCCGGGAAGCGACCGGCAGGCGGTCTGGCTGCGCGCCTTCGTCACGGCCGCGACCACAGCGGCGCAGGTGGCCCGGGTGCGGGCGCTGCTCGATGGCGGGGAGCTCCCGAAGGGGGTCAGCCTGGACACCGAGCTGACTTGGCTTTTGGTCCAGGAGCTGGGGGCGCGGGGCGCCGCCGGCGAGGCGGACCTGCAGGGGGCGCTGGCTCAGGATCCCAGCCCCACCGGCCAGGCGCGGCTGGAGGCGGCGCGCGCGGCCATGCCCACCGAGGAGGCCAAGGAGCGCGCCTGGGCCAGCCTCACCGACCCCGCCAGCACCATCGAGGCCTCGCGGATGGTGGCGGCGATGTTCGGTGGGGTCCGCCAGGAGGAGCTGGTCGCCCCGTTCTTTCCCCGACTGCCGCAGACCTTGGCCGACGTCTGGGCGCGCCGCGGCGCCGAGCTCACCCTGGAGCTGGGCCGGTTTCTACAGCGCAGCCTGCACCCCGACCCCGGCCTGCGCCAGGCCTGCCAGGAGGCGATCGCGGACCAGCGCCTTCACCCCGAGGTGCGCCGGATCTTCGAGGGCCAGCTGGCCGAGACCGAGCGCGGGCTGCGCGCGCGCGCCCTCGACGAGCCCGACTCCGCCTGACCTAGGGCCCCAGTCGAGCCTTGGGCACCTGGCTCTGGAGCGTCGTCACCTTCATCCACGTCCTGGCGGCCGCCTTCTGGGTGGGGGGTCAGCTGCTGCTGGTGGCGGTGGTCCTGCCGGAGTTGCGCCGGGCGGTCGGCGCCCAGCAGCTCCGCCAGCTGGCGGGCGCCGCCGGAGCGCGCTTCCAGAAGATCACCAACCGCGGCCTGCTCCCGGCGCTGCTGCTGAGCGGGGTGGTGCTGGCCGGGCACGATGGCGTCCGGCCCGGCAACCTGGCCACCACCGCCTTCGGCCGGGTGCTGCTGGTGAAGGCGGGCCTGGTCGTCGTGGTCTTCAGCCTGGCGGCGCTGCACGGCTGGGCCGCGCACCGGCTCCCCCACCACACCCGGGCGCTGGCCGCCCTCACGCTAGCGGTCTCGGTGGCGATCCTGGGGATGGGCGCTGGGCTCAGTCAGCTAGGCGGCCCATGATCGTGGCGAACGCGCCACAGGTCGGCACGGAGCGATCAGGGGTGCACCCAAAGTCAGAGACCAGCGTCAGAGGGCAACTTCCGTGCCCATCCCAAGCTGGCGGGCGCGGCCAAGCAGGTAACCTGCCGCGGCGGCATCCTCCACCCCGAGTCCCGTTGACTTGAAGCAGGTGAGGCGCTCCCCGGCGCGCTGCCCGGGGCGGTCGCCGGCCAGGATCTCGCCCAGCTCGTCCATGGCTGCGGGATCCATTCCCTGGAGTTCCATCGCTCCTGCCGGCGGCGGCTGCTGGGCCGCGCCGCGCCACTCCACCACCACGCGTGAACCCTCCAGCGCCGCCGCCGGCAGCTCGGCGCCGCTGCCGACGGACCCCACGTAGCGGACAGAGCTGAGCCATTCCGCGCGCAGCACCGGCTCGCGGGAGTCGGTGCAGCACAGCACGACATCGGCCTCCCGCACCTCCTCTTCCAGCACCGCCGACGACCGCGCGGCGCAGGAGGCAGCGAGGTCCGCCGCCCGCTCGCGGCGGCGACCCCAGATGCTGAGCGGCGCGGCCGGGTCCAGCTGGCGCAGAAGCCTCAGGTGCGCCTCGCCCTCGACTCCAGTCCCGATCACCAGGGTTGGCCTGGCGCTCGTGGGCCCGAGCGTCCTGAGCGCCAGGCAGGAGACGGCCGCCGTGCGCCAGGCGGTGAGGTGAGCCGCATCGAGCAGGGCCAGCGGTTCACCGGTCGCCTCGTCGAACAGCGCCGCCAGCCCCAGGTGCGAGGGCAGGCCGCGCTCGGGATTGCCGGGGAAGACCCCCACCAGCTTGCAGACCAACCCGACCCCGGGCAGATGGGCCGGCATCGCCGCGAGCAGCCCCTGCTCGGACCGGGCGGCAACTCGTGGAGGGGCGCTGGCCCGGCCCCGGCTGTAGGCGATCAGTCCCCGCCCCACCGCCGCCAGCAGCCCCTCCGGTTCGAACAGCCGGTCCAGCTGCTCGCCGCGCAGCAGCAGCAAGGTCAGCCGCCGGCGGGCACGGTCGCCGACGCTCCCACCCCGAAGAGCTCGAGGCAGGGCTCCACCCCACTCAGCTCCACCTCGGGCCGGGCCACCGCCTCCCAGCGCGGGCGGGTGAGCCGCAGCCCCAGGGTTTCGGCGGGCTGGCCGCGGCGGGCCACGGTCTCGAACCCATTGGGCTCGTAGCCCAAGGACCGGGAGACGCCGAGCGAAGCCGGGTTGTCCCGGAAGGCGGCGCTGGTGGCCTCGCGCGCTCCCAGGCCGATGAACCCGAAGTGCAGCACCGCGGCCCGCATCTCACGCCCCAGACCGTTGCCCTGGTACTCCCGACCCAACCATGAGCCGGTGTGGAAGCGGCGGGTCACACAGAAGGCGTGGCCGTACATGGACTGGGCCCCGATCACCCGCCCCTGCGAGATCACGACGGGATTGAATGCCCACTCCTCGGGCCGCCACTGGGCGAGGTGGAGCAGGTGGTGCTGGATCAGCGCCCGCCCCAGCACGCCTGGGGGCTGGTCGGTCCAGGGTATCCGGAAGGGCATCTCCGCCTTGGGGTGAATGCCCCCCTCGGCCAGGCGGGCCAGCTCCTCCAGCATCTCAAGATCCGGCAGCCGCAGCTCAAGCCGGGGGGTGCGGATGCGGATCTGATGGATGGGCCAGAAGCTCACGCTGCCAACATAGCGGCGGCCCGGTCAGCCGCCGGGCTCAGCCGCGGCAGTGACGGTCCGCCACCTCCAGCGCCTGGTCCAGCACCTCGAGACCGGAGCGCAGCTCCTCCTCCTCGATGACCAGGGGCGGGGCGACGTGGACGCGGTTGAAGTGGGTGAAGGGCCAGAGTCCCCGCTCCTTGCAGGCCTGGGCCAGCTCGACCATCGGCTGGTTGGCCGCGCCCTGGGCGTTGAAGGGCACCAACCCCTCCCGGGTCCCCCGGTCCGAGACCAGCTCCAGGGCCCAGAGCAGGCCCCGGCCGCGGACCTCGCCAACGCTCGGGTGCCGCCGCTGCAGGCGCTCCAACGCCGGGCCGACCACCTCCTCACCAAGGCGACGCACATGCTCCAGTAGGCGGGACTCCTCGAAGACCTGGATGGTGGCGACCCCGGCGGCGCAGCCCAGCGGGTGGCCGGAGTAGGTGAGCCCACCCGGGTAGGGCTTCTTGGCGAAGGTGGCCGCCACCCGGTCGGAGATGACGACGCCCCCCAGGGGCACGTACCCCGAGTTCACCCCCTTGGCGAAGGTGATCAGGTCCGGGGTGACGGCGAAGGCATCGCAGGCGAACCACTCCCCCACCCGCCCGAAACCCACCATCACCTCGTCGCAGATCAACTGGACCCCGTGGCGGTCGCAGAGGCGGCGCACCCGGGCCAGGTAGTCGGCGGGCGGCAGCAGCACCCCGTTGGTGCCGACGATCGTCTCCAGCAGGACGGCGGCCACCGACTCTGGGTTCTCGAATTCCAGGACCTGCTCCAGGTGGGCGGCGGCCCGGCTCGCCTCCTCCTCATCGGATCCGGCGCCGAACGCGGAGCGGTAGCGGTAGGGCCCGATGAAGTGCACCACACCCGGCACCCCCGGCTCGCTTCCCCAGCGCCGGGGCTCGCCGGTCGCCGTGATGGCACCGGCGGTCGCTCCGTGGTAGGAGCGATAGGCGCTCAGCACCTTCTGCCTGCCGGTGTGGAGGCGGGCCAGTCGCAGCGCGTGCTCGTTGGCCTCGGTGCCGCCATTGGTGAAGAACACCTGGTTGAGGTCTCCCGGGGCGCGCTCGGCGATCAGCCGGGCCAGTTCGCCGCGCACGTCGTTGGCGAAGGAGGGGGCGATGGTGCACAGCCTCCCCGCCTGCTCCTGGATCGCCCTGACCAGGGCCGGATGCTGATGGCCGAGGTTGGCGTTGACCAGCTGCGAGGCGAAGTCGAGGTAGCGGTTGCCCTGGTAGTCCCAGAACCAGCAGCCGGCAGCGCCCGCCACCGGCAGGGGATCGATCAGCTCCTGCGCCGACCAGGAGTGGAAGACATGCCGGCGGTCGTCGGCGCGGACCTGCTCCACGGCGCCCGCGATCTCGGCGCGTACCAAAGCCGGCCTCAGCGGGTCCTGGGGAAGCCCAGGTCGATCTGGCTGCTGGCCGGGTCGGGCCAGCGGCTGGTCACCACCTTGGCCCGGGTGTAGAAGTGCACCCCCTCCGGCCCATACATGTGGCTGTCCCCGAACAAGGATGCCTTCCAACCCCCGAAGGAGTAGTAGGCGACCGGCACCGGGATGGGCACGTTGATCCCCACCAGCCCCACCTGCACCTCCTGCTGATAGCGGCGGGCGGTGCCGCCGTCGCGGGTGAAGATGGCGGTGCCGTTGCCGTAGGGGTTGGCGTTGACGACCGCCACCGCCTCCTCGTAGTTCTCGGCGCGGACCACCGCCAGCACCGGGCCGAAGATCTCGTCGCGGTAGACCTGCATCTCGGGCCGCACCCGGTCCAGGAGGGAGGCGCCGAGGAAGAACCCCTCCCCCGCGAACTCGCGGCCGCGGCCATCGACCACCACCTCCGCGCCCTCTTCCCGGCCGCGGTCGATGTAGCTCGCCACCCGGTCGCGGTGCTCGCCGGTGACCAGTGGCCCCATCTCTGAATCCGGGTCCGCGGCGGGCCCGATCCGCAGCCCGCCGAGCCGCTCCCGGATTGCCTGGACCAGCGGGTCCGCCACCGCGCCCACCGCCACCACCACCGAGATCGCCATGCAGCGCTCCCCGGCCGATCCGTAGGCGGCGGAGACAGCGGCGTCCGCCGCCATGTCGACGTCGGCGTCGGGGAGCACCACCATGTGGTTCTTGGCCCCGCCCAGGGCCTGGACACGCTTGCCGCTGGTGGTGCCGCGCTGGTACACGTAGCGGGCGATCGGGGTGGAGCCCACGAAGCTGATCGCCGCCACCTGCGGGTGGTCCAGGAGGGCATCCACCGCCTCCTTGTCCCCGTGGACCACGTTGAGCACCCCGGGCGGGAGCCCCGCCTCCAGGAACAGCTCCCCCAAGAGCAGGCCGGCGCTCGGGTCCTTCTCGCTGGGCTTCAGCACGAAGGTGTTGCCGCAGGCGATGGCGTTGGCCAGCATCCAGAGCGGCACCATCGCCGGGAAGTTGAAGGGGGTGATCCCGGCCACCACCCCGACCGGCTGGCGCAGCTCATAGACGTCGACCCCGGTGGAGACCTGGAAGCTGTGGCCGCCCTTGAGCAGCTGCGGGATGCCGCAGGCGAACTCGACATTCTCGAGGCCCCGCGACACCTCGCCCAGGGCGTCCTGGTGGACCTTGCCGTGCTCGCGGCTGATCACTCGAGCGATGCGCTCACGCTCGCGGTGGAGCAGCTCCCGGAAGCTGAAGAGGATCTCGCTGCGGCGCGCCAGACTGGTGGCGGCCCAGGTGGGCAGCGCGCTCTGCGCCGCGGAAACCGCCAGGTCGACCTCGGCGGCCGAGGCCAGCGGCACCCGGGCCACCTCCACCCCCAGCGCGGGGTCGTAGACCGGCCCCTCGCGTCCCGACTCTCCCGAGCGGAGCGCCCCGCCGATCAGGTGCTGCAGGCGCGGCAGGTCGCGAGACGGCGGCGGCCCGGTCTCGGGCCGGCGGTTGGATACGGCAGCCTCAGTCAAGTGCTACTCCTCTTGAGCGAGCGCCAGTACCTACGGCAACTCTGAACTCAAGTGTAAGTCGCAGAGCTCCAGACCCCTGCCTGGGCGCTATCCCGCCTCCGCCCGCCGCCGGGGCGCCCGGCTGAGGTCGGCGCACTCCGCGCAAACCGAGGCGGGGATCACCCCCAGCCGCATCAGCAAGGAGAAGATCCGGCAGCCCAGGCAGAAGGCGAACACCGACTCCAGGGTGGCGGCCGCCACCAGCAGCCCCAGGAGGACGTAGGTGACCGTCGTGAGCTGGAGGGCGAAGTAGGTGATGGTGGCGGTGACGGTGAAGACCGCACCCATTGCCTGGGCGAACCGCTTGGGAGGACCGGGCACCGGCTTGGCCGGGGCGGTCCGCGGAGCCAGCACCCGGGTGGCCAGCTGGCCCAGGGGGCTGAGCCGGGGACCGGTCGCCACCCTGGCCAGGAAGCCGTAGGCGAGCGGGGCGCACAGCCACGGCAGGTGGGCCACCAGGGCCAGCAGCCCCACGGCCGCCACCCCACCCGCGACCCAGCGCGCCGCCACCTCGTTGACCGGGTTGGGGAAGCTGAGCCACTGCGAGTTGAAGCGCGTCACCTCGACATCATCGCAGGCGCCCGGCACCAGCTCTTCCCCGCTGGGTCAAACCCCCTGGCGGCGCTGGCGCGCCTGATGCAGCTCGGACAAGTCCGAGCGTCCGCGCCCCGGGTTGCGCGGTCGGCGGCGGACCAGCACCGTCACCGCCAGGCCCAGGCAGACGATGGCGACTGCCCCGCCCACCCCGAGCAGGGTCAGCGCCAGGCCCTCGCGCTGACTGACGGCCCCGGCGATCGCCAGGGCGACAAACAGCGCCGTTGCGACCGCGACCAAAAGGAGGCCCCGATCGAAGCGGGTCTCGTCACTTCCGGCCAGGGCAGCCGGGTCCGTGGCCCAAGGAAGCTCCTGGCCCTTGACCTCGAGCCGGCCGGGGCGGAGAGGCGGCGACGCCAGCACCACTCCTGGGTCGAAGCGGCTCGCGGGCAGGGACACCTGCAGCCGCTGCAACCACGCCGTCGCCACCCGACCGCGCGCTCCGAGCACGAGGCGCTCCTCCTCCCCCTTGCGGGCTGGCTGGCGCCGGAGCAGATGGCGCCGGAGCAGGGTGCGGCAGGTCCCCTCCAGCGTCTCAGGCGCCAGTTCCAGCTCATGGGCCAGGCGCGCTGCGGTGATGCCCGCCTCGGGGATGTGAGAAAGGATCCGGGCCTGCTCCAAAGGGAGATCCAGGGGTGGCCGGGCCCGGCGGGGAGCCTGGGGCCGCGCCCCCCTGTGCACGGGGACGCCCGCCTTGGGACGCACCCGGAGCATCCCCAGACCCGCACGCGGCTGCACCGCGCCCATGCCTCTCTACAACGCGCCCGGCCCCGGTTGGTTGCGCGTCTGGCGCTCGCCTGCCCAGATGTCGGTGAGCGGGTTCCGGCGGCCCTGTTAAAATACTTGCTATTCAGCAACTAATTTGCCAGTGATCGTGCCCCCGACTCGGCACGCCGAGCACCCCCCGGCGGAGTCGATTGCCCAGCTGCGCGCCACCATCGGCCGGCTGGGGCGCCGGCTGCGGGCGACGCCCGCCGGGTCCGGCCTCAGCCCCAGCGAGATCTCGGTGCTGGCGACGGTGGCGCGGCGCGGACCGCTGCGCCTCCTCCAGCTGGCCCAGATGGAGGGCCTCAACCCGACGATGCTTTCCCGGATCGCCGCCCGGCTCACCGCCGAGGGGCTGGTCCGGCGCGCGCCGGACC
>JBOHUK010000136.1:0-7714 GCA_050734395.1 Candidatus Dormibacteria bacterium
GTGTGCGCCTCCCAGTGGCTGCAGTCCGCCCCCTCGGGGCTGCGGATCTTCAAGCAATACGGCGACGGCGGCTTTCTCGCCTACACCGTGCCCAAGGACAAGGTCTACATCTTTGGCGACGCCGCACTGATGGGAGCGCCGCTCCTGCGCCGCTACGGACAGATCATCGACCTGGCTCCCGGCTGGTTGCGAAAGCTCGACCAGAGCCCATCGCAGCTGGTCGTGTTCGAGCGCGGCACCGCCTTCCCCGACAGCCTGCAGCGGGCACCCCACTGGCAACTGGTGTACCGGGACAGCCGGGTGGAGGCCTTCGAGCGCACCACCCTGGTCTCGAACCTGCGCCTGCCCGCCAACCCCACCGCGGCCTACTGGCGGGGACGGGGGATCACGGCCTGCGCCGGACAGGCGCGGGCGCTCTAAGCCAGGCTCATCCTGCCCACGCTTTTGGTCGTTGTCGAGTTACTTGGCGTTCGCTGCATCAAAGTAGGCCCCTCTCCCCGATGCCAGCATCATCCACCGCCATCCGATCCCTACTCACGACCGCCTGAGGCGGCCCGGCTTCGCGTTCTGCCCGCGCAACGATTTGCTCCAACACCATTGAGGTGAGCGTATGCAGACGCTGCGAGGGGATCCGCTGCACCCACTCCAGGACCCTGGCCTCGCTGAAGCCAGCCGGTAGGTTTATCTCGGGGACGCTGACATCTCTCCCGTAGCGAGCGCTGAGCAAGTAGACGGTATCAAAGAGCGCCTTCTCCGGGGTTGCGAGGTCGTGCCAGCCGGATCGCTCGAACCCCCCGTACAGATCGGGGTGAACGTGCTGCACAGAGAACCGACCGACAGAGGTGGCGATGTTTTGGGCGCGATCCAGCGACACGAGCTGGATGGAGCTAGGGATCTGCTCGATGAGGCCGTGCCTAAAGAGAGCCGTCCAGGTCGATCCGTAGCACGGATACGGACGCGTGAGGAAATAGCCTGCGTCCAAAGGATCAGGGAGTTCCCCAACCGCCCATAGACCTGGCCGGATGCGCTCAATCAAGCCCGCCCCAGCCAGTCGGCCCAGCATCTTGGTGGTCGCAGCATTCGTCTGACCCCAGGCGACCGCCGCCTCACCACTGGCGACCAGCGGGCGATTTATCTTGCGTAGGGCGGCATACGCGTCCGCTGCGTTCATGCCGTCAGCTCTGCTGGGGACTCGCGGCAGCGATAGCCTCCAGGCCCTTGGCGACGGATGCCCGCATCGTCCGCCAGGTGTCGTCGGCGGCGTACAGTCCGGCTACGTCGAGCTCCAGGAACGGGACCACCTCACCCTCGAAGGTCCGGTCAGTGAGCTCGCGAGCTCGCGCTGCGGCTTGGGTGGCCTCAAGGGGGCGAATCGTGACCGGCTCACGGGTTTTGGCTCTGAGGCGAAGCAGGAGGTCAAGGTCGAACACATCGCGGGCCCTGGTCTGACTGCGCTCGGCCAGCGCCGCGACCTTGAGTTGGATCATGGCTGGCAGCGTGTAGGCCTCGGTTGAGAACGGGCGCAACCCGTACGGCTGGATCACGCTTTCGGGGATTGACTTGTACTCGTGCTCGTATTGGTTGCCGCGAGCGGAGATCTCGATCTTGGTGGGCACCGCGGCACCGCCAACCGACCGTAGCTCAAGCTTCCACCTCCGGGTGGTGTCAGTCTGCTTGGTCTTGCGGGCCGTGGCCGCGGAGATGCCAGACTGGCTGAGCAGAGCGGAAAGCTGCCTGCCCGACAAGATCGTGTCTACTACCGCCTCGAGCCGCCAAGGCTGATCACCCAGGTAGTCGAGGTCCAGATCCTGGGAGTAGCGGAAGCTGGCATAGAAGTAGCGCAAGTTCGCTCCACCCTTCAAGACGTGGTGACCCCTTCGGAACGAGGTGGCCAGCACCAGAAGAAAGGTCAGATGGAACTCCTCAATGAGTTGCGCTTCGCGGCGCAGCGTCGACATGACCGTTACGATACGCAATATTGACTTATATGTCAAGATGCGGCATCGTTACCGGCATCGCCGCGTAGCCCAACGCGGCCCCCGAAAACTAAATGGAGGGACCTGCGGGCAGCGACGCCCGATGATGTCGGCCTTGAGATCTAGGGGCGAGCCTCCCCAAAGAGGGTCCGCTCAGCCGAGGGCGCGAGGGGGGAAGAGCCGCCAGATGGTGGTGAGGAAGGTGAGCAGCAGCAGCAGGTGCACGCTGCTGCAGAAGAGGCAGATGTTGCCGAGCTCGATCAGCTCGACAAAGACCAGGTAGAGGGCCACCACGAGCCCCAGGCCGCCGAGCACGGCGTGGAGACGGCGCAGCCCCATCTCCTGAGGGCGGCGCAACTGGAGGATCCCCAGTCCCAGGCTGGCGATGAAGAAGAGCATTCCCGGGACGGTGATCGGCAGCTGGGTCCCGGGGACCACCGAGTACTGGCTGCTGAGCACCCGCTGGCAGTTCACCAGCCCGCTGCCGCTGCAGGCGAGCGGCACGTTGGCGTAATGCACCGCGGTCAGGTAGCCGGCAACCCCGATCCCCAGCACCCCCAGCACCACCAGCACGATGGCGCTCCAGCGCTGCGGGTCCAGCGAGGGGGTGAAGCGCGCCTCCGCCGTGGTCGCCGCTGAGGGAACGCTTCCGGGGCCCCCAGCCAGCACCCGGCGGCGTCCCCGGGCGCGGCTCATTGGCTGGCCTGGATCTTCGCCATCAGCGACTGGATCGTCGCGTTGGAGCACACCTTGGTGGGCGTGCCCCCGTCCATGGTGCAGACGGCCGCGGTGATGTAGTTGGCCGAGCCGAAGACCGCCTGGGCGATCGTCGACTTGGGGTTGTGCAGCTGGTGCAGCACCTGGTTCCAGCTCAGCCCGGACAGCGCGCTGACGCTGGACCAGGGACTGGCCACGCTCAGCACCTTGCCCCCGAAGTCGACGAACGGGTAGTACTCCTGGGGGTCCAGGCCGCTGAAGGCCTTGGACTCGGTCGAGTTGAGCGACTGCAGCGTGGCGTAGGGAGCGCCGTCGTGGTGGAGGGAGACGTTGCTCTGGATCTCCCGAGCGTCGAAGTCGATGTAGGGGCTCGTGTACTGGGCCCCGTAGGCGAAGGAGAAGGTGGGTATGTTGGCCTCACCGGTCTCGTAGACCGAGGAGCGCACCGTGTGCAGGTTGGCAAAGTGGCCGAACTGGCTCAGCGAGACGATCAAAGCCCAGCGCAAGGTGGCGCAGTAAGGGCAGTACTCAGCTCCGACGTAGAGCACCTGGGGCACCCCGTGGCTGCTGAGCGCCTCCGCCTTGTAGGAGGCCGGGATCTTGAGGGGCGGGTTGGTCACCGAGCCCAGCCCTACCGAGTGCACCCGGGCGGGCGGGATGCCCTCCAGGGCCTGCACCAGGCTGGCGGGGGCGGCGGAGACCTTGGCGTCCTGGTTGAGCCCCTGGTTGAAGCTGTTTTCGGCGAAGATGATCACGATTACGAAGGCGGCCACCACCGCCACTACCGCCCCAATGATCCCCCAGGGGCGGCGCGAGCGGGCATCGCGACGGTAGTTGCGCCCCTGCCGGCGGGCGCTGCCGGCGCCGGCGCGCGTCTCGGCCGCGGACATCTGCATCTGCCGGCGGGCGGCCATCGACTTCTTGGACATCGTCTCCTCGGGAGGGTGGAGCCCCAGCAGATCTTAGGCCCGCAGGCTCAAGAACTCCTGGGAGCCAGCACCAGCGTGGTTGGGTCACCATACCGGGTCACCCAGCCCTGCTCCTTGAGGAACGCGACCTGGGGCGCCGCCCGGGGCAGCACCGCCAGGCTCACCCCGAGGCGGCGCAGCACCGCCATCGTCCCCGAGTTCAGGGTCGCCAGCTGCTCGCAGCTCTGCAGCCCGGAACTGCCCAGCGGCAGGGGGTCGTCGAGGCAGACCAGGCGCCCGGATTGGGGGAAGCGGAAGGCGAGATAGTCGCCGAAGAGGGTGGGGCTGTACCAGGCGCCCTTGCCGGGATGGGCCGCGAGCCAGGTGGCGGCCGCCGCCGGCAGCGCCGCCCCCACCTGCCCTACTGGACCGGCGCGGGCCCGCGCCCTGAGCCCGGCCGTGCCCAGCAGGCCCAGGGCCAGCACCAGCGGCAGAGCCATCGCCAGCAGCCAGGCTCGCCCGGGGAGGCCCGGGCGTAGCCGGCCGGGTGCCGGGCGCCAGTCGCCCCAGGCGCCGGCGAGGCAGTCGGCAGCCTGCACCGCGGCCACCACCAGGAACAGCGCCAGGTAGTTGGCGAAGAGCAGCGCCAGCAGAGCGGTGAGCAGCCCCAGCGCGGCGTCGGCGCGGGCCAGCCGCCAGCCCCGCAACCGGTAGCCGACCAGTAGCAGCACCCCGACCAGCTCCGCCAGGCGCGGGCCCCAGGGGTGGAAGTCGGGGGTGGACCAGGCTGCCAGCAGCGGGTACTGGTTGCCCAACCCCAGGCTCAGGGGCAGCCCGGTGATCCCCCCGAGCCCGCGCGGGCTGGCCAGGACCGCGAGCAGGGTGAGCGGCAGCAGCCACCAGCTGGGGCGGGCGGCCCCGCCCTGGCGCCCCGCCTCGCCCCGGGCCAGGATCACCCACACCCAGATGAGGAGCATGGCGACCGCGGCGTCCGCCTGGAGGTTGGTCCAGAGCACCAGCAGGGCGATCAGCCCGGCGCCGGCCCAGCGCTCGCCCCGGCGCAGTGCCAGCAGGCAGGTGACCAGCCCCAGGGCGAGGAGCGCCAGGACCTCGCTGGGCCAGTCGAGCAGCACCGAGTGCAGGGCGAGCAGGCCAAGGCCACCCGCCAGCACCGCCAGCAGCGGGTGGCCTCGGCCCCCGGCCCGCAGGCGCAGCGCCAGGCCCGCGCCCAAGAGGGCGCCCAGGACAGCGCCGGCGGCGGTCAGGGCGGGGACGCCACCCAGGCGGTACACGCCGAGCAGGAGGAGGTCGCTGAGCCAGGAGCGCAGATCCAGGGCGGCGCCGGCCTGGGCGAGATAGGCGGCGCTCCCCGAGAGCCCGAGCCGGGTGAGGAGCTGAGCGTTGGCCAGGTGCCAGAAATCCCCCCCCGAGATGGGCGGATGGAGCCCGGCAAAGGCACCGGCCAGGACCAGGCACGCTCCCGCCCCCAGCCACCAGCCCCGGCTCACCGACTGGGCCATGCCCCGGGCGACGGTCGCGTAGAGAGTGGACCGGAGCCTCGCCCCCTCCCCCGCCAGCGCCCGGCTCACCGGTGCCCGTTGCGGCTGCGCGGCGGCCCCAGCTCCCGGCGCAGGCGGACCAGGTCCACCAGCATCTGCCCGCCATCGCCGAGCGAGCTCACCGTGGTGCCCAGGGCATTGCGCCAGACGACCGGCACCTCGGCAATGCTCAGACCGTGGTCGCGGGCGCGCCGCAGCACCTCGGCGTCGAAGCCGAAGTCCAGGCACCTCAGGGGCTCGAAGCACACCTGGGCGGCCTCGGCGGTGAAGAGCTTGAAACCGCACTGGCTGTCGTGGATCCCGGGCAGCACCAGGCGGCGCAGAACCTGGTTGTAGGCCTTGCCCATCAGCTCGCGGTGGCGGGGTTGGTGCAGCTCGACCCGGGATTCGGGCAGCGCCCGCGACCCGATCGCCACCGCCGCCCCGCCCTCGATCGCGGCGACGAGCTTGGCCATCTCCTCGACCGGCGTGGAGAGGTCGGCGTCGCTGAACAGCCGCAGGCGCCCCCGGGCCTCCAGCATCCCCGCCTTGACGGCGCCCCCCTTGCCCAGGTGCCGGGGCAGGCGCAGCAGCCGCAGCTCCGGCCAGCCTCGGGCGGCCGCCTCCACCACGGCGACGGTCCGGTCCTGGCTGAAGTCGTCAACCACCAGCACCTCGTGGCGGGGCCAGGTCTCATCCAGGTGCTGGCGGATCCGCTCCAGCGAGGGCGGCAGCCGCCGGGCCTCGTTGAAGGCGGGGACGACCAGGCTCAGGTCCGGGGGCGGCGTGCTCACGCGCGACGTCCGCGGGCTGCCTGGAGCGTGAGCCAGAAGAAGGGCGCGCCGCGCAGCATCCGGGGCAGCCGCCAGGGCTGGCGGAAGAGCCGGAAGAGCCACTCCAGGCCGAGGCGGCGCATCAGCTCCGGCGCTCGCGGCACCCGTCCCGCCAGGTAGTCGAGGGACCCTCCAACCCCGATGCCCAGCCGGGCGCCCGACTCGCCCAGGTGGCGCTCCAGCCAGAGATCCTGGGCCGGCACCCCGAAGGCCACCACCAGCAGCGCCGCCCCCGAGGCGCGGACCCGCTGGCAGATCTCGGGCGCCTCGGCCTCACGCGGCGAGCCGGGGAGCGTGCCCCGCACCACCACCTCGGGGCGCTGCCCCTGGACCCGCCGCGCCGCCTCCTCGGCCACCCCCGGGGCTGCGCCCAGCATGAAGCAGCCCCCGCCCTCCTGGGAGCTGAGCTCGGCCAGATCGACCAGGAAGTCCACCCCCGGGATGCGCTCGGGGACCGGCGCTCCCAAGCGGCGGCTGGCCCAGCTCACCCCCGCCCCGTCGGCCAGCACCAGCCCGGCCGAGCGGATCGCCCGTGCCAGCTCGGGTCGCCGGCGCGCCTGCATCACCATCTCCGGGTTGAGGGTCACGAGCTGCTGCGCGGGCAGCTCCCCCCGCAGCGCCCGGGCGCAGTGCTCGAGCGCCTGCTGGCGGGTGCAGCGGTCCACCGGCACCCCCAGCAGGTCCAGGCGGGTGTCGGCCGCGGCCTCTGGAACGAGTGCTGCCCGGGGCACCGGCCGAGTATATGTTCGCCCCCGGCGCACTTCCGGCCCAACTCCGGGCCGTGACCCGACTGCTACCGGGTGGTCACTCCCGGTGCCGACGCTTCCCCCGCTCGGCCGCCTCCAGCCGCCGCTCCGCCACCGCCAGTCGCTCGCGCAGCCGCTCCAGCTCCGGGGACCCGGCCTCGGCTCGCGAGACCTCCTCCTCGGCCCGCTGGCGCTCGGCCCCCGCCGCCTCCGGGTCGAGCTGGTCAGTGGCCTGGCCCGTCTCGGTGAGCACGGTGATCCGCTCCGGCAGCACCTCCAGGAAGCCTCCCTCCAAGAAGAAGTGGTGCTCCTCGCCGCCCGGCTGGCGCACCATCAGCTCGCCGGGTTTGAGCCAGGTCGCCAGCGGCGCGTGATGGCCCAGCACCCCGAGCTCGCCGTCCGCCCCCTGGGCGACCACGAACTCCGACTCCCCCTCGAAGAGAGGCTGGCCGGCGCTGAGCACCCGGGTTGCGACCGCCACTCAGTCGGCCCGGCCCTTGGTCTTGGCGTCGCCCCGAGCTCGCCTTGCCGTCGCGGAGCGGGGTGAGCCCGCGGCGGTCGCGGACCTGCTGGCGCCCCCCTTGGCGGCCGCGGCCCGGGGGCGCGCTCGCTGTGCCGCCGGCTTGGCGCCGGCCCTGGGGGCTGCCGGCTTCTTCGCGGCGCTCGCCTTGGCCGCCGGCCTGGCCTTGGTCTGGGGCGCCTCGGGCTCCACTTCCGCCTCCGCCCCGACCGCCGGCCCGGCCAACGCCGGGGGCTGCTCTTCAGGCGCCGACTTCGGCTCCTCCGCCTCGTTCTGGCCGCGGTTTAGGCGCCTGCCCTTCTCGATCGCCTCGTCGATGGTGCCCACCATCCGGAAGGCCTGCTCCGGTAGCTCATCGAGGTTGCCGTCCAGGATCTCCTTGAAGCCGCGCACCGTCTCCGAGATGGGCACGTACTTGCCCGGGAGGCCGGTGAACTGCTCGGCGACGAACATCGGCTGGGCCAGGAACTGCTGCA
>JBOHUK010000137.1:0-24801 GCA_050734395.1 Candidatus Dormibacteria bacterium
CCATGGTCACCGCCGGGGTGTACCTGGTCGCGCGCTTCCACCCCATCTACCAGCAGGCGCCGGTCGCGGCGGGACTGGTGGCGGTGGTGGGGGTGGGCACCGCCCTGATGGCAGCCGTGATCGGCTGCACCCAGTTCGACATCAAGCGGGTGATCGCCTACTCGACGATGAGCCAGATCGGGCTCATGATCTTCGCCGTCGGGATCGGCGCCTACTCGGCGGGGATGTTCCAGTTCCTCACCCATGCCTGCTTCAAGGCACTGCTCTTCCTGGCCGCCGGCAACGTCATCCACGCGCTGCGGGACGAGCAGGACATCCGCAAGATGGGGGGGCTGGGTCGGCGGTTGCGGCTGACCTACCCCTGCTTCGTGGTCGGCGCCCTGGCGCTCTCGGGCATCCCACTCTTCGCCGGGTGGTTCAGCAAGGAGGAGCTGCTGGGCTCCGGGCTGGCGCTGGGGCCGGCCGTGCCCTGGCTGTGGGTGGTGGGGGTGAGCGTCAACGTGCTCACCAGCTTCTACATCTTCCGGGTCGTCTACCGCGCCTTCCAGGGCGAGCCCTCGGGGGAGCAGGCCGCCTCCGCCCATGAGGCGCCCTGGGTGATGCTGGCGCCGGTGGTGCTGCTGGCGGTGCTGGCGGCCTTCATCGGATTCATCAACATCGACTTCGCCGGGTTCCATCCCTGGACGCTCTTCAGCACCTTCCTGGCGCCGACCGTGGGGGTGCCCGCGGCTCGGGCCAGCGACCTGGCCCAGGGGCTGGCCCTCCTGGCGGGCACGGGGCTGAGTTTGGGTGGGCTCGCGGTCGCCTGGGCGGTGTACCGGCGGGAGGTGGTTCCCCAGGACCTGATCAGCCGGCGCCTGCCCTGGCTCTACCAGCTGTCACTGCGCAAGTTCTACTTCGATGAGCTCTACGACTGGGCGCTGGTGCGCCCCACCCTGGCGCTGGCGACCACGGTGCGGGTGACGGTCGAGCCCGGGTTCTTCGACGCCACCGTGAGCCGGGTCGGCGGGATGGTCCGGGGGCTGGGCGAGGACTTCCGCACCCTGCAGACCGGCTTCCTGCGCGAGTACGCCCTGATCTTCTTCATCTGCGCGCTCGTGGGGCTGGCGGTGCTGGGACTGCGCTGGGCATGAGCTGGCCGATCCTGGGCGTGCTGCTCTGCGTACCCGCCGCCGGGGTCCTGCTGCTGGTTTGCCTGCCCCGGGGGCAGGAACGGATCGGGCGCTGGCTTCTGATCGGCACCACCGCCCTGACCCTGGGGCTGAGCTGTGTGCTCCTGGTCGCCTTTCTGGCCAACCCACCTCCCGCTAGCACCGCTCTCAGCGGCCACGCCAACGGCTACTCCCTGAGCCACTACCACGGCCCGCTCAGCTTCCAGTTCCAGGAGCAGGCGGGCTGGCTGGGGACGAGCAGCTCGCTCTCCGCGTCCCACCCCGCCTTCGACGAGGGCAACAACGCCCTCAACCAGTCGGGGCCGCCGCCCTTCAACTTCTCCTTCCACCTGGGGGTGGACGGGCTGGCGGTCTGGCTGATCGCCTTGGCGGCCCTGCTGTTCCTGCTGGCGGCAATCCTGCTGAGCCGCAACCAGCGCCGGTGGCGCAGCTTCGCAGTGCTGATGCTGCTCTCCGAGCTGGGGGTGCTCGGGGTGCTGACCTCGCTCGACCTGATCCTCTTCTATTTCTTCTGGGAGGCGGCGCTGATCCCGCTGTACTTCCTCATGATCGGCTGGGGCGACCGGGGGCGGGGGCAGGCGGCGCTCAAGTTCATCATCTACACGGTCGCGGGCAGCCTCTTCATGCTGCTGGCGATCGTCGGGGTCTACTTCCTCACCGGATCCCAGACCGGCGTCTACACCTTCGACGTCCCCACCCTGATCGCCGCCCAGCCCTTCGTCACCGCCACCCACGGCTCGGTCTTCTCGCTCTTCGGCCACACGTTCACGTGGCTCAATCCCGAGGACTGGCTGTTCCTGGCCTTCGCGCTGGCCTTTGCCATCAAGGTCCCGCTGGTTCCCTTCCACTCCTGGCTGCCCGACGCCTACAGCTCGGGGACCACCCCCTTCCTGGTCTTCTTCGCCGGCATCGTCAGCAAGCTCGGGGCGTTCGGATTCGTCCGCTACTGCCTGACCCTGTTCCCCCACGCCAGCCACACCTTCCAGCCGCTGCTGATGGGGCTGGCCGTCGCCAGCATCCTCTATGGGGCGCTCTCCGCCCTGGCCCAGAGCGACCTCAAGCGGCTGGTCGGCTTCGCCTCCATCAGCCACCTGGGCTTCGTGGTGCTGGGGATCTTCTCGCTCAACGTCGACGGCCTCAACGGGGCGATCATCCAGATGGTCAACCACGGGCTGGTGATCGCCGCCCTCTTCATCTGCATCGCGGTGGTCGAGGCTCGCTGCGGCACCCGCGATCTCCGCCAGCTGGCGGGGCTGGCCCGCCCCATGCCGGTCCTGACCGGCGTCTTTTTGGTGGTGGCCCTGGCGGGCCTGGGCATGCCCCTGCTCAACTCCTTCGTGGGGGAGTTCCTGACCCTGCTCGGCGCGTTCCAGGTCTCGCCCGCCTGGGCGGTCGTGGCCAGCCTGGGGGTGATCCTCGCCTGCTGGTACATGCTGCGGATGTACCAGGGCATCACCCAGGGAAGGCGGCGGGGCAGGCTGGAGCCGGAGGGAGGTCCACGGCCCGGCTGGCTCGGCGCCAGTGACCTGGGCCCGGTCGAGCTGGTGGTGCTCGCGCCCCTGGTGGCGCTGATGGTGGTCGTGGGGGTCTATCCCGCGCCCGTGATCCGGCTCACCCGCTTCAGCGCCGACCAGTACATCCTGGCGGCGGACCACCAGGTGTCGGTGACCCTGCCCCCCGCCCCCGCGCCCAGCAATCCCTTCCTGCCCGCGGCCGAGGGCAAGGGGGCGCAGCAGCCGTGAGCGTCCTCAGCGCGGCCCTGCGCCTTTTGGTGTCCCACAGCGGGCAGCCGCCCTGGTATCCCCTGCACTTCGTCCCCGCCGGGGACTTGGTCGGGATCCTGCCGCTGATCATCGTTGGCGGCGGGGCGGTGCTGGTGCTGCTGGCAGAGCTGGTGGTGGGTCGGCGGGGGCGCTGGGTGCTGCCCTGGCTGAGCGGGCTGGTGCTGCTTGCCGCGCTGGGGGCGGCGATCGGGCTTTGGGCCTGGGACCCGGGCCACAACCTGGTCTTCGACGGCGCCTTCACCGACGACCGCTTCTCGCTCTTCGCCGACTTCCTGGTGCTGCTCACCGCGCTGGCGGTGGTCGCGCTCAGCCCCTCCTACCTGCAGCGCCGCGGTCTGCAGGCGGGGGAGTACTACATCCTGCTGCTGTCCTCGGTCGCGGGGATGCTGGTGCTGGACGGGGCGACCAACCTGATCGTGATCTTCTTGGGCATCGAACTCCTCTCCATCCCCCTCTACGTGCTGGCGGGGTTCGTGCGCGAGCAGCACCTCTCCCAGGAGGCGGGCATGAAGTACCTGCTGCTGGGTGGCTTCGCCTCCGGCTTCCTCGTTTATGGCATGGCGCTGGTCTACGGCGAGACCCGCACCACCATGCTCTCGGGCATCCACGAGGTGCTCACCAGGACCGCCTTGAACCAGCAGCTGGACCCGATGCTGCTGGCGGGGATCGGGCTGGTGGCGGTGGGACTGCTCTTCAAGGCTTCGGCGGCGCCCTTCCACTGGTGGACCCCCGACGTCTACCAGGGGGCACCGGTCGCGGTCACCACCTTCATGTCGGTCGCGACCAAGGTCGCCGCCTTCGCGGTGCTGCTCCGCCTCTTCTCCTCGACGTTCGCCCCGTATCGCTCGGAGTGGGAGCTGCCGCTGGCGCTGGTCGCCATCATCTCGATGGTCTTCGGCAACGTCGTGGCACTCAGCCAGCGCTCGATCAAGCGCCTCCTGGCCTACTCCGGGATCGCCCAGGCGGGTTACGTGCTGATCGGAGTGGCCCTGGGCCGACCGGACGGCACCCAGGCCTCGCTGTACTACCTGGCCGCCTACGCCTTCATGAACACCGGGGCCTTCGCCGTGCTCACCGTGCTGAGCCGTCGGGGCGAGGACTGCGACACCTATCCCGAGCTGGCGGGACTGGGGCGGCGCCAGCCGCTCCTGGGGGGCCTGATGGCGGTTTTCATGCTCTCGCTGGCCGGCTTCCCCGTGACGGCGGGCTTCTTCGGCAAGCTCTTTCTGTTCTCGGCCGCCATCCACGATGGCCAGCTGCCCCTGGCCATCTGGGGCATCCTCACCTCGGCGGTGTCGCTCTTCTACTACCTGCGGGTGATCCTGGTGATGTATAGCTCCGACGAGGACGAGGCGGAGCGGGCCGACCTGGCCGGCATTTCTATGGGCGGCGAGGTGGCGCTGCAGCGCGGTCGGACGGGAGCGGCCGCGCTCTCAACGCGGACGGTGCTGCCGCTGGCCGCCGCTGGCACCGTGCTGCTGGGCATCTTCCCCGCACTGACCTACACCCTCCTGCAGGCGATCAGCATTGTCCGCGGCTAGCCCCCCCAGCTCCGAGTCCTGGCCGCGGTTGCGCGGGCGACTCAGCCTGGTGATCCCGGTGCACAACGAGGCGGAGAACCTGGAGCGGGTGCTGCCCCGGGCGCTGGAGGCCCTCTCCCGGCTCAGCGACGGCTTCGAGGTGGTGCTGGTCGACGACGGCAGCACCGATGAGAGCGTCGGGGTGGCGCAACGCTGTCTGGCTGGATCTGGCGGCGAGCTGCAGGTGGTGACCCACGACCACCAGTCCGGCTACGGCCTCACCGTGGCCGATGGCCTGCGGGCCGCCTCCGGCGACTGGGTTGCCTTCTGCGACGGGGATGGCCAGTTCGATCCCCTGGACCTGCGGATCCTGGCGGAGCGCGCTGACCAGGCGGAGCTGGTCGCCGGCTGGCGCATCCATCGCGCCGATCCCTGGTACCGCTCGCTCGTCAGCGGTACCTTCAACCTGGTGGTGCGGGCGCTCTACGGGATCCACTTCCGCGATGTGGACTGCGGGTTCAAGCTGATCCGCCACGATCTGCTGGTCGCGGCCAGCCCTATCCGCGCTCGTTCGGCTCTGCTGAACACTGAGCTCTACTTCAAAGCGCAACGCAGCGGCTTCCGCATCGTCCAGGTCGGCATCCAGCACCACCCGCGGTTGGCCGGTCGCCGGTCCGGAGGGCGGCTTCTACCGATCCTGCGTGCCATGAGGGAGTCGGTGAGGCTGCGCCTCGAGCTGGCCCGCACCTGGCAGCCGCCCCAGGAACGGCTGGTGGGCACGGATGGTGCCAGCCGGCCCTGAGCACGGCGACGGGCGGCGGCGCCGCTGCCTCAGCGGGCGGCCTGGGCGAAGCTGCTCAGGGTGAGGCGCAGCCCCTCGCGCAGCGCCGTCTGGGCTCGCCAACCCAATAGCGTGGCGGCCCGGCTGACCTCGAGGTAGGTGCCTCGCACCTCGCCGGGGCGGGCCGGGATATGTTCCGGCGGGAGGGACGCGGGCTCCAGAAGACTGATGGTGGCGACCAGGTCCGCTACCGAGGTGGGCCGCCCGGTGCCGATGTTGACCGGACCGCGGGCCCGGCCCGCCAGCCCCGCCAGGTTGGCCCGGGCGACGTCGCCGACAAAGGTGAAATCGCGGGTCTGGGAGCCGTCGCCGGTCACCTGCGGGGGATCGCCGTGCAGCAGTCTGGTGGCGGTGATGGCCACCACCCCTGCCTCTCCGGTCCCGTCCTGGTAGGGCCCGTAGACGTTGGCGTAGCGCAGGGCCAGGCAGCTCAGCTGGAAGGTGCGGGCGAACATCCACAGGTACCCCTCAGCCGCCAGCTTGGCGGCCCCGTAGGGGGAGAGTGGAGCGGAGCGGTCGGCCTCCCGGCTGGGGAGCCGCCGCGCCCGGCCATAGATGGCGCCGCCCGAGGAGGCGAACACGAAGCGCCGGGCGCCGGCGTCGACGGCCGCCCGGAGCAGCGCGACCGTCCCGATGACGTTGACCTGGGCGTCTCCCGCGGGATCCTTGAGCGAGCGGTTGACGCCCCCCTGGGCCGCCAGGTGCAGGACCGCCTGGGGACGGAACTGGCGCACCGCGCGCACCGCGCGCTCGCTGGAGACCTCGCTGCGCTCCAGCTCAACTCCCGGCGGCAGAGGCTCACCGCAGGCGTGGCGGAAGTCGTCGATCACCAGCGCCTGCCAGCCTTCCTGGGCGAGCAGGCGCACGGTGTGGGTGCCGATGAAGCCAGCCCCGCCGCTGACCACCACCCGCTGCCCGCCCTGGGGGGTTGCCAAAGTGCGGCCATACTAAGGGCGCAGGTAGCGCCGGCCTCAGTCGGGCGCTCTCAGGGAGCGCTCAGGTTGCCGGCCGAGACTGTTGGCAGGATCGAGAAGATGGTCCCCTGGGTGCTGGGTGGGCGCGCGTGAGCGGGCGCCGGCCCCGCCTGGGCGGGCGGCGGAGTGGCAGATCTTGAGTTCTCATGCGGCGCCAGACGGGGGCCAGCAGGCCCGCCGGCGGGGCCGCCTGGCCATCCCCTGGCCCGGGCTCACCATCCCCCTGCTGGTCCTGGCCTTGCTCAAGCTCCCCTCACTCTTCGAGCCCCATTGGTACACCGACGAGGCGGGCTATGCCAACACCGCCTGGCAGATGGCGCACGGGAAGGTGCTGTACCTAACCGTCTGGAACAACAAGCCCCCGCTGCTCTTCTGGATCTACCAGCTCGCCCAGGGCGGGTTTGGGAACAGCGAACTGGGCCTGCACCTGCTGTCGGGAGTGGCGGGGCTGGCCGCCCTGGCCGCCGTCTTCGTTTTGGCGCGGTGGTCGCTGAGCCCGCGGCGGACCTGGATCGTGATGCTGCTGGGGGCGGGTCTGCTGGGGACGCCGCTGCTAAACGGCGACCTGGCGCTGCCCGAGTGCTTCCTGGTCGCCTTCACCGCCTGGGCCATGGTCTGCGTGGTCGCTGCCCGTCGGGCCCAGAGCCAGCCCCGGGCGCTGCTGCTCGCCGGCCTGGCCGGGCTGCTGCTGGCGGCCGGGTGCCTGGTCCAGCAGACGGCGCTGGCCGACGCCTTCGCCGCCGTGCTGGTCCTGCTCGTGGGACGTCGCGGCTGGGCCACCTCGGCCGCCTTGGTCTCGGTCCTGGTCGTGGCGATCGCGGCGGTGCTGGCCCCCTTCGTGGCGGCGGCGGGCGCCCACCGCGTCTTCTTCTTCCTGGTCACCAGCTACGCCGGATACACGACCGGATCGCTGCACCCGTCGCTGGCCTCGGTGCTGCCCAGGGCGCTGGCCCTGGGGCTGCTGGTGGGAGGGGCCTGGGCGGCGCGTTCCTGGAGCCCCCAGCGCCTGGTGCCTTGGGTCTGGCTGGGGACCATGCTGCTCGCCTACATCATCCCCAACCGGCCCTACGTGCACTTCCTGCTCCCGGCGGTGCCGGCGGCGGTGCTCCTGGTCGGGCGCCTGGACGTGGGCAGGCTTCTCCGCCGCCCCACCCTCCGGACGCTGGGCGCCCTTTCCCTGGGAGCCTCGACCGCGATCACGGGGGTCCTCTGGGCCGGGCTGCTGGCCTCGGGCTTCTCGGGCGGCAGCCTGTTCACCATCAAGCTCACCGGGGAGTACTACCCCGCCTTCGTGGGGCACCTGACCAAGACGCTTCCGGAGGCGACCTACGTCAGTCTCTACGACCAACGGGCGGTGGCCGAGCACGCGGCGGCGGTCTGGGTGGCCAAGAACGGGCTGCGCGGGTCGACCGGGGTCGTGTGGTCCGCCGACTCTTGGGACTACCTGCTCGCCGACCTGAGGCCGGTCCTGCCGGTGCCGCCCATCTACATGGACCAGCTCTGGCTCGGCACCGACACCATGCTCAACCGCATCCGGACCACGAAGCCGGTTGTGGTGATCCTCACCAGCGACGCCTACAACCAGTTCGGCCCGATCGAGCCACTGCTGAGGCAGGGCTATACCGAGGTGCAAGCGCTGGATCAGGGGCAGCTCTGGGTGCGCACCGACGTGGCGGCGCGGATCCTGCGGACCGCCCGCCGGGCGGCTCGATGAGCCGGAGCGCGCCTACCCTGGGGAGATGCAGGTGAGGGCTGGGCGGAGGGGCGAGTGAGCGACCAGCTGGTCGAGGTGGTGGTGGAGATCCCCAAGGGGAGTCGCAACAAGTACGAGATGGACCACAAGCTCCACCAACTCCGGCTCGACCGGGTCCTGCACTCCTCCGTCCATTACCCCGCGGACTACGGTTTCCTGCCCCAAACGCTGGCCGAGGACGGGGATCCCTTGGACGCCCTGGTCTTGGTGGAGGAGGGGACCTTCCCGGGGTGCGTGGTGGGCGCGCGCCCGATCGGGCTGCTGCATATGCGAGATGAGCACGGGCTCGACGTCAAGCTCCTCTGCGTCGCCGCGGGCGATCCCCGCTTCGACCCCATCCACGAGCTGGAGGACCTGGCCCCCCACTGGTTGCGTGAGATCGAGGTCTTCTTCGAGACTTACAAGCAGCTGGAGGATGACAAGGAGGTGACAGTGGGGGGCTGGGAGGGCCGCCAGGCAGCCTTCGCGGCCATCGCTGAGTGCCGGCGCCGGGCGGCAGCACAGCCGTAACGGCTGGCCGGGAAAGAGGGGCGGGGCGTTGAGGGGGTGGCGATGATCCACCGGGCGCTGGTCCCGCCGCTGGTGCTGCCGGTCCTGGTGCTGAGCGCCTGCGGCGTCCAGGGACGCGCGGCGCGGGCGGGCGGGACGGGACTGCCCACCGCTGCCGCCTGTGCGGCGGTGAGCGTCTACCCCAGCCCGGGTGCCAGGACCGCTTCGACCACCACCCAGGTCAGCTTCCGCAACGTCGATCCCGTGGCGCTGGAGGCGCAGGGGGTGACGGTGACCGGCTCCCGCACCGGCCGGCACACCGGCCACTGGGTCACGGATTCCGACAACGATGGGGTGAGCTTCTACCCGAGTCGCCACTTCGCCGCTGGCGAGGAGGTCACGGTGCGCACCGGCAGCCGGATCTGCGGCAGCGCCGGCTCCACCCTCAACTTCCGCACGGCGGTGCCTCCCGCCCAGTCGCCCCAGACAGCCCCGCCGCCGCCCCGGGCCAAGACCTCCCCGGACCAGCCCACCGTCGGCTACGCGTCGCTGCCTGGGGTGCAGGTGCCCAAGCTCCGGGTGGCCGTGCCCGCCGATCTGGGCCAGCAGTACCTCTTCGAGTCCCCGCAGGGGGGGACGATGCTCGGCGGCCCAATGATCCTCAACGGGCAAGGCCAGGCGGTGTGGTTCTCGCCGCTGCCGCCGACCGTCGTGGCCGCCGACCTCAAGGTGCAGCGCTATCAGGGGCGGCCGGCGCTCACCTACTGGCAGGGCAAGATCATCTCCGGTCACGGGGTCGGCGAGGACGTGATCGTGAACTCTTCCTATCAGGTGGTGAAGGAGGTGGAGCCGGGCAACGGCTACTCGGCCGACCTCCATGAGTTCCTGCTGTCATCCTCGGGGACCACGGCCTGGCTTACGACCTACGACACGGTGGGCTGGGACCTCAAGCCGGTGGGCGGCCCTGCCCGGGGCGCGGTCCTGGACAGCATCGTCCAGGAGGTGGACCTAGCGACCGGCAACGTGCTCTTCGAGTGGCACAGACTGGACCATGTGGCGTTGCGTCTGACCAACCAGAGCTACTCCCAGGGCCCGGCCTTCGACTACTTCCACGTCAACTCGATCGACCCCCAGAGCTCAGGGCTGGTCCTGATCTCGTCTCGCAACACCAGCACCCTCTACGCCGTATCGGAGCCCACAGGCCAGGTTCTCTGGCGCCTGGGCGGGAAGGCCAGCAGCTTCGCCATGGCCAAGGAGACCAGCTTCGCGTTGCAGCACGACGTCGAGTTGCACGGGGGCGATGCCGTGAGCGTCTTCGACGATGAGGACAGCCCCGACCACGGCAAGCCGGCGCGGGGGATCGTGCTCAACGTCGACTTCCAAAAGCGGACGGTCTCGCTGGAGAGTTCCTACTCCCACGGCGGCCTGCTGGTCTCTTCACAGGGCAATCTCCAGCTCCTGCCGAGCGGGCGCGCGGTGGTGGGCTGGGGGGCGGGGCACGCCACCTCGGAGTACACCAAGAGTGGCGCAGTGCTCTTCGACGCCGCCTTCGGCACCAGCATCAGCAGCTATCGCGCCTACCTCTATCCCTGGGTGGGCACCCCGGCGACGCCGCCCTCGCTGGCGGTGGTTCATACCGCGAGTGGCGCCCTGGCGGTGGACGCCAGCTGGAACGGCTCGACCCAGACCCGGATCTGGCAGGTCTGGGGCGGCCCGGACGCGCAGCACCTGCAGCTGCTGGCGACCGCCGCCAGGGCGGGCTTCCAGACCCAGGTGGCCGTGGGATCGGCACCGGCCGTGGTCCAGGTGGTGGCGCTCAGCGCCCGCGGACAGGAGCTCGGCCGCTCCCAGCCGGCCAGCACCACGACCGGGTGAACCAGGCCGGCTGAGCCGCCTTCCGGCCCATTCCTGAACTCGGCCCGGCCGTCCCGGCCCGTATCATGGACTGAGCCACCTGTATTGCTGCTGCTCGCCCGCGCCCGGGCTGGAGGACCCGTGAGGCAGAAGGTTTCGGTGATCGGCGCGGGGAACGTCGGCGCCACCTTGACCCAGCGGCTGGCGGAGCGGGACCTGTTCGACCTAGCCCTGGTCGACGTGGTGGAGGGCCTCGCCGAGGGCAAGGCCCTGGACCTGGCCGAGGCGGGGCCGGTGGTGGGCTACGACAGCCAGGTGGTGGGCTCGACCGATTACGCGGTAACCGAGGGCTCGCAGGTGGTGGTGATCACCTCGGGGCTGGCCCGCAAGCCCGGCATGAGCCGTGACGACCTCACCGAGGCCAACGCCAAGATCGTGGGGCAGGTGACCAAGGAGGTGGTGGCGCGCTCGCCGGAGGCGGTCCTGATCATGGTCACCAACCCCCTGGACGCCATGACCGAGCTGGCCCTGCGGGTGAGCGGCTGGCCGCGCGCTCGGGTGATCGGCATGGCGGGTATCCTCGACACCGCCCGCTTCCGCTGCTTCTTGGCCCGGGAGCTGGAGGCCTCGGTGCGCAGCGTCGAGGCCTACGTGCTGGGTGGGCACGGCGATTCGATGGTGCCACTGCGGGGGACGACCAGCCTGGCCGGGGTGCCGGTCGCGCAGCTCATCCCCGCGGCGCGCTTGGAGGAGATCGTCCAGCGCACCCGCGACGGCGGCGCCGAGATCGTGCGCCACCTGAAGACGGGCAGCGCCTACTACGCCCCCTCGGCGGCGGCCGCCCAGATGGTGGAGGCGGTGGCCTTGGACCGGGGCGAGATTCTGCCCTGCGCCGTGCGCCTGGAGGGCGAGTACGGGATGCAGGGGGTGGTGCTGGGAGTGCCGGTGAAGTTGGGCCGCGGTGGCGTCGCGGGGATTCTGGAGGTGGACCTCAGCCCCGAGGAACGGGCCGAGCTGGAACGGTCCGCGCAGGCGGTCCGCGAGGTCACGGCGGTCCTCGGCTGATGGCGGCAGGGCTGATCGCGGCCCAGGCGGCCCGCCTGCGCCGCCCCGACCGCTGGTGGCTCTACCCCGCCAACGTGGTGGCCTGGCTCGGGCTGTTCGGCATCTACAGCTTCTGGACGATCGTCTTCTTCCACACCGACCAGTTCCACCAGTACCTCTCGCCTTTCTTCTCGCCCCAGGTGGCGATCGGGCGCACCCCGGTCTCCCCGGCGCTCTTCATCTTCTACATCCCCCTCGGCTTTAGGGCCACCTGCTACTACTACCGCAAGGCGTACTACCGCTCGTTCTTCGCCGACCCACCGGGCTGCGCCCGGGGCGAGCCGCCGCAGCTGGGAGCGCTGGTCCCGACCGGGCGGGGGCTCCACTACCGCGGCGAGGCGCGCCTGCCCTTCGTGCTAAACAACCTGCACCGCTTCTTCATGTACTTCGCGGTGGGCTTTGTGGTCGTGCTCTGGATCGACGTGCTGCGCGCCTTCTCCTACCAGGGGGCCTACGGCTTCGGGCTGGGGACCGCGCTGATGCTGGTGAACATCGTCTTCCTGACCGGCTACACCCTGGGCTGCCACTCCCTGCGCCACCTCGTCGGGGGCGGGCTGGACTGCTTCAGCTGCGCGCTGGGCGGCGCCCCGCGCTACCAGCTCTTCAAGGGGGTGAGCTGGCTGAACGTGCGCCACTCCACCTTCGCCTGGCTCAGCCTCTTCAGCCTGATCATCACCGACGCCTACATCCGCCTGCTCCAGTACGGGGTGATCCACGATCCCCATTTGGGCTTCTGAACCGGTGAGCCGATGACCCAGGAGGTGAGCTACGACGTCCTGGTCCTGGGCGCGGGTGGCGCCGGGATGCGCGCCGCCATCGCCGCCGCCGAGGCCGGGTGCCGGGTCGGGGTGGTCTGCAAGTCTCTGCTGGGCAAGGCGCACACGGTGATGGCGGAGGGGGGGATCGCCGCGGCTCTCGGCAACCTCGACGAGGCCGACTCCTGGGAGGTGCACTTCGGGGACACGCTCCGCGGTGGGGCGATGCTCAACAACTGGCGGATGGTCGAGCTCTACGCCCACGAGGTCATCGAGCGCGTTATCGAGCTGGAGCAGTGGGGCGGGGTCTTCGACCGGACCAAGAAGGGGCGGATCAGCCAGCGTGCCTTCGGCGCTCACTCTTGGCGGCGCCTGGCCCACATCGGGGACCGCACCGGGCTCGAGCTGATCCGCACCTGCCAGGACCGGCTGGTGCACACCCCCGGGGTGACGGTGCATATGGAGACCACCATGACCCGCCTGCTCAAGGCGGGCGACCGGGTGGCCGGGGCCTGCGGCTACGAGCGGGCCACAGGCGAGTTCATCACCATCCGGGCCAAGGCGGTGGTGCTGGCGACGGGCGGCTGGGGACGGATGTTCCTCATCACCTCCAACTCCTGGGAGGGAACCGGCGACGGGGCCGCGATGGCCTACGAGGTGGGCGCCGAGCTCAAGGACATGGAGTTCGTCCAATTCCACCCGACGGGGATGGTCTGGCCGCCCGGGGCCCGGGGCATCCTGGTCACCGAGGCGGTGCGGGGCGAGGGCGGGATCCTGCGCAACCGCGTGGGGGAGCGCTTCATGGAGCGCTACGACCCCATCAAGAAGGACCTCTCCTCTCGCGACGTCGTCGCCCGCTCCATCTTCAAGGAGGTGCAGGCGGGGAGGGGCTCGCCCCACGGCGGCGCCTTCCTCGACGTCACCCACCTGGGATCGGAGACCATCCGCCGCCGGCTGCCCTCGATGTACGAGCAGTTCCACAGCCTGGCGGGGGTCGACATCACCCGCGAGGCGATGGAGGTGGCGCCGACCATCCACTACACCATGGGCGGGGTGAACGTGGAGGCGGAGACCGCCGCCACCTCCGTCGCCGGGCTGTACGCCGCTGGCGAGGTGGCGGCCGGGCTCCACGGCGCCAACCGTTTGGGGGGCAACTCGCTGGGTGACATCCTGGTCTTTGGCAAGCGCGCCGGGGAGGCGGCGGCCGCCTACGCGCAAGGCCGGGCGAGCCTGCCGCGGCTGGACCAGGCCCAGGTCCAGGAGGAGCAGGAACTGCTGCTGCGCCCGCTCAGCGGCGGCGGGGGCGAGGACCCCTACACGATTCACCGCGAGCTCCAGGACGCCATGCAGTCGGGGGCGGCGATCGCGCGCACCGAGGCCTCGTTGCGCGACACCCTGGAGCAGATCCTGGAGCTGCGGGAGCGCGCCAAGCGCATCCGCGTGCCCGGCGGGCGGGCTTACAACCCGGGCTTCAGCTCCGCCCGCGACGACCTGTTCATGCTCACCGTCAGCGAGGCCATCGTCCGCTCCGGCCTGGAGCGGCGTGAGAGCCGGGGCTCGCAGTGGCGCCTGGACTACCCCGAGCGCGACCCGGAGCTGGGCCAGATCAACCTGATCTCGCGCCTAGGCCCCGCCGGCCGCATGGAGGTGGTGCACGCCCCGCTGGGGGCCATGCCCGAGGTCCTGCGCAAGCTCACCGAGGGAGAGACCCGGGTGGCGGCGACCGCTATCGCCGACGCCGCCGAGGCCAAGCTCCGCGCGCAGCGCAGGGGCCAGCCGCAGCCCCGGGTGGTCGTCGCCGAGGGCGAGGACCGCCCCAGCCGGCTGCGGATCGAATACTCCGACGGTCTCAGCGCTCGCCACGCCAAGTTCCGGGTCTGGCGCGGGGGAGAGCGGGGCGGGGATTTCCAGCCCTACTCGGTGCCGGTGGTGGAGGGGATGGTGGTGCTGGACGGTATCCACTGGATCCAGGCCCACGGCGCGGCTGACCTCGCCTGCCGCTGGAACTGCAAGGCGGGCAAGTGCGGGTCCTGCAGCGCCGAGATCAACGGCCGCCCGGCCCTGATGTGCAAGACCCGGGTCGACCAGGAGCTGGAGTACTCGTCAGAGATCACCGTCTCGCCGATGCGGGTCTTCCCCAAGGTCTCCGACCTGGTGACCGACGTCAGCTGGAACTACGCCGTCAACAAGTTGATCCAGCCCTTCACCCCCAAGCCGGGCGAGCAGGCGCCCTTCGTGATGCACCAGCGAGACGTCGAGCGGGTAATCGAGCAGCGGCGCTGCATCGAGTGCTTCCTCTGCCAGGACGTCTGTCACGTGCTCCGCGAGCACGAGGGCCGCAGCCGCTTCTTCGGCCCCCGGTTCATGGTGCGGATGGCCGCTTTGGAGATGCACCCCAAGGACGTCGCCGACCGGGTACCCCAGCTTCACGGCCGGGCCGGGGTGTCCTACTGCAACATCACCAAGTGCTGCACCGAGGTCTGCCCGGAGCACATCAAGATCACCGACAACGCCATCATCCCGCTCAAGGAGCGGACCGCCGACCGCCACTTCGACCCGGTGCGCGGACTGATCCACACCTTCAGTGGCCGGCCCGGGTCCCAGCCGCGAGAGGAGGCCCCCTCCGAGGCCGAGCTGAGTTCCTGAGCTCAGGGGCTGACGGCGCTGCCCGCCGATCCCTCCTCGATGGGGTCTGACCGTCCCTCGCCAGACGCCTGCGCCTCCAGATGCTGCGGGGAGAGGTAGGCCTTGCTGACCAGCTGGCCGTCGGCGAACTGGAGGTGCAGCAGCCCACCCTTGGCGCACTGCAGGCGGTGCAGGGCCCAGGGCGGGCGGCCCTCCGAGGTGGCCCAGTAGGCCTGGATGGGGTCGCCGTGGCTGACGCAGGCGAAAGCCCGGCCGGGGTGGGATCGCAGCCCCTCCTGCAGGCAGCGGTCCACGCGGGCCGCCATCGTGCCCATCGACTCGTCGCCGGGAACCAGTCCCGGGAAGGCCATGTGGGCGACCCAGCGCGGCTTGCGCCAGGGCACGTCCCGGTAGCGGGTGCCCTGCAGGTAGCGTCCGAACTCGGCCTCGGTCAGCTCCCCCCGGACCTCGATCGGGGGCGGCTCAACCAGCTCCTGCGCCAGCAGCTCGCAGGTCTCCTGGGCTCGCTGCAGGGGACTGCGGTAGACGACCGCCAGCTCGAACGAGCGCAAAAAGCGCCCCAGGCTGACCGCCTGGCGGCGACCCTTCTGGCTCAGCCCGAATCCGGGCAGGTGCCCGTAGAGAATCCGCTGCGGGTTCTCGACATCGCAGTGGCGGACGAGGAAGCAGCTGGTCTTGGCGCGCTCCGGCATCCGCCCATCCTAGGGCCGGGGCCGAGGCCGTCTGAGCCCTGTTCGGCAGGCCTCAAAATGGCCGCAGCAGGCCCCCTTAGCTCAGTGGACAGAGCGGCGCCCTTCTAAGGCGAAGGTCGGTGGTTCGAATCCACCAGGGGGTACTTACGTTGACAGGGAGAGAGCCGTGCCCGGGACTGGGAACCAGGTGGGCGGCTGAGAGTGGCCGACCTGGCCGACAACGGCCGCTCGCCGGCTCCCCGGGTGCGTCTGGACGGCAGCGAATCGCGGCTGCTGCGGGTGGTCCGCTGGCTGCTGCGCCGGCTGCTGCGCTCGCGGGCGCCGGGCGGGGGCGACATCAGGGGCCTGGAGCTGGTCCCTCGGGACGGGCCCCTGCTGATCTGCTCCAATCACGTCTCCAACTTCGATCCCCTGGTGTTCGGCGCCTGTTTCCCCCGGGTGCTGCACGTGCTCACCAAGGTGGAGCTCTATCGCAACCCGGTGGTGCGGGCCTTCCTTTTGCGCTGCAACGCCATTCCCCTGCGGCGCGGCGAGGCGGACCGGCTGGCGCTGCAGGCGGGGCTGGCGGTGCTGCGCTCCGGCGGCGCCCTGCTGCTCTTCCCCGAGGGGCACCGCTCCCGGGGCGAGGGCGTGCTCCCCTTCGCCCGGGGGGTGGGCTACCTGGCCTTGCGCTCAGGGGCCCCGGTGGTTCCCTGCGCCATCTGGGGCAGTGAGCGGGTGCTGCCGCGGGGGCGGATCTGGCCCCGCCGCGGCCGGATCTGGTTGCGGGTCGGCCAGCCCTACCTGCCCCAGGGCCGGCACCTGGCTGAGGTGACGGCCGAGATCCAGGCGCGGGTGGAGGAACTGCTCCCGGCGGCCTACCGCGCCTCAGCCGATGCCGACGACCTTGACCTTGAAGATCAGAGTCGAATCGGCGGGGATGCTTGAACCGGGCGAGGTGCAGCCGTAGGCGAGGGCCGCCGGGATCACCAGCTCCCGGGTGCCGCCCACCCGCATCCCCACGAGCCCCTCGACCCAGCCCTGGATCACCGATCCCGCCGCCAGGCGGAAGCTGAGCGGCTTGCCGTTGTTGTCCCTGGCGCTGCTGTCGAAGACGGTGCCGTCGGTGAGCGTCCCGGTGTAGTCGGCCTTGATGGTGTCGCCCGTGGCCACCTTGGAGCCGTGACCCCGGGTGAGGTCCTTGACCTGGAGGTTGCCGGCCAAGAGCCGCGAGCCGGGGAGGTGGTAGGAGGCGACCGCCGAAGGGGTGACGCAGCCGGAGGGCGAGGGGCTGGCGCCGGGACTGGGAGTGGGAGCGGCGCTGGCCACGGCCGGGGGGCTCTCAGTGGGTGTGGGCGAGGGCACCCCGGAGTCCAGGGAGCCCCCGCAGCCCACCAGCAGCAGGCAGGCCAGGCCCAGGCCGGTACGTCCCGCCCAGCTCGCTGCGTTGGCCAGAGCCGCCGTCCTCCTTGCCTGAACCGTTGTGGCGCACCGCGCCCGGTGCTCCCCGGCCAATCCTAGGCGGGCCGGTCGCGATCAGGTGCGGTGGTGGCCGTTGCGGGCGGGGCAGACGTGCCCCGAGGGATCCATGGGCAGATGGCAGAGCGGGCAGATCGGACGGCCTCCCTGGACCACCTCCAGGGCCCGGGCGGCCAACTGGCGCACCTGCCTCAGCGTCGCCACCATCCGGGCCTGGCGCAGGTTGGGGTCGTCGGCGGCGCGCGCCTCGGCCGCCTCTTCCTCCTCGCCCTCCTCGAGCAGCACCACCTGACGCTCCTCCAGGACCAGGACACAGCGGTCCTGGGGCTCGTCCAGGGACAGCTTGATCTCGCCCACCCGCCATCCGGGCGCCGCGTCAGCCCCCAGGCGCGGTGCCGGGGCCAGCGGCCGTGCGCCTGGGTCGGCCTCCAGCAGCTCCAGCAGCTGTGCGCCCAGCTCCTGGAGCTGGATCTTCTCCAGGAGCAGGGTGCAACTCCTCGCCCCCTGGCTCGCCTCCAGGAAGAAGGTGCGCGCCCCGGGCTCGCCCTCCACCCCGACCGTGATCGCGTCCACTGGGTCCAGGTCGAACTCGAGAGTGGCCACGAGGCCATTGTCGGGCCTCGGCGTCAGCTGGACTCGCGGGTGAGCGGCCCCCGATTCTGGGCCGCGCGCTCCAGGTGGGCGGCCGCGTTTATGATCGCGAGGTGGGTGAAGGCTTGGGGGAAGTTCCCCAGCATTTCGCCGCTGTCGGGATCCAGCTCCTCGGAAAACAGCCCCAGGTCGTTGCCATGGGAGACGAGCCGCTCGAAGAGGTCGCGCGCCGGGCCGATTTGCCCCTGGAGGGCGAGGTTGTCCACCAGCCAGAAGGAGCACAGCAGGAATGTGCCCTCGCTCACGCCCAGCCCGTCGTCGCGGCGGTAGCGGTAGACGAAGCCGTTCTCATCGGTGAGCTGGGTCTGGATCGCCTTGACGGTGCTGCGCATGCGGGGATCGAGAGGGGAGAGGAAGCGGAGCAAAGGGATCATCAGGGAGGTGGCGTCGAGCTGGTCCTGGTCCAGTACCTGGCGGAAGGACCCGAGCTTCTCGCTCCACCCCCTGGTCAGGACGGTGTGGCGGATCCGCTCCCGGGTCCAGACCCAGTCCTGGAGCTTGGCTGAGTCGACCTTCAGCTCCTTCGCGAGGCGGATGCCGCGATCCAGCGCCACCCAGCACTGCAGCTTGCTGTAGACGAAGTGCTGCTCCCCACCCCGCACCTCCCAGATGCCGTTGTCCCTCTCCTCCCAGCGCTTGGCCGCCTGGTCCACCATGTCGACCAGGGTCTGGCGCATGGGCGCCGCCCGGTCGCGACCGTAGCGGAGGTGGAGGTAGGCGGAGTCCACCACCTCCCCGTAAATGTCCAGCTGCTTCTGGGTGGCGGCCCCATTGCCCACCCGGACCGGCTTTGAGCCCTGGTAGCCGTCGAGGTAGTGGAGCTCGGATTCGGGGATCTCGGTGCCGCCGTCGATCGTGTACATGATCTGGAAGTGGTTGGGGTGCCCCGCGTGGATGCGCTCCAGCCAGGAGATCCAGCGGCTCGCCTCCTCCTGGTAGCCGAGCAGCTGCAGGGCGTAGAGCAGGAAGGCCGAGTCTCGCAACCAGGTGAAGCGGTAGTCCCAGTTGCGCGCCCCCCCGATCCACTCCGGCAAGGAGGCGGTGGGGGCGGCCACGATCGAGCCCTCGGGCGCGTAGATCAGCAGCTTTAGAACCAGGGCGCTGCGCAGGACCAGGTCGATGTAAGGCCCGTCGTACTCGCACTGGCCGATCCAGTCCTCCCAGAACTTGCGGGTTTCGCGGAGCAGGCGCTCCGAGTCGTAGTCGCGATGCTGGCTGCGGGAACGGTCGTAGCGCAGCAGCACCGAGTGGGGCCGGCCCGGTTCCAGGTCGACGTGCTGCACCATCGTCCGGCCCTCGGATTCCCAGCGTCCGGGGCCGTCTATGTGCAGGTCCAGCTCCCCTGAGCGCAGCTCCAAGCAGCGGCCTTCGCCCGTCACCTCCACGTCGGGCCGGCTGCGCCCGTAGTCGAAGTGGGCGTCGACCACCACCTTGGCGCTGAGCGCCCCGTCGGGCGCCTCCAGGCGCCGGACCAGGATGTGGTCGTCGTCGGGGTGGCGCAGCGTCTCGCGGGCCACCATGAAGTCCGTGATCACCAGGCGGCCCTCGGGGCTGCTCAGGCCGGTCTCAAGCACGTTGGTGCCGGGAAGGTAGCGACGGCTGTCGGGGAGGAAGTCGTGGTCGGGGACGATGCTGAAGTGGCCGCCCTTCTCCGAATCCAGGATGCGCCCGAACACCGACGGGCTGTCGAAGCGCGGCGCGCAGAACCAGTCGATCGAGCCGAGCCGATCGATCAGAGCCGCGCTGTGCAGGTCGCCGATGATCCCGTAGTCACGGATCGGCGAGTAGCGGTGCTCTGCCATGCGACTCCTCTCGAGCGGCGGCCAGGTGCCCCGATGATGAGGCCGCCATCCCGCATCCCGCCACCTCCAGCCCGCCCACCCCTGCCGCGGCGTCGCCCGGCCGGGGCGCGGAGCGGGAGGGATTCGAACCCTCGAAGGGGTTGCCCCCTTACGGCATTTCCAGTGCCGCGCCCTCGGCCAACTAGGCGACCGCTCCTCGAGCCTGGGCGATTCTAGACCGCCACTACGACTGGCGAGGCACATAGGCGCCGGTGGCGGAGAGGGCGGGATTCGAACCCGCGGTGGCTTGCACCACACCGCTTTTCGAGAGCGGCACCTTAAACCACTCGGACACCTCTCCCGGGCGGATTCTAGCCCCGGCGCGTCGCCGCGGCGTCCGGCGCCGTGCCGCCGGTCGCCGACGAGCGGCGGTCGGCGAAGAAGCCTTGCAGCAGCCCGGCCGCCGCCCCACTCCGGCATCCGCCCTCCACCAGGGGGTGGTGGTTGCCAGCCGGGTGCCCGAGCACGTCGTAGGCCGAGCGGTACGCGCCCTTGCGGGGGTCGTCGGCGGCGTAAACCACCCGCTCCACCCGGGCGAGCAGGGCAGCCCCCGCGCACATCGGGCACGGCTCCAAAGTGGAGTAGAGGGTGACTCCCTGGAGCCGCCAGCTGCGCAAACGGCGGCTCGTCAGTCGCAGCACCAGCAGCTCGGCATGGGCGGTGGCGTCCTGCCGGCGCTCCACCCGGTTGGAGGCAGCCGCCAGCACCTGCCCTCGGAGGACGGCCACCGCTCCCACCGGCACCTCGAGGCGCCTGGCCGCGGCGCGCGCCAGGCGGAGGGCGTGGGCCATGTGCGCCAGGTCGGCGGCGCTCCACGAGCCGGCGCGGTCGATCTGGGCGTCAAGGTTCGGCGAACTGGGGGCCGTGGGAGCCGCGCCTATAATTTGCGACCTCGCGGTGGCTATAGCTCAGCTGGTTAGAGTGCCAGGTTGTGGCCCTGGAGGTCGAGGGTTCGAGTCCCTCTAGCCACCCCAATCAGGGGCCCGTCGGGCCTGTGCTATGCTGCCCCGGACCCGGAGCCGAGCTCAAGCCGGCGCTGCCGCGCGGGGCGGGTTCCGCGGCGACTCAAGGAGTAGATTCAGTCCCCGATGCTTCAGGGTGAAGCCAAGGCCGCGGTGATCCAGGATCACCGCCAGCATGACACCGATACCGGCTCGCCTGAGGTCCAGATCGCCATCTTTAGCGAGCGGATCCGCGAGCTGAGCGAGCACCTCAATGTCCATCCCAAGGACCACCACACCAGGCGGGGGCTGCTCAAGCTGGTGGGCAAGCGGCGCCGCCTGCTCGACTACCTGATGCGGGTGGACATCGAGCGGTACCGCGCCCTGATCGCCAAGTTGGGGCTGCGTCACTGACGTCACTACTAATCCGGCGCCATCTTCAGCAACCGAGCGCCGGCGGTTGGCAACACCGCGGTCATCCCCAGCGGGAGCGGCGGCTGCCTCCTCTCTCACCTCACCGAGAGCCGGTTGGAGACTGGTGATCGGGGCCGAACCCAAGTGGTTTCAGCTCTCATCCCCACTTTCCAACCCACCCGGCGGGCGGGAGCGGGGCGCTGGCTCCCGGGGCGAGCTCTGACCGCTCGGAGGCAAGCGTGGACAAGACAGTAGTTACCAGGACATGGGACGGCGTCGAGCTGTCAATCGAGACCGGCTGGATGGCGGAGCAGGCCAATGGGGCGGTCATCGTGCGTCAGGGCGAAAGCGTGGTGCTGGTCACCGCCACCGCCAGCAATGCGCCCCGGCCCGGAATCGACTTCTTCCCCCTCACCTGCGACTACGAGGAGAAGATGTACGCGGTGGGGCGGATCCCCGGTGCCTTCATGCGCCGTGAGGGCCGCCCCTCGGAGGCCGCCACCCTCACCTCGCGGATGATCGACCGGCCGATGCGGCCGCTCTTCCCCAAGGACTTCCGTAACGACGTGCAGATCGTGGCCACGGTGCTGTCCACCGACCAGGTCCACGATCCCGCCATCCTCGCCCTGATCGGGGCGGGGGCGGCCGTAGCCATCAGCGACATCCCCCAGGACGGCCCGGTGGCGGCGGTGCGCATGGGACTCTTCGAGGGCCACCTGGCGGAGAACCCGGGACTGCCCGACCTGCCTCGCAGCGAGCTGGACCTGGTGGTGGCCGGCACCAAGGACTCCCTGAACATGGTCGAGGCCGGCGCCCGCGAGGTCAGCGAGGAGATCCTGGTCGAGGCCCTGGCCCGCGCCCACGAGCGCATCCGCCAGGTGATCGCTATGACCGAGGAGCTGGTCGCCAAGGTGGGCAAGCCCAACATGGACTACCCCAAGGTGGGGGTGGACCCCGAGGTCAAGCAGGCGGTGGCGGAGCTGGCCGCGAGCCGCATCGATCAGGTGTTCCGCGAGGCCGACAAGGACCGGCGGGAGGCCCAGATCGACGCGCTGAAGCAGGAGGTGACCGCGTCACTCGCCCCCCGCTTCCCCGAGCGTCCCGGCGACCTCTCGCCCGCCTTCGAGTCGGTGCTCAAGCAGGCGGTGCGGAAGGCGGTGCTGGAGCAGGGGGTCCGCCCCGACGGCAGACGCACCGACGAGATCCGTCCCATCTGGTGCGAGGCCGGGATCCTCCCTCGCGCGCACGGCAGCGCCGTCTTCACCCGCGGGCAGACTCAGGCGCTCTCGGTCGTCACCCTGGGCACCATCTCCGACCAGCAGAGGCTGGACGGCCTGGGCCTGGACGAGTTCAAGCGCTACCTGCACCACTACAACTTCCCGCCCTTCTCGGTGGGCGAGGCCCGGCCGCTGCGCTCGCCCGGGCGGCGCGAGATCGGGCACGGTGCCCTGGCGGAGCGGGCGGTCAAGGTGATGGTGCCCCCGGCCGAGGAGTTTCCCTACGTGATCCGCATCGTCAGCGAGATCCTCTCCAGCAACGGCAGCACCTCGATGGCCTCGGTCTGCGGCAGCACCCTGGCCCTGATGGACGCCGGGGTGCCGCTCGCGGCCCCGGTGGGTGGGATCGCCATGGGACTGGTCACCGACGAGCAGGACAGCTCGCGCTACGCGATTCTCTCCGACATCCAGGGGATCGAGGACGCCCTCGGTGATATGGACTTCAAGGTGGCCGGCACTCGCAAGGGGGTGACGGCGCTGCAGATGGACATGAAGGCGCGCGGTCTCAGCTCCGATCTCTTCCGGCGGGCGCTGGAACAGGCCCGTCAGGGCCGGATGCACATCCTGGACAAGATGGCGGAGGCGCTCCCCGGGCCCCGCACCGAGATGTCGGCGCACGCGCCGCGGATCACCACCCTGCAGATCCACCCCGACAAGATCCGCGACCTCATCGGCCCCGGCGGCAAGACCATCCGCCGGATCCAGGAGGAGACCGGCTGCCAGATCGACATCGAGGATGACGGCCGGGTGTTCCTGGCAGCCGTCGACGTTGAGGCCATGGAGCGGGCGGTGGCCATGATCCGCGACCTCACCGAGTCGGTCGAGGTGGGCCGGATCTACAAGGGCAAGGTCGTCCGGATCATGCCCTTTGGGGCCTTTGTCGAGATCCTGCCCCGCCAGGACGGGCTGGTGCACATCTCCCAGCTGGCCGACCAGCGGGTGGGCAAGGTGGAGGAGGTGGTCAGCATCGGTGACGAGATCATGGTCAAGGTCACCGAGATCGACGATCGCGGCCGGGTCAATCTCTCCCGCAAGCAGGCCATCCTGGAGCTCGCGGGGCGCAGCGAGCAGCAGCCCGGCAACGGCGCCCAGCCGGGCGGCCCGGCGCCTGGTGCCTGAGCCGGACCTCCCCTCCGACCAGAGCCCCCAGGAGCGTCTCGACCGGGTCGCCGACGAGGTCCGCTCGTGCACCCGCTGCCGGCTGCACGGCACCCGCACCCAGGGGGTGCCGGGGGTCGGGCCGGCCAGCGCCCGGCTGATGGCGATCGGTGAGGCCCCGGGCGAGCGTGAGGACCTCGCCGGCGAGCCCTTCGTGGGCGCGGCCGGGCAGCTGTTGACGCAGCTGCTGGAGGGGATCGGGCTGAGCCGCAAGGACATCTTCATAACCAACGTGCTCAAGTCGCGACCGCCCAACAACCGCGACCCGCTGCCCGACGAGGTCGCCGCCTGCGCCGGTTACCTGGACGCGCAGATCGAGGCGATCCGCCCACAGGTGATCCTGCTGCTGGGCCGGCACGCCCTGCAGCGGGTACTCCCGGGCGCCCCGGGCATCTCGCGCTGCCATGGCCGGGTGCTGCAACAGGGCGAGCGCAGCTACATGCCCTGCTACCACCCGGCGGCCGCGCTCTACAACGGCTCGCTCTTGCAGGTGCTGCGTCAGGACTTCTCCAGCCTGCGCCGCCACCTCGACTCCATCCCGGCGGGCGCTCCCACCGCCGCGATCGGCTCGCCGGAGCAGCTTGGTCTCTTCGGCGCCTAGCCCGGGCGGCCCAGGCGTGCCGCCGGGAGAGCTCCGCTTCCTGGCGCTGGGCGGCCTGGGCGAGGTCGGCAAGAACCTGGCCCTGCTGGAGGTGGGCGACGACCTTCTGATGGTGGACGCCGGCCTCGCCTTCCCCGACCGCCCCGGCCAGGGGGTGGAGGTGCTGATCCCCGACGTCAGCTATCTCCGGGAGCGCCGCGCGCAACTGCGAGCGGTGGTGCTCACCCACGGCCACGAGGACCACATCGGAGCGCTGCCCTTCATCATGGATGAGCTCGGGGTGCCGGTTTACGGCACCGCCATGACACTCGCCCTGCTGGCCAACAAGCTGCGCCGTCGGGGCTACCGGGGCCCGCTCGACCTGCGTACGGTCGAGCCGGGTGAGCCCTTCACCGTGGGGGAGATGGAGTGTGAGTTGCTGCGCCTCACTCACAGCGTGCCCGGGAGTGCCGGCCTGGTGCTGCGCACCCGGGCCGGGGTGGTCTTCCACACCGGCGACTTCAAGTTGGACCAGACCCCGGTCGACGGGCTCCGCCCAGACCTGGGGCGCCTGGCCGAGCTGGGGCGCCAGGGGGTCCGGCTCCTGCTCAGTGACAGCACCAACGCCCAGGTGCCGGGGGTCACTCCCTCCGAGCTCAGCGTCCGCCCGGCACTGCGGCGCGCGCTCTCCGAGACCGAGCGGAGGGTGGTGGTCGTGACCTTCGCCAGCAACCTGGCCCGGATCCGCCAGACCCTGGAGCTGGCTCACGAGCTGGGGCGGCGCTGCTGCCTCGTGGGCTGGAGCATGCTGCGCAACTTCGAGGCCGGGGTGAGCCTGGGGTTCCTCCGCGCGCAGCCCGGCCTGCTGGCCCAGCCCCGCGAGCTTCCGGGCATCGC
>JBOHUK010000138.1:0-13751 GCA_050734395.1 Candidatus Dormibacteria bacterium
CCACGATCGTCCCCTCGGGGAGGACCTGGGCCAGTCGCTGGGCCAGGTCCGCGACCGCCAGCGGCTGGGCGCCGGCCACCGCCTGCAGCTCCGCCGCCACCGACTCCAGCCGCCCGGTCCGCAGCTCCCGGAGCTCCGCCGCGCGCCGGCCCGGGCCCTCGTCCCCGGGGGCGAGCTGGGCGCCGGCCCGGGCCAGGGCCCGAAGCCAGCGACCGGGGTCTCCGGCGATGCCGAGATCGGTCGCCTGGCGGCGGGCCAGCTGGGCGGGGTCGGGGTGGATCTGCACCAGGGTGGCTCCCGGGGGTAGCTGGGCCCGGCGACGGGCCGAGAAGGGGAAGGAGACCCGGCAGCCCACCGCCAGCAGCAGGTCGCAGCCCTCCAGCGCCGCCGGCTCCTCCCCCCACACCCCCAGGTAATGGGAGTCGTCGGTGGGGTAGCTGAGGCAGCTGAGCTCGGTGAGATCGTTGGCCAGCACGCCCATGCCGACGGCCTCGGCCAGCCGCTGTGCCTCGGCGCTGGCAGGGGCCGCCAGGCCCCCCAGCACCAGCCGGGGCCGCTGCGCCGAGAGCAGGCGGCGGGCCAGCTCCCCCACCAGCTCCGGGTCGGGGGCGCCCTCCGCCTCCAGCCGCCCGGCGAGCGGCAGCGGCGCCGCCTCCTCGGGGGAGGGGGCCGCCAGCAGGTCCTCGGGCAGCGCCAGGTAGGCCGCCCCCCGGGGCGGGGTGAGCGCCGCGGCGTAGGCCCGGGCCAGGTCGGCCGGCACCTGCTCCGAGCTCAAGCTCTGCCAGGAGTACTTGGCGAATTGGCGGGCCAGCGAGGCCAGGTCGGGGATGGCGCAGAAGCCGTCCTCGGCCAGCACGGTGCGGTCCTTGTGTCCCGCCGTGAGCAGGACCGGGACCGCGTCCCGGGCGGAGTTGTAGAGCTGGCTCAGCCCGTTCATGGTGCCGACGGTCGTGTGCAGCGAGGCCACCCCCACCCGGCCCGAGGCGCGCGCGTAGCCGTCGGCCATCGCCACCACCACCCCCTCGTGCAGCCCCAGCACGTAGCGGATCTTTGAGCTCTGCCGCAGCGCCTCCAGCAGGGCCGCCTCGGTGGACCCGGGCAGGCCGAAGAAGGTGTCCACCTGGAGCTGCTCCAGGGTCTGCACCAGGCGCTCGGCTGTGTTCACGCCTTGCCCAACGGGCTGGGGGCGGCCTGGGCCGCCCGGCCCAGGAAGATGTGGCGCATCTCCGGGTCGTGGAGCACCTGCTGGGCGGGGGCGGAGACCTCCACCTGGCCGCGCACCAGCAGGCAGGCCCAGTCCGCCACCCCCAGGGCGGCGACCGCCTTCTGCTCCACCAGCAGCACCGACTTGCCCAGGGTGCTGAGCGGGCGCACCTGCTGCTCCAGCACCAGGCGCGACATCTCCGGGGTCAGGCTGGCGGTGGGCTCGTCGAGCACCAGCACCTTGGGGTCCAGCATCAGCACCCGGGCGATGGCCGTCATCTTGCGCTCGCCACCGCTGAGCGTCTCGGCGTAGCGGTCCAACTTGTCGCGCAGTTGGGGGAAGACCTGCAGCACCGCCTCCATCCGCTGCGCCCGCTGGGCCCTGGTGCAGAGGTACCCCCCCATCTCCAGGTTCTCGCGCACCTTGAGCGGGTCGAAGACGTCGTCCAGCTGGGGCACATAGCCCACCCCCATGCGGGCCAGGCGCTCCAGCGGGGCACCGGTCACGTCCTCGCCGAAGAGCCGGACCCGGCCGGCGCTGACCCGAATCAGGCCCAGCATGGCCTTGAGCAGGGTGCTCTTGCCCGCCCCGTTGGGCCCGGCCACCGCCACCACGCTGCCCTGGGGCAGCTCCAGGCTCACCCCCCGGATCACCGGCACGTCACCGTAGCCGGCGACCAGCCCCTCGAGCGCCAGCGCCAGCGGCTCAGCCGACGACATAGGCGTCCTGGACCTCGCGGCGCTGGCGCAGCTCGGCCATCAGGCCCCGAGCGATCACCCGCCCCCAGGCCATGACCAGCACCTCGTCGCAGATGCGCTCCACCGTGTCCAACTCATGCTCGATCAGAAGCAGGGTCAGACCCCGCTGGCGCAGCTCGTTGAAGACATCCTCGAGCTCGTTGACCAGGTGGGGGTTGAGCCCGGCCATGGGCTCGTCGAGCAGCAGCAGGCGCGGCTCCATCATCAGCGCCCGCATGATCTCGACGGCCCGGCGCTGGCCCCCGCTCAGGGTCCGCGCCGACTGGTTGGCGATCTCCAGCATCGAGAAGGTGGCCAGGAGCCGGTAGGCGCGCTCGATCAACTCCCCCTCCTGCTCGCGCCAGTGGCGCCGCCCCTCGAGCAATCCCCGCGGGGTGAGGGCGCGCTGCCCGGGCACCGCCACCAGCAGGTTCTCGAGCGCGGTCAGGCCACCGAAGACCCGAGCGATCTGGAAGGTGCGCACCAGCCCGCGCCGGGCGCGGCGGTGCATGGGCTCGGAGCTGATGTCCTCGCCCCCCAGGCTGATCCGTCCCTCGGTAGCCTCGGTGAACCCCGAGACCACCGCCAGCACCGTCGACTTGCCCGCGCCGTTGGGCCCGATCAGGCCGGTGATCGAGCCCTCCTGGATCTCGAATGAGACCCCGTCCACCGCGCGCACCCCGCCGTACTGCTTGCTGAGCCCCTCCACCGCCAGCAGGGGCGCGGCGGCGGTGCCGGGTTGCGCCGGCGCGCCCTCGGCGCTGAGCGCCCTCATCGGCTCAAGCCGGGGGAGCGGGCCCGGCCGGAGCCGCCTGGTTGGGCTCGCCCGTCCACCGGTAGCGCGGTCTTCGTTCTCGGACGATCCCCTGCGGGCGCAGCCAGAGGAAGATGATGGTGACCCCGCCCAGCACCATCCACCCGATGGCCTCGGTGAGACCCGTGTGCGAGCTGATCTGGGGCAGGAACTGCACCCCCTGGAGCAGCAGCACCGCGATCAGGAAGGTGCCCATGGTCACCCCGAAGTCGTTGCCCATACCGCCGACGATGATGGCGGTGAGCAGGGCCAGGGTCTCGACGTAGGCCCAGGCCCCCGGTGACCAGCCGCCGATGAAGGCGACCAAGAGGGCGCCGCTCACCCCGCCGAAGGCGCCACCCACCGCCTGGCTGAGCAGGCGCAGGCGCACCACGCTGTAGCCCATGGCGGCGGTCGCGTGCTCGTCGTCGCGCATCGCCCGCAGCGCCCGGCCCATCGGCCCCCCGGTGAAGCGGCGCATCACGAAGTAGCCGATGAGGCAGGCGAAGGCGACCATGGCCACGTACACCCAGTCGCCGCTGGCGGTACCCAGATCGGCAAAGGGGTTGGGAATCAGGCTGAGCCCGGCATCGCCGTTGAGGAAGCCGTTGGCGGCGCCCACCACCGTGGCCGCCATCAGGGCCACCACCAGCATCACCATCGCCTGGTAGTCCTGGCGCAGGCGCTTGAGCCCGGTGATGCCGATCAGCACTCCCACCACCGCCCCCGCGGCCGCCGCCGCCAGCACCGCCACCCCGAAGGGCAGGTGCACCCCGCCCACGTAGGTCTGGAAGGCGTTGGCCCCGGTGTCCGGCCCCAGG
Source organism: Candidatus Dormibacteria bacterium (assembly GCA_050734395.1). Lineage (GTDB taxonomy): Bacteria > Chloroflexota > Dormibacteria > Aeolococcales > Bog-877 > Bog-877. The sequence continues at coordinate 3,556 of JBOHUK010000138.1, forward strand.
GTGAGCACCCCGTAGGTGTAGGCGCCGGCGGCGATGACCACGATGAAGGCGAGGTTGGCGACGCCCGAGACCCCGAACTCCAGGTTCAGCCCCCAGGCGGCCAGCAGGTCGGTGCCCAGGTAGACCAGGAGCACCACTAGATAAAAGAGGGGCCCGCTCAACCCGGGACCCCCTCGGCCGCCGGCGCCCTCATGCTCCGGCCTGCAGCTTGCGGGCGGACCAGTTGGCCCCAAAGAGCCCTCGCGGCCGGACCAGCAGCATGACGATCAGGATGGCGAAGGCGACCACGTTCTCGTAGGCGGGGTCCCAGTAGGCGGCCGAGACTTGGCTGACCACGCCCACCACCAGGGCCCCCAGCATCGCCCCGTAGGGCTGGCCCACCCCACCCAGGACCGCCGCCGCGATCATGGGGATGAGGAAGATGGAGCCCAGGGTGAAGTCGAAGGACTCAATGGTCAGCGCCAGCGCCACCCCGGCCACGCCGCAGAGCGCCCCGCTGATGAGCCAGGTGACGTCGGCGACGCGCGCTGTCGGGATGCCGCAGCTGCGGGCCAGGGTGCGGTTGGCCGACGTCGCCCGCATGGCCCGGCCCAGCTGCGTCCTGGTGAGCAGCAGGTGCAGGCCCGCCATCAGGCACAGGGTGAGCAGGATGATCGTCACCTGAGCTGAGGTCAAAGTCCAGCCTAAGAACTTCAGCGTGGACCCACTCAGGTTGCCGTACGACTGGGTGGCGGGACCGGCCACGGCGACGATCACGTACTCCAGCACGATCCCCGCCGAGACGCTGACGATGATGATCCCGAAGGGCTGCATCCCCCGGCGCACCAGCGGGTCGAGCAGCCCCCGGTTGAGGGCGACCGAGCACAGGGCGATCATCACGCCGGCTAGCGCCATCGCCAGCCAGATGTTCAGCCCCACCCCGAGCAGGAAGAGCCCGAGGAATGCGCCCAGGCTCATCAGCGCCCCATAGGTGATGTTGAGCACGTTGCTGATGCCGAACTGCAGCGTGACCCCGACCGCCCCCAGGGCCAGGACCGCACCGGACGCGACACCGAACCCGATCGACTCGATCAGCAGCTGCACCCGGCACTCCCGCCAGGGAAGACCTGGGGCCGCCCACCCGGACGGCCCCAGGCTTCCGGTGGACGACCTACTCGAGGAGTCTGGACACCTCGGCGCCTGTGATTATCGCCGAGCGCCGCGAGGTCGCGGCACCGGTGAAGACGTCAGCGGCGAAAGCGCCCGCGAAGTTGTGGTACTTGTTGAAGGTGATCGGCCCTAGCACTCCCACGTACTGGATCTGCTTGCCCTCGGCCAGCGCCCTCTTGCCGGCGGCGAAGGTGCTGACCTTGACCGCCCCCTTCTTGGGGGACACCACCTTGGTGACGTCCTTGTTGTAGACGGAGCCCTTGGTGCTCTTGGCCATGACCATGGCCAGGGCCAGCACGTTGAGCCCGTCAAAGGCGGAGGCGGGCGGACCCACCGACGCCAGGGTGTTGGCGATGCCGTGGGTCTTGGGGTCGGCCAGCAGCGCTGCCTTGTACGAGTGGAACGCCGACGTGCTCTGGCTGAAGTACGAGCCCACCAGGTTGACGTGGTGGAAGATGTAGCTGCTGCCCACCGCCTTGCTGACCGCGTTGTACCAGTCGGGGGTGAGCGAGTCGGTGGCGGTGATCATCGGCGGCAGCGAGCCGCTGTTGAGCTGCGAGTAGTTGCTAAGGAAGGTGGCCGTGCTCTGCGGGTCGGCGTCGAAGATGATCGCCTGGGGCTTCTGCGCCATCACCGTGGAGACGACCGAGGAGTAGGAGCTGGCGTCGGCGGGGATGGTGGTGTTGGTGACCAACTTCACCCCCAGCTTCTTGGCTCCGGCCACGATTCCGGGGGTGTTGCCGGTGTCGGTGGCGTTGTTCTCAAAGACGACTGCGATCTTCTTCCAGCCCTTCTGGGCGGCGAAGGCGGCCATGGCGGCCCCGTTGGCGTTGTCGGCCGGCGTCAGCCGCCAGAAGTACTTGAGGTGGGTCTTGTTGTAGCCCACCAGTCCGTTGGTGGTGACGAAGGGGATGCCCGCCCCATTGATCAGGGGCACGGTGGTGGCGGCGGTGTTGGTCTCCAGGCCCACCGCCAAGTCGAAGTTGGAGACGGTGGCGATGGCGCGGGTGACATTCGGCACCGCGTCGGCGGGGTCGCCGGTGTCGTCGATCGAGGTGCAGGCCAAGTTGTGGCCTAGGATGCCGCCGGCCTTGTTGATCAGGTCGGTGGCGGCGAGACAGGGCGCCGTGAGCAGGGTGCCGAACTCTGCGGCCGGGCCGCTGAAGGGTGCCACCACGCCCACGTTGATCACCGCGGACTTGGCGAACGCGGTTGTGGCTGCGCTTGCCGCGGCGACGGCCAAGGCCACCGCCGTCGACGCCGCCAGGGCTCGACGCATCTCCGTCCCTCCATCGCGCAGTGCCGGCCTCCGCCCGGTGGGAATCACCGGGATCTCACCATGGCCCCGAGCGGGGCATGCCGACCGGCCTCGTGGCGGACCCCCGAGGAATCCGGCCCGGAGCACCTCCCCGCCCCGAGCCCGCCCCCGCGGGCCGACCGTCGCCAGCCGCAATGCACCCTACTCGAGTAGGCAATACGATACCGCCCGGGAGGCGGGGGCACAAGCCACCCGGGGCTCAGCTAGTGGATCGCCCACCTGGTCCCGGCCAACCCAGTGCCCGGAGGAGTCAACCCTGGCCCCCTGGCGCCGCGTGGTCGGGGCCACCGCCTGGCGCAGCTCACCCGCCCGACGGTCTTGGGTCCCGGCCCCGGCCGGCTACCCTGGCAGCTAGAGCGGCTGCTCGATGAGGTTGCGCAGGACGAGCGCGTTGGGCACCTCGACCAGCCGGCCACCTTCGTCGATTCGGCCCAATTGCACCGCAGCCAGGCCCAGGTCGCCGACGAGCTTTGCCACCCGCTCAGCAGCTTCCGGCGAGTCGGAAGCGACGAAGATAACCCGCCTGCCCACCTCGACGTCAAGCTCGGCTGCCAGGGTCTCCGCCGGCAGTTGGTTGAACGCCTTGACGACGTCGGCACCGGCCAGCTTCTCAGCGACATAGTGGGTGGACCGCCTGCCCTGCAGAATGCTCGCGGAGTTGGGCGCGTAGTGCGCATTGGTGGTGTCAACAACCGTCTTGCCGCTCCAGCTCGGCAGTGACGCCGCGAACTGCTCCACCGCTGGGAATGGAATCGCCATGAAGATGAGGTCACTTTCCAGCGCCTCCGCTAGCGGTACCGCGCGGACGCCGGAGCCGAGGGACGCGACCAGTGACCCGAGGGACTCCGGCCCCCGGGTGTTGGCGATGGCGACCTCGATCCCGGCCCGAGCGAACAGTTGAGCCAGGGCCGATCCAACGTGCCCGCTGCCAACGATCGCGTACTGCGTTGGTGTGGTCATGTTCGCCTCCAGCCTTTGCGAGTGGTGCCCGCCGTGGCGGTCCGTACCGGCGACGACGCGAACCAGCTACCCATGAGTACCTGCACTTCTCCGCCGTAGCATGAATGCTACACTCTCGCCATGACTGACATCCCGGCGCGGGACCTTCGCAATCAGGTCAGCGCCATCCTGAGGCGAGTGGAAGGCGGCGAATGTTTGCGGGTGACCGTGAGCGGGCGCCCGGTCGCCGAGCTGCGCCCCCTGACCACCAGGCCCCGAGCTATGGCCTGGAGCACGTTCTTTGAGGGCAGCCAGCGCTGGCTGGCTGACCCGGGGCTGGCTCTCGAGCTCCGCCGGCTCCTGCCTGGCGCGACGGACGAGCTGTCGGTCGGTTGAGCGACCCGGCCGAGGACGTCTTTGAGGAGACGGCCCTCGCCGACACGTCGCTTTTCATCGCTCGTGAACAGCAGCGGTCGCTCGCCTCAGCTCTCCCCCGGCGGGTCGCGGTCTCGGTCGTCACCATCGGCGAGCTCTGGCTTGGTGTCCTCGCGGCGCGCGGCGGCAAGATCCGGACGCAACGGCTGCAGACGCTCCTAGCGGCGGCCACCCTCGACCCTCTCCCGGTCGACGAGCCGGTTGCCCGCGCCTGGGCAGCGCTGCTGCTCTCGCTGCGCGACGCGGGTCGCAGGATGCCGGTCAACGACTCGTGGATCGCGGCCACGGCGATAGCCAACGGACTGCCCCTGGCCACCCAGGACGATGACTACGACAACGTTCCCGGGCTCAAGGTGATCCGGCTCTGACCGGGATCGACGGGGCGGCGTCTAAGAACTAGCCACACAGGTGGGGTGAGTTGCCGCGGCGGTCAGGGCCGCGCTGGGCCCGGGTGAGCCGCTGGGCCTCACCGGCTCCCCGCCCCGGCTCACCCAGAGCGCGCAGGTCGGCCGGCGTGTCGAGCTCCATTGGCTCACCCGGGCACTCCACCCCCAAGACCCAGTCCGGATGGCGGGCGATCAGGGTGCGGGCGCCCTGGTCGCCGGTGGCGGGGAGCAAGGGCCAGATGTCACGGCGCAGCCGCACCGGGTGACCGCGGCGCCCACCGTAGCTGGCCATCACGATCGGGGAGGAGGGCGCGGTCGCCACCCGCTCCCAAGCTTCGGCGGGAACCAGGGGCTGATCGGCCAGGCCCACCACCACCGCCTGATGTCCCCGCCGGCGGCACCAGTCCACCCCCAAGCGCAGGGAGCCCGCCTGCCCCTCACGCCAGCCGCGGTTGTGCAGGCAACTCACCTCGGGCGGCAGCGTCTTCGAGAGGTCTGCCGCCCCATCAACCACCACCACCTCCCCCACGCCCGCGGCCAGGGCCGCCTCCACCTGCCAGAGCACCAGCGGCCGGCCCCGGAAGGGCAGCAGCGGCTTGGGCAGCCCCGCCCGCAGGCGGCTGCCGGGGCCGGCCGCCAGGATCAGGGCCGCCTGGGTCACGGCTCCGCCGGCGCCGACCCCTGGTGGATCGGCCCCTTCCGGTCGCGCAAGGAGCTGGCCGGTCGCCCGGAGCGCAGGGCGATGATCTCCGCCAGGATGGAGACCGCCGTCTCCTCGGGGGTGCGCGCGCCGATGTCCACCCCGATTGGGCCCATCACCCGGGCCAGCTGCGCCTCGGGCAGCCCCAGCTGGCGAAGCTCGGCCATGCGCTGCTCGTGGGTGCGCCTTGAGCCCATGGCGCCGATGTAGCCGGCCCTGGTCGCCAGGGCCGCCCGCAGCGCCGGCACGTCGAACTTGGGGTCGTGGGTGAGCACGCAGATGGCGTCCCGCGCGCCCAGTTCCCCACCGGCGCGCTCCAGGTAGCGGTGCGGCCACTCCACCAGGACCGCATCGGCGTGGGGCAGCCGGGCCGGGGTCGCGAAGGTGGAGCGCGGGTCGCAGACGGTGACCCGGTAGCCCAGCAGCCGGGCCTGCGCCGCCAGGGCGGCGGTGAAGTCGACAGCGCCGAAGACGACCAGCTGGGGCGGGGGCGCGAACACCTCGATGAACACCTCCACCTGGTCGCGGCGGGCCTCCCCGCGGAAGCCGTAGTGGCGGGTCGTCGAGTGGCCGCTGTCCAGCTCGCCCCGGGCGTCCCGGGCCACGATCCGCTCCAGCTCGGGGCTGCCCAGCTCACCGCTCAGCTCTTCTCGCTCCACCAAGAGCCAGCCGGCGACCGGCGGCGGCGGCCCGGCGCTCTCCGCCGCGCGGTCCACCGCCACCACCGTGGCCAAGGCGACCGGTCGCTGCGCCGCCACCGCCTGCGACAACTTGGAGAGCCAGGGAAGCCCATCCGCCAGGAGCAGGAGGCGCACGCTCCCCCCGCAGCTGAGCCCCACCTCGAGGGCCTGGGCGTCGGAGTAGCCGAAGCTCAGCACCTGCGGTCCCCGGCCCTGGGCCAGGGCCGCCAGGGCCGCCTCCACCACCGCGCCCTCGACGCAGCCCCCGGAGACCGAGCCCAGCACCTCGCCTTGCTCGCTCACCGCCATGGCGGCCCCGGGCTCCCGGGGCGTGGAGCCGTCGGTCGCGACCAGCCGGGCGAGGGCGAAGCGCCCGCCGCCCCCCTGCCAGCGCTCGATTTCGGAGAGCAGCTCTCTCACGCCGCTGAGCATAGGCAGGGGGCCTCGGGTCGGCTCCCAGCGCCGGACGCTGCGCCCAACCCTTAGGCGGAGCGGGTCTCCTCGGGGACCAGCCCCTCCCAGCCCCAGTGGGGCACGCTCAGCCCCGGCTCCACCTGGGTCCCCTCGGGCGAGTAGCGGAGCACCTCCGCCACCGCCCACTCCATGTAGGAGCGCAGCGCCCGCCGGAAGTGCGGGTCCGCCGGCAGGCCCACCTCGTCGGCGGCCGCCAGGAAGCAGCCCAAGAAGCGCGCCCCCATCTCGTCGGGGATGCCGTAGCCGGCGTGCTGGCCCAGCATCGCCGCCTCCCCGCCGCACTCCTGCGAGAAACGCTCCGGTCCGCCGAAGACCTCGGCCCAGTACCAGCCCAGGCGCTGGGCGTGCTCGGGGTGGACGCCGTGCGAGAAGGGGTGCTCCAGCTCGGGATCCGCCAGGCAGCGGCGGTGGTGGGCCGCCGCCAGGGCCTGGAAGGCGGGCTCCCCCCCGGCGAACTCGAAGAGGCTGGGGCGGGTCAGGGCGCCGGGGCCAGCCGGGCCGGCGGGCAGGGGAATCTCGCTGACCCCCCCGGAGATGGCGGGGATCACGTGCACCGAGGCGCCGTCGGGCAGCGGGGTCGCCTGGCCCTGGAGGTCCTGGATGTCGGTGTCGCCCAGGTAGATGCGGATGTGGCGGCGCACCTCCCCCTGCTCGTCGCGGACCTTGCGCTCCAACTGGGGCAGGCTCTGGCGCAGCTCGTCGAAGACCCCGCCCACGGTTTGGGAGCGCACCTCCAGGGTGGCCCGGCCCGAGGCCAGGGGCCGCAGCACCGCCGGCAGGTAGAGGGTCTGGCTCACTCCAGGCTCAGCGCCCGCACCGACAGCACCTGGGGGAGGTGGGTCGCCAAAAGCTCCCAGGAGTCACCGGAATCCTGGCTGTGGTACACCTCGCCGTCCCGCGTGCCGAAGTAGATGCCGGCGGGATCGCCCTGGTCGCTGCAGAGCGCGTCCCGGAGCACGATCGAGTGGTAGCCCGACTGCGGCAGTCCCTGGGTGAGCGCTTCCCAGCTCTCCCCCGCGTCGCCGGAGCGGTAGACCCGGCAGCGACGGTCCACGGGCAGGCGTTCGGTGTCCGCCTTAAGCGGGAAGATGTAGGCAGTCTGCGGCTGGTTGGGGTGGACCAGCAAAGGGAAGCCGAAGTTGGACGGGAGCCCGGTCTCGATCGCCTGCCAGCTGCTGCCGTAGTCGTCGGAGCGGTAGACGCCGAAGTGGTTCTGGGCCAGCAGCCGCTCCGGGTGGGCGGGGTGGGTGCCGACCTTGTGCACGCACTGGCCGTACTCAGGGAAACGCTGGTCCTCGGGCATCCAGTAGGACTGGATCCCGGAGTTGGCCGCCTCCCAGTCCTGGCCGCCGTTGCTGGTGCGATAGACGCCGCCGGCGGAGAGGGCGACCAGCATCCGCTGGGGGTCATCGGGGTGGGGCACGATCGTGTGCAGGCAGGCCCCGCCTCCACCAGGCACCCAGTTGGGCCGGTGGGGATGGTTGTGCAGGCCCTCCACCAGCTCGAAGCTGATGCCGCCATCTTCGGAGCGAAAGAGGGCATGGGGCTCGATGCCAGCGAAAACCACGTCCGGCTCCGAGGGGTGGCCCGGCACCACCTGCCAGATGCCGATCACGGTCAGGCCGGTCTCCTTGGGGAAGGCGACCGGAGCCTGCTCCGGCTCGGCCCAGCTCCGTCCCAGGTCGTCGGAGTGGAACATGGAAGGGCCGAAGTGCTCGCTGCGGGCGCCGGCGAAGAGGCGCGGGGTGCCGCGGCGGCGATCGATGCCCAGCCCGTAGACGGAGCTCATCAGCAGCTGCAGCGGCTCCAGCTCCCAGCGCCGGCGGCTGGCGTCGCTGCGCCCCACCAGCACACCCTTGGCGGTCCCGATCACGACTAGTGCTTCCGGCATCTGCCTCTCCTCCTCTGGACCGCCTCTGGGGCGCGCCGCCGCCCCGCATCCTAGGCGGTCGGAGCCCGGCCCGCCATCCCGCTCCAGGGTGACGCCGCTGTGGCGGTTGCGAGTGGCTGGGGGGCCGGCCGACGAGCTCCGGCGCCGACCGCGGCTCCGAGCTGCGGCGACGGGCCCGGCTTGAGCCCCGGGCCCAACCCACCCGGACAGCTCGGGGCCCACCATGGTGGGGTGCTGAGACGGGCAGCGACCCGGACGGCGGTGATCACGTTGGCGCTCCTGGCCCTGGTTGGTTGTGGGGCCGCACCCTCCGGGGCCCCCCCGAGGCCGGGCCAGCACCACGCCCGCCTCGGGGCCCCGCCCCGCAGCTGCCCAGGCCCCCTGCCCCTAGCCTCCGTGCCTGTCTTCGGGGAGGTGGTGGGGGCCGCCCCGGTCTTCCTGCGCCTCTCCCCCAGCCACCGCCGTGTGGTGCTGCTCCTCTCAAGTGGGGCCAGGGTCCAGGGGGAGTACTCCCGCAAGATCGACTGGCTGCTGGCGCCCGGGTTCCAGGGCGTCCTGCGGATCAGCGGACGGGGCCTGGAGGGCCTGGCCTCCCCGAAGTTCTCCTTCAGCGGCAGCCCGGCCGGGCACGCCACCCTCGACGTGCCCAACAAGAGCAGCCACTACACCTCCTACCGCGCGTTGCTGGAGCTGCCCCAGGCCGGCTGCTACCAAATCGCGGCCAGTTACCCCGGCGGCAGCTGGGTGGCGACCGTGGCTGCCGGGCGCTGATCCCGCCCCGGGGGAGCCGGGGCCTCGGCCCCCACCCGGTCCAGGCAGCAAGCACGCGAACTGGCGGGCGCGCGCCCAGGCAATGGCAGCATGCTGGACCAGCTCCCGATTGTGCTACCACGTGTGCCGTGATGAGGCACCGGGTAGGCATACGAGAGTTGCGGCAGGAGACCAGCGCCATCGTCCGGCGGGTCCTGAGTGGGGAGACGATCGAGATCACCAAGCACGGGCATCCCGTGGCCCGGATGGTTCCCCTGCTTCCCGGGACCCTCGAGCAGCTGGTGCTCGAGGGCAGGGCGACGGCAGCGACCGGCGACCTCTTGGAGGCTGCCCAGGAGATGGGCCTGCCGCTGCCCCGGCGAGGTGACCTGAGCCCTTCGGAAGCGCTCGCCAAGCTTCGTGCGGATGGGCGGTAGAGCGGCGTACCTCGCCACCTCCGCGTCTCGGAAGCTGGTGGTCGCGGAGCCCGGGTGACGGAGCCTCATCTAGGGCGTCGACTGATAGATCCTGAGGCGACCCATCACAAAGGGAGCGCCTGCCTCAGTCGCGCTTGAGCAGCAGCGGCACCCGCATCACCACCACGTCGCGACGACGGCGCAGGGCGCGTTCCGGCAACCCGCGAAGGAGGTGTTGGCGGCCAGGGCCAGCACCACGGTCACGATCACCGACATGGCCTGGAAGCCCAGCCCCCGGCCCAGCGCGTAGCCGGTGAGCTGGTTGAGCACCGCGTTGCCGCTGCGGGGTTCGACGTCGAGCCGCGCTGACTGCAACCAGCTCCGAGTCGGTCGTGGGGGCGACGGCGATGTGATGACCGGTCCGCCACGACTGACGATGTATACTCATACTGTGAAGCGTCTACAGATCTACATCGATCAGGAGCTCGATGAGCGCCTGGCCGCGGAAGCCGCCCGCGAGGCAACCTCCAAGGCAGCCCTGATCAGGCGCGCCGTGCGCGAGCACCTGGGGCAGCCGGCCGGGGCGGCCGACCCGCTGGCGGCGCTGATTGGAGCCTATGACCTCGAACCAGGCTCGATCGACCAAGTCGTCTACGGAACGTGAGGTTCGTCGCCACCTCCTTCTGGGTTGCCCTGCAGTTTCGCCGTGATCCGCACTACCCAGAGGCGGCCTTTCTCTGGGCCGCGGGGCCAGGGGCGCTGGTCACCACCAACCACGTTCTAGGCGAGACCTGGACTTTCCTGCGTCGCCGATGCGGCCATCCGCAAGCGGTTCGATTCCTCGCCGCGGTGTCGAGCAGTCCCGGGGTGGTGACCCGGCACGTCGACGAGGACGCCGAACAGGACGCCTGGGATTGGCTTGGGCGCCGTGACGAGCGCAGCTACTCCTTCGTTGACGCAACCAGCTTCGCCACCATGCGCCGGATGCGGATCCAGGAGGCACTCGCGTTCGACGGAGACTTCAGCGCCGCCGGATTCACCGAGGTGCGCCGCTAAGT
>JBOHUK010000139.1:0-16509 GCA_050734395.1 Candidatus Dormibacteria bacterium
GTGCGGCCGAGATGGTCCCGGCCTGGAGCGCCACCTGAACGTCGGCCGCCGTCTGCAGCAGGCGCATGGTGTTGGCGACAGCGGGCCGGCTGCGGCCCACGCGCTGGCCGACTTCCTCCTGCGTGAGACCGAAAACGTCGCAGAGTCGAGCGAACGCCCGCGCCTCGTCAAGAGGTGACAGATCGGAGCGCTGCAGGTTCTCCACGAGCGCCAGCTCCAGCTTCTCCCGGTCCTCGCCGCGAGGTCGGATCACAGCGGGGATCCGCCCCAAACCCGCCTCACTGGCTGCTCGCAGGCGGCGCTCGCCCGCGACCAGCCGGAAGCGCTCGCCGTGGGCCTCGAGCACGACCGGTTGGAGAACCCCATAGGCCGAGATGGACTGGGCCAGCTGGTGCAGGCCCTCGGGATCAAAGTCGGACCGCGGCTGTTCGGGATTGGGGTCGATCAGGGCGATTGGCACGTCCCGACTCCCGGGTCCACCCAGCGCGGAGGTGAATCCGGCGCTGCCGGTGGGGATCAGCTGCTCCAGCCCGCTCCCCAGGCCCCGACGCTTGCTCACGCGGGCACCGGGGCCGTGCGGAGCAGCAGCTCCTGCGCCAGGGCCCGGTAGGCGACGGCCCCGCGCCCGGCTGGGTCGTAGATGGTGATAGGAAGGCCGTGGCTCGGTGCCTCGCTGAGCCTCACCGAGCGCGGGATCACCGTCTCGAAGGCCTGGTCGCCGAAGCGGCGGCGCACCTCGTCCACCACCTGGGTGCTGAGCAGCGTGCGCGGGTCGAAGAGGGTCATCACGATCCCGGCCAAGGCCAGCCCTGGGTTCAGCGACTGCCGGACCAGGGCCTGGGTCTGGGTGAGCAGGGACAACCCCTCCAGGGCGTAGTACTCGCACTGAAGGGGGACCAGCATCGAATCGGCCGCCACCAGGCAGTTGACGGTCAGCAGCCCGAGCGATGGGGGGGTGTCCAGCAGGACGTAGTCGAATTCGTCGATGCCGTCAAGCGCGAGCCGGAGCCGCGACTCCCGCAGCGGCAACTCGGCCAGCTCGAGTTCAGCCCCCGCCAGCGCGACCGTCGCGGGCACCAGCGAGAGCCCGGGCAGCGCCTCGATCTCGATCAACACCTCCCGGAGGGGATGGCCGAGGACGACCACGTCGTAGACCGAATTGCTCAGTTGAGTGGGCCGGATCCCCAGGCCCGAGGTGGCGTTGGCCTGCGGGTCGCAGTCGACCAGCAGGACGCGCACGTCTCGCTCGGCGAGCGCAGCCCCCAGGTTGACTGCGGTGGTCGTCTTGCCCACACCGCCCTTCTGGTTGCAGACGGTGATTACCCGCGGGCGAGACATCTGGGGCAGTATATGGACGTCGCGGCGTTTCACGTGAAACAAGCCGCAGGGGCCGGAGCGATCTCCGACGAGGTCACGCGAAGGTCTCTCCCGCACGAAATTCGAGGCGGTCGGACGACAGTGCCACCTCCACTGCGCCACGCCCGTGGACGGCCCATCCGGCACCGAGGTTGAGGATCGCGGTCTCCTCCGCGATCGCCACCAGGCGGAGTCCGTCGCCGACGCTCTTGCGGAAGGCCTGCTTGCGTCGCGCTAGGAAGCGGCTGTCCCAGTGAACGCCAAAGACGTCCCCCGGAAACAGGCCCAGCCCCCCCGAGAAGCGGAAGCGTCCGCGAGCGGGTCCGAAGCGGTGAGCCGCCCCGGCGATCACGGCGCCGGCGCTGCAACCGCCAAAGATCGCCCCGCCGTCCAAGGCTGCCAGCAGCGCATCCCAGACCGCGGTCCCTTCAAGAGTGCGGGCGAGGAATTCGGGGTTGCCACCCGAGAAGAAGGTCATGCTGGCGGAGCGGACCATCCCGGCTATCGCCGCACTGCCGGCATCGGCGCGCGAGCGCAGCTCCGGCGCGCGGACGTGAAGGCCCATCCCCCGGTAGTGGCCAATTCCCATCTCGATCCAACCCTGGAAGATCTTCTCGCCCTCAGGGGCGCTCGCCGTGGCCAGAACGACCACGGAGCCGTCTCCGCCGGCGGCCGCCAGCGCCTCCCGTTCGACGGGTTCGATCCAGGGCTCGAACTCGCCCGACCCGAGCAGCAGGCCGCGTCTGAGTGGAGCCTCCCCTCCCGCCACGGCTAGCGCCGACTCAACTAGGCCGGGGCTTGGTCCCGCGCGCCGGTGCGGGGGCGGTCCCACCCGGCTGCTTCACCACCTTCAGCGCTCCCCCCCCGTTGCCGTTGGAGCCCTCGGCGCGCCGGCTGATCTCGACGAACGGCTGGATCAAGTCCATGGGAAGCGGGAACACCACCACGGTGTTCTGCTCGGTCCCAATCTCGGACAGGGTCTGGAGGTAGCGCAGCTGCAGGGTGGCAGGCTCGGTCGCGATCACGGCGGCGGCGTCGGTGAGCCGCTGGGCCGCCTGGAACTCGCCCTCCGCCCGGATGATCTTGGCTCGCTTCTCGCGCTCAGCCTCTGCCTGGAGGGCCATCGCCCGCTGCATTGACTGCGGCAGGTCGACGTCCTTGACCTCTACGGCTGTGACCTTCACACCCCAGGGCTCGGTCTGGTCGTCAATCACCGTCTGGAGCTCGGCATTCACCTTCTCCCGCTGGCTCAGCAGCTCGTCCAGCGTGGACTGGCCCAGGATTGAACGCAGGGTGGTCTGCGCCGCAGTCGAGATGCTGCCCCGGTAGTCGTTGACCTTGACATAGGCGTCGCGGGCATCGACCACGCGGAAGAACACCACCGCCGTCACCCGGACCGTGACGTTGTCCTTGGTGATGATGTCCTGCGCGGGCACCTGGTGGACGTTGATGCGCAGGTCGATCTTCAACAGCCGGTCGATTCCGAAGGGAATGATCAGGCGCGGACCAGGCCCCTTGACGTCAATCAGGCGCCCCAGGCGAAAGACCACTCCGCGCTCGTACTCATTGATTACCCGAAAACCGGTGGCAAAGGTGATCAAAGCCACCACCACCACGATCACAACTACCGCCAAAACCGCTCCCACCCAAGCTCCTCCTTAGCCGCTAGCGCTATCAGTCCGTCCGGGTGACGCTGCGCGAGACACCTCCGGCGGAGCCGCAGTCCCCACGCGGTCGACGATCAGGGTAAGACCATCGCGGGCCAGGACCTCTACGGAGTCGCCAACCTCGAGCGCCTCCCCATCTCGCGAAGTGACGCGCCAGAGCTCGCCACCGACAGATGCCTTACCGACCGTGGTACCGCGCTCGCGCACCACACCAACGAGCCCTAGCAGCTCGTGGTTGCTGCTTCCGAATGGGATCCGGCGCACGCGGATGGCCCGTCGGCTGATCCAGGCCCAGGTGCCCCCGACCGCGACCGGGACCGCCACCAGGCCCGCCACGTTGACGGCGTTGCCGCTGCCGCGGAACAGCATCGTCCCGGCCGCCACCACAAGGGCCACCCCCAGGAGACTTAGGACCCCGTGGCTCTGGCCCGCCGTATCCACCACCAACAGCACCGCGGCCAGGCCGACCAGGACCAAGCCGATCACGTTCACGGGCAGGTTGGCCAGGCCTACGACCGCCAAGACCCCGGCGGCGACGCCGATGGACCCGGGCAGGATGGCCCCGGGGTGGAGGATCTCGATGCCGACTCCGAGCAGCGCGACCAGCAGCAGCGCGAAGGCCAGGGTGGGATCGGCGAGCACCGTGGTGAGGGAGGCGGCGTGGGCGCTGTTTGCAGCCGCTACCACGGGGAACCCGCCCGCTAGGAGCGCTCCCATCGTCAGCAGCGCTGCGCCCGCCAGCTGCTTGCCACGCATGGCTCGCCGATCATAACGCCGAGTTCGCGCCGCGACCCCTCCCGAAGCCGGATCTCGATAATCGGCGCGTGCCGGCCTCCGAGTTGCAAGCCCCGTCCCAAGCAGATGGCTGGGAGCCGCGGGTCCACGCGGTGGGCGAGGCGCAGCGCGCTGAGTGGGACCGCTTCGTCAGCGAGCAAGTTCACGGCAACCTCTTGCAGAGCTACGGCTGGGGGGAGTTGCGCCGGCGCCAGAGCTGGAGCGTTCTCAGGCTCGCAGCGCTGGACCCCAACGAAGCCCGATGGGTGGGGGCGATCCAGGTGCTTCGGCAGCCTCTTCCCCTATTCCGCCGCTGGAGCTGGGGCTACGCCCCTCAGGGGCCGGTGCTGGCCTCGGTGGCGGAGGTGGAAGGTTGCCGGGCGCTGCTGCGCTCCGCCGGCCGCTGGCTGCGCCGGTCCGGCGCCATCCAGCTCAAGTGCGACCCGGAGTGGCCGGTCGGTGCAGCGGCCGAGCACCTGCGTCGGGCCTGCGGGCTGCGCCCGGCCCGGTTCGACGTCCAGCAGCGCGACACCTGGCTGGTCGACCTCGCCCCCGACTCGCCGACGACGCTCGCCGGGCTGCCCAGCTCCACGAGGAGGAATATCCGCCTCGCCCAGCGCGCCGGGGTCGAGGTGGTCCGCACCACCGAACCCGAGGCGGTGGCCACCTTCTACGCGCTCCACCTCCAGACCGTTGAGCGTCAGCACTTCACCACCCGCCCGCAGGCGTACTACCGGGGTGTCTTGGAGGAGCTGGGCGCCAGCGTCTTCGTGGCCCAGCTCCGCGGGGAGCCCCTGGCGGCGGCGATCGCCGTCACCTTCGGGCCCCGGCTCATCTATCTCTTCGGAGGCACCTCCGCGGCCGCCCCAGAGGCGCGCGCGAGCTACGCCCTGCACTGGGCCATGATCGAGTGGGGCATCGAAGCGGATTGCGCGCTCTACGACATGTGGGGGATCCCGCGTCGCTTCGACAGCTCCCGCCCGGACCATGGCTACGCCCTGTTCAAGACCCGCTGGGGTGGGCGGGCCGCCCACTATGGCGGCCTGCTGATCGCCCCGTTGCTGGGGCCGTTGGACCCGCTGGTGCACGGGCTCGAAGCCGTGGCCCTGCGCCGCCGGCCGCTGCTGCGCTGACCGAACCTACAATCAGATCGGTGCTCTACCTGGGTCGACCCCGCCACGACCGTTGGGAAGCGATCGTCTTCGCGCCCCCGCGCGAGGTGTTCGCCGTGGCGGAGCAGGTCAGCGCCCTGCCCCCATTCACCTTCAAGGTGCTGGACGACCACACCGCCGAGGTGGTGCAGAGCGAGGTCAACGGCCTGTTCGGTCAGTGGCGCCGGGTCAAGTATCCTAAAAATCGCATCCGGATTGAGTGCATTGCTACAGAGCAGGGGACACGCCTCAAGATCGCCGCCGACGGCCAGCGCAGCGCCAGCATCCGGGCCGTCAACCTGCTGCGGATCCTGACTCAGGGCGAGCGGGACCAGGCCAGCACCTACCGCCACCGGCTCATTCGCCCCGGTCCCTGCACCATCGTCCAGAGCTGGGCCGGCACCGGCTACCCCCTCTTCCTCAAGCCCGATCACCAGGCACGGCGAGGGATGGCGGTGCGACCGGCCACTCCGCTTTCGGCCATCGAGCAGACCGGTCGCTGGGTCCGGGTGCGGGCCGGAGACGGGGATGCGGTCCAGGATGGCTGGATCGAGGCGGACCAACTGGTGTCGGACCACACCCCGGCGCGCGCTGGGGCATCCACCTAGGACCCAGCCCCGGGCAGCCTCAGTCGGTGCCCTCATGGTGGGAGAGCTCGTGCCAGGTGGCCTGCCCCAGCATCAGATCCCCGGCCGCGGCGGGGCCATCGCTCCCGGCGGAGTAGAAGTTCAGGCGGGGTAGGTCCTGTAGGACGGGCTGCAGGGCCTTCCAGGCCGCCTCGGTCTCATCCTGGCGGATGAAGAGCGTGTGGTCTCCGAGCAGGGCGTCGTGGAGGAGCCGCTCGTACGCTTCCGCCGGCTGGGTCTTGAAGGAGCTCCCGTAGGAGAAGTCCATGCGCACCGGCTGCTCGACCACGGTCGCCCCCGGTGCCTTGGCCATGAAGGAGAACGAGATCCCCTCATCGGGCTGGATGCGGATCGTGACCCGGTTGGGGCTGAGCCGGCCGATCCCGGTGCCGGCGAAGAGGTGCAGCGGCACGTCGTGGCAGAACAGCATGATCTCCGTCCGCCGGGTGCACAGGCCCTTGCCACAGCGCAGGTAGAAGGGGACGCCCGCCCAGTCCCACGAATCCACTGCCAGGCGCAGCGCCACGTAGGTCTCGGTGGTGGAGTCGGGTGAGACCCCCTCCAGCTCCCGGTAGCCGGGCATGAGCTGGCCGTGCACTGACCCCCTGGTGTACTGGCCCCGGACCACCTCGGGCGGCTGCACCGGCCGGATCGAGTGCAGCACCTTCACCTTCTCGTCCCGCAGCGCCTCAGGGTCGAAGGAGCTGGGCGCGGACATGCAGGTCAGGGCGAGGAGCTGGAGCAGGTGGTTCTGGACGATGTCGCGGATCGCCCCCGTCTCCTCGTAGAGCCGCCCCCGGCTCTCGATTCCAATGTCCTCGGCCACGGTCAGCTGGACGTGGTCGACCACGTCGCGGTTCCAGATGCGCTCCACCAGCGTGTTGCCGAAGCGGAACACGAGCAGGTTCTGCACCGTCTCCTTGCCCAGGTAGTGGTCGATGCGGTAGATGCGGTCCTCACTCACCACCTTGTGCAGAGCGGAGTTCAGCTCGACCGCGGAGCGCAGGTCGTGCCCAAAGGGCTTCTCGATGATCATCGAGGCCCCGCGGGCCAGGCCTGCAGCGGCCAGCTCCGCTAGCACCCCGCTCACTGCCGACGGCGGTACCGCCAGGTAGATGAGGCGGTGGCTCCCGGGCAGCGCCTGGGCGAGCCGCTCGCCCGCACCCGCCTGGTCGTGCCTGCTGGCGACGTAGCGCAGCCGGGCGGCAAAGGCGGCGAAGGCCTGGGCATCGAAGCCGGAGCGGGCGTAGGTACGCACCGCCTGTTGCGCCATCTCCCTAAATCTGAGATCGTCAAGCGCCTTTGTGGCGGTTCCCAGGACCACGCCTCGCGGAGGCAGCAGCCCCTGACGGCTCAACTCGTAGAGCGCGGGTAGGAGCTTGCGCTTGGCGAGGTCCCCGGTCGCGCCATAGACCAGCAGATCCTGGTCGGAGGGCACGCGAAGGCGCTCGGCGGGCACAAACCGAGTCTAAGAGCCGAACCGCGAGCTGGCCGCGGAGAGCTCGCCGGCGCGTTCCTATACTCCGGGGGTGGCTGAGTCCGATCTCGGGGGCCAGGACGGGCCGCCGGACCCGGGGCTGCGCCAGCTGATCGAGAGCTATCCGCCCCTGTCGGCGGCGGAGCTGGCCCAGCTCTGGGCCCTTCCCGACGGCCAGACCGCGCTGGTCCACCACCACCTCGGGATGGTGCTGGAGGTGGCCGAGAGGCACGGCCAGGACCCGGCCACCACCGAGGACCTCTTCCAGGAGGGCAGCGCCGCTCTGGTGACCTTGGTCCACGGCCTCGACCCCACCCGGCCGCCGACGCCAGAGGAGTTCACCGCCCAGCTGCGCTCGGTCCTCGACCAGGTCATGGCGGGACTTCTGGCGGAGCGCGCCGCGGCCCGCCAGGAGGATGAGCGCTGGGCGGCGGATGCCGAGCGGCTGGCGGCGCTGGAGGCGCAGCTCCGCCTGGAGCAGGACGCCCCGCCCAGCGACGCGACCCTGGCCGAGCGGCTGGGCTGGCCCCGCTTGCGGGTGGTGCAGCTGCGACGCGCCGTGGCCCAGGCGCAGACCGACGCCGACGACCAGCTCCTGGAGGCGATGGGGGAACTGGAGGAGCCATGAGCGACGAGGCGAAGCGCGTGCCCCTGAGTGACGTCCACGTGAGGCTGGGAGCGCGGATGGTCGGGTTTGGCGGCTACTGGATGCCGCTGCAGTACTCCAGCATCCGCGAGGAGCACCTGGCGGTCCGCGGCCAGGCCGGGCTCTTCGACGTGTCGCACATGGGTGAGGTGTCGGTGCGGGGCGCGGGCGCCCTCGACTTCCTCCAGAACCTGGTCACCAACGACGTGAGCAAGCTGACGCCGGGACGCGCCCTGTACACGGTGATGTGCCGCGAGGACGGGGGGATTGTCGACGACCTCCTCGTCTATCGCGACCCCGACGACTACATGCTGGTGATCAACGCCGCCCGCCACGACGCTGACCTGGAGTGGATGCGTGGGGCGCTGCCCGGCCGCGGCGTGCAGCTGGACGACATCTCCGCCGAGACTGCGCTGCTGGCGGTCCAGGGACCGAAGGCCGCCGAGATCGTCGCCCGGCTCTGCCCGGGCCAGGATCCGCTCGCCCTGCGCTACTACCACCACCAGTCGGGAGAGGTGGCCGAGGTGCCAGCCCGGATCTCGCGCACCGGCTACACCGGCGAGGACGGCTTCGAGCTCTATGTGGCGGCCGGGTCCGCCGCGCGGGTCTGGGGAAGGCTGCTGGAGGAGGGAGCTGCCGACGGGCTGCGGCCAGCGGGCTTGGCGGCCCGGGACACCCTGCGGCTCGAGGCGGGCTTCCGGCTCTACGGCCAGGACATGGACGAGCAGACGGACCCCTTCAGCGCCGGGCTGGGCTGGGTGGTGAAGCTGGGCAAGGGCGACTTCCGGGGCCGGGAGATACTGGCGGGGAGGGCGGCGGGCCCGCCGCGGGAGACCGTCGGACTCCGCCTGGGCGCTCGCGAGGTCCCGCGCCACGCCCAAGCCGTCTTCTCGGGGGAGCGGCAGGTGGGAACGGTCACCAGCGGCTCCTTCGGCTTCACGGTCGGGGCGGGGCTGGCACTCGCCTCGGTGGAGCCGGGCTGCGCTGCCGAGGGCACCCAGCTGCGGGTGCGACTGCGCTCCGAGCCGGACCAGTGGGCGACGGCGCCGGTGGTGGCGCTACCGTTCTACCGGCGGCCCGCGGGAGCGGCCTGAGCGGCTGGGAGGAGGAGAGCCGATGCCGGACTTGAGCGCGTACCGCTTCACGCGCACCCATGAATGGGTCCGCCCCGAGGGGGAGGGCGAGGCGTTGGTGGGTATCACCGACCACGCGCAGTCCGAACTTGGGGACGTGATCTTCCTGGAGCTGCCCAAGGTGGGATCGCGGGTGGCGGCGGGCTCCCGCTTTGGAACCGTGGAGTCGGTCAAGGCGGCCAGCGACCTGGTCTCCCCGGTGGACGGGGAGGTGGTGGCGGTGAACCAGAGCGTCGGCAGCAACCCCGAGTTGGTCAACCGTGATCCACAAGAGAAGGGCTGGCTGATCCGGGTGCGGCTGGAGGGGGAGCTCCCCTCCGACCTGCTCGACAGCGCCGGGTACGATTCCTTCGCCCGGAGCGAGACCCACTAACCACCGCGCAGCACGGGGTGCCCAGCCTGTCGATGGCCTACCTGCCGAACTCGGACGCCGATCGGGCGGCCATGCTGGCGGAGCTGGGACTGGAGAGCCAGGAGGACCTGTTCCGCGCGGTACCCGAGCGGCTGCGACGGGCGACGCTGCGCCTCCCCCCGGCCCTCTCCGAGGCGGACCTGGTAGCGGAGATGCGGCGGCTGGCGGCCCGCAACCGGCCGCTCTCGCAGTGGGACTGCTTCCTCGGCGGCGGGATCTACTCACGCTTCATCCCCAGCGTGGTGCGCGCGACGATCTCGAGGCCCGAGTTCTACACCGCCTACACCCCCTACCAGGCGGAGGCCAGCCAGGGCTACCTGCAGTCGATCTTCGAGTTCCAGTCGCTGGTGGCCGAGCTCTTCCAGCTGGACGTCGCCAACGCCTCCATGTACGACGTCGCCACCGCCGCCGCGGAGGGGGCGCTGCTGGCGACCCTGCATACCGAGCGGCAGCTGATCCTCGCCTCCTCCACCCTCCACCCCGAGGTGCTCAAGGTGCTGCGGACCTACGCGTCGGGGCGGGGCGCGGAGCTAGTCACCCTGCCCAGCCAGGATGGGGTGACGGACACCGAGGCGGCGGGGCGGGAGCTGAGCTCGGGCCGGGCGGCGGTGCTGGTGGTGGGGCAGCCCAACTTCCGTGGCTGCCTGGAGCCGGTCCGGGAGCTGGCGGAGATGGCCCACGCTGGGGGGGCGCTGCTGCTGGCGGTGGCGGACCCCCTGGCCGCGGTGGTGGTCGAGCCGCCGGGCGCGGCTGGGGCTGACCTGGCGGCGGCGGACGGTCAGCAGCTGGGGATCCCCCCGCAACTGGGTGGCCCCACCGTGGGCCTGCTGGCCTGCCGGGCGGAGTTGGTGCGCCGGATGCCGGGACGGTTGGTGGGCCTGACTCAGGACGGCCAGGGCCAGCGGGCCTTCTGCCTCACCCTGCAGACGCGCGAGCAGCACATCCGCCGGGAACGAGCCACCAGCAACATCTGCACCAACCACGCCCTGATGGCCCTGGCGGCGACCGCCTACATGGCCAAGATGGGCGAGGCGGGCATGCGCGGGATCGCCGACATCTCCTACCGGCGGGCGCACCGCTTGGCGGCGCGGCTGGCCGAGTTGCCGGGGGTGCGGCTCCTTCATCCCAAGCAGGATTTCCTGTGGGAGTTCGTGCTCGAGACCCCGCTGCCGGCGGGCGAGGCGGCGCGCCGTCTGGCGGAGCAGGGGATCCTGGCCGGGCTCCCGCTGGGGGATCTGGACCCAGGGCTGGAGAACTGCCTCCTGGTGTGCGCGACCGAGACGACCCGCCCAGAGGCGATCGAGCGCTACCGGGAGGGGCTGGCGAGCCTGGTGGGCGCCGCCCAGCCGGCCGAGGTGCCGGCGTGAACGCCGCCGCGGAAGTCGAGCCCATCTGGGCGGGGCCGGAGCCCCTGCTGGTGGAGCTCGCTCCCGAGGCCGGGTCCGGTCCGCTGCTGCCGGATCCCGGCGTAGAGGGGCCCGGCCTGGAGCAGGGGCTGGGCGCCGGGCACAGGCGCGCCCGCCGCGCCCGCATCCCCGCCATCAACGAGCCAGAGCTGGCGCGGCACTTCGGCAGGCTGGCGCGTCGCAACCACAACCTGCAGCAGGGCGCCTACCCGCTGGGGTCCTGCACGATGAAGTACAACCCGGCCGTCAACGAGCAGGTCGCGGCGCTGGAGGGGTTCGCAGACCTGCATCCCTGGCAGCCGGTGGATTCGATCCAGGGGGCGCTGGAGCTGATGTGGGAGCTGGAGCGCCTGCTGGTGGAGATCACCGGGATGGCGGCGGTCTCGCTCCAGCCCGCGGCGGGCGCCCACGGCGAGTGGACCGGGCTGCGGATGATCCAGGCGTACCACGCGCAGCGGGAGCAGCACCGGCGCCGTCAGGTGATCATCCCTGACACCGCCCACGGCACCAACCCGGCGACCGCCGCGCAGTGTGGCCTGGAGGTGGTCACGGTGCGCAGCGCGCCGGACGGCACCGTGGATCTCGACGACTTCCGCGCCAAGCTGGGCGACGGGGTGGCCGCGGTGATGCTCACCAACCCCAACACGATGGGCATCTTCGAGGGCCACATCGAGGAGATGGCCGCGCTCGCCCACCGGGCGGGCGCCCTCATGTACTACGACGGCGCCAACCTCAACGCTCTGGTGGGGCTGGCCCGCCCGGGGGACATGGGGTTCGACGTCGTCCACCTCAACCTGCACAAGACCTTCTCCACCCCCCACGGCGGCGGCGGGCCGGGCGCCGGGCCGGTGGGAGTGTCTTCAGAGCTGACCGACTACCTCCCGGTGCCGCGGATCTCCAAGAGCCCTTCTGGGGTCTTCGGCTGGGACTACGACCGCCCCCAGAGCGTGGGCAAGGTGCGCTCCTACTTCGGCAACTTCGGCATGCTGGTGCGCGCCTACGCCTACATCCGCGCCTACGGTGACGGCATCGGCCAGGTGGCGCGGGACGCGGTGCTGGGAGCTCGCTACCTGCGCTGGCGGCTGCGCGACTGCCTGCCCACGGCGGTGGACGGCGACTCTTTCCACGAGTTCGTGGCCACGCCCCGGAGGGCGGAGCGCTTCGCCGGGATCCGGGCCCTCGACATCGCCAAGCGGATGATCGACTACGGCGTCTACCCGCCGACCGTCTACTTCCCGATCACGGTGCCCGAGGCGATGATGTTCGAGCCCACCGAGACCGAGTCCAAGCGGGCCCTCGACCAGCTGGCAGAGATCGTGGCGCGGATCATGGAGGAGGGCGCCCAAGATCCCGAGCTGCTGCGCACGGCCCCGCACCTGGCCCCGGTGGGCCGGGTGGACGAGGTGACGGCGGCCCGCCGGCCGGTGCTGCGCTGGGAGGTCGACTGAGCCCCGCCCTCGGCGCCCCGGACGCGGAGCGTGCCCAGCTGCTGGAGCTGC
Source organism: Candidatus Dormibacteria bacterium (assembly GCA_050734395.1). GTDB lineage: Bacteria > Chloroflexota > Dormibacteria > Aeolococcales > Bog-877 > Bog-877. Next base: position 12,148 of record JBOHUK010000139.1, read on the forward strand.
TCCGGGAGCGGGCGCTGCGCCTGGGGGACTTCGTGCTCACCAGCGGTCGCCGCAGCCCCTACTACTTCGACGGCCGGCTGGTGACCCTGGACCCACAAGGGGCGCGGCTCGTGGGCCGGGCCCTGCTGGCCCTAGCCCGCCAGGACGGCGCCACCAAGATCGGAGGGCCCACCCTGGGAGCGGACCCGATGGTCACCGCCGCGGCGCTCAGCAGCGCGCTCGACGGCGGCGCTGGCCTCTCGGCGTTCATCGTCCGCAAGCAGCCCAAGGACCACGGGACCGGCGGGTGGTGCGCGGGACCGGCGCCGGAGCCCGGCGAGCGGGTGGCGGTCGTGGACGACACTCTCACCTCGGGGGGCTCGCTGCTGGAGGCGGCCGAGCGCGTGGCCGAGGTCGGGGCGGAGATCGTGGGCATCTACGTGCTCCTGGACCGCGAGGAGGGGGGCAGGGAGCGCCTGGAGGCGGCGGGCTACCCTGTCCGGGCGCTCTACCGCCGCTCCGAGCTGCTCGGTGCCGGTTCCCCGCCCGCCGAGGGCGGCTGAGCTCGGGCGCTACGCTTCGCCGGTGGGCTGGCGGAGGAGCTACTGGTTCGGGCTGAGCGGGCTCTTGGCGGTGGTGCTGGGGGCCAGCGGGTGTGGTTCGAGCCCCAACGCCGCCCAGGCGGTGCGCGCCCTGGTGGCGGGCCTGCCGGTGCACGCTCGGGCGCAGCCGCTGGACAACGCACTGGTCACCAGCAGCCCCGACGGCGGGTTCTACACCGACCCCACCTACCTGCACTTCTACTTCATGCGCCGGGTCCCCCTGGACGACATCCTGCCGCTGCTGCCCGCCCAGGAGGCCGGGGATGCCAGCAGCCTCGCCCCGCTCGGCCCGCTGCTGGAGGTGGTGGTGCGGGCGACCAACTCCGGGGCCTCGACGACGGCGGTGGACCTGACCCAGAGCGTGCTGGAGTCCACGGTCACCAGCCGGCTTGACCCCCGCCGGGCCAGCTCGGCGCTGCAACGCACCTACTACCGGCCCATCCGCCCGATCGTGGTGCTCTCCAGCTACCGCCTCGACGTCTGCTCGGCGGACGTCAACCCCGGGGCCGTGGTCTGGATGCTGGCCGTCTTTCCCCCGGTGAACCGGGGTCACCGGATCGCCCTTTACGACCCCGAGTTCATCAAGCCGGCGGCCAAGGGCTTCTTCCTGCCGGTAGGCCGGGGGGCGCTGCCGGCGCCCCCGCCGCGCACCCTCTACGCTCAGGACGTCGACCACTGCATCCAGATCCTCAACGAGAGCTGACCCGGCGGCGCCGCGACCTGGTGCGCGCACTGGGCCGCCGCGGCATCTCCAGCCCGGCCGTGCGCTCAGCCCTGGAAGCGGTGCCCCGGGAGGGCTTCCTCCCCGAGAACCAGGCGCTGAGCGCCTACGAGGACCGGGCCCTGCCCATCGGCCTGGGGCAGACGTGCTCCCAGCCCTGGATGGTGGCCGTCATCGCCCAGGCGCTGGACCTGGGCGCGGGGGCGCGGGTCCTGGAGGTGGGCGCGGGCAGCGGCTACCTGGCCGCCGTGCTCCGCGCCGCCGGGGCGGCAGAGGTGGTGGCCCTGGAGATAATCCCCGACCTGGCGGCGCGGGCGCGTGACAACCTGAATCGCCAGCGGGTCCGGGGGGTCGAGGTGCGCCTCGCCGACGGCAGACGAGGCGCCCCCGACCGGGCCCCCTTTGCCGCGGTCGTGGTCTCTGCCGCCACCCCCGAGATCCCGCCGGCGCTGCTCGAACAGGTCGCGATCGACGGCTGCCTGGTCTGCCCGGTCGTGGAGGGGGGAGAGGAGCGGCTCTGGCTCTGGCGGCGGCACGAGCAGGAGTGGTGCCGCCGGGACCTCGGGGCCTGCCGCTTCGTCCCCCTGCTGGGTGAGGGCTGAGCTGGCCCTGGGGATGCTCCGCGGCGGGGGGCGCGCCCTGCCGGCCGGGGTCTTCCCAAGTCGTCTCGCGGGGCAACCCAGCCTCGTCGGCGCCCGACCGCGGGGGGGGAGCAACGTATCGTGCGCGGAATGGGCGCACAGCAGCCGCTGAGCGAGGGGGGCGCCGCCGGGCCACGGCTGCGCGAGGGGCCCCCGCCCGGTGCTCCCTGGCGCCACCCGGGCGAGGGCCGCGTCGAGGAGCTGGTGCTGGAGAGCCGGTTCCTCGAAGGCAATCGCCTGGGAGATCCTCACGAGCGCCCGCTCTGGGTGTACCTGCCCCCCGCCTACGAGGCCCGCGCCGAGGGGCGCTTCCCGGTCATCTACCTGCTCCAGGGCATGTCCGGGCAGGTGGACATGTGGCGCGCCCGCACCGGCCTCAGGCCGACCCCGCTGGAGCTCTTCGACGCCCTCTTCAGCTCGCCGGGCGTCCCGCCAGCGATCCTGGTGCTGGCGGACTGCTGGACCTCGCTGGGCGGCAGCCAGTACCTGGACTCCCCCGCCACCGGCCAGTACCACAGCTACCTCTGCCAGGAGGTGGTGCCGGCGATCGACGGGCGCTACCGCACCCTTGCCCGCCACGGGGCCCGGGCTCTCGCCGGCAAGTCGAGCGGCGGCTTCGGCGCCATGGTCACCTGCCTGCTCCGCCCCGACCTCTTCTCAGCCTTCGCCAGCCACGCCGGCGACGCGCTCTTCGAGTACTGCTACGGGCCGGAGTTCCCCCAGGTGGTCCGCAGCCTGCGGGACGAGTACCAAGGCTCATACCAGCAGTTCTGGGAGGACTTCCGCGCCCGGCCGGCGCTCAGCCGGCCGTCGGATTCCTGGCTGCTCAACGTCTACTGCATGGCAGCCTGCTACTCGGCGGAGGCGGATGGCTCGATCACCCTCCCCTTCGAAGTGGAAACCGGGGTGCTGCGCCCCGAGGTCTGGGAGCGCTGGCAGGCCTGGGACCCGGTGCGGATGATCCCCCGGCGGCAGGAGGCGGCGCGCTCGCTGCGGGGCGCCTACCTCGACGCCGGCCGCAGGGACGAGTGGCACCTGGATGTCGGTGCGGCGGCGGTGGCGGCGGCGCTTAACCGGGCGGGGCAGCAGCGGGTCCACTTCGAGCTCTTCGATGGCGGCCACCTGCGGGTCGAGTACCGCTACCCGTTGGGGCTGCGCCACCTGCTGGACCTGCTGGACCCAGCGGAGATCCCCTAGTCCCGCGATCCGTACTGGTGGAACCCGCGGCCGGTCTTGCGGCCGAGGTCCCCTGCCTCCACCAGCCGTTCGAGCAGCGGCGGCGGCGCGTAGCGGGGATCGTGCAGGCCCTGGTGCATGACCCGGCAGATGCCCATCACCACGTCGAGCCCGATGAAGTCGGCCAGCTCCAGGGGCCCCATGGGATGGCGGAAACCGAGCTTGGCCACCTGGTCGATGTCGCTGGCGCTGCCGACACCCTGCTGCAGCGCCTGGATGGCCTCGTTGAGATAGGGGATCAGGATCCGGTTGCCGATGAAGCCCGGCGAGTCCGCCGACCGCACCGGGGTCTTGCCCATGGCCCGCCCCAGAGCCTCGACGCGGCCGTAGGTGGAATCCGCCGTGTGGATCCCGGGAATGAGCTCCACCAGTTCCATAACCGGCACCGGGCTGTAGAAGTGCATCCCCATGAAGCGGTCCGGGCGGCCACTGCCCCGGGCAAGCCGGGTGATGGGGATGGAGGAGGTGTTGCTGGTGAAGATGGTGGAATCCGGGCAGGCCCGGCTCAGGGCCTCGAACACGCCGAGCTTCACCTCGAGGTCCTCGGTGACCGCCTCGATCACGACCGAGGCGGAGGCGGCCTGCGCCAGGTCCTTAGCCAGTGACAGCCGGCCGGCTACCGCCAAGGCCGAGCCCGCCTCGGCCTTGCCCTGCTGCTCGGCACGCTCGGTCCGCTTCACGATCCCCTCAAGGGCCCGCTGCGCGGCTCCGGGCTGACTGTCGAAGAGCAGGACGGGCAGTTGGGCCTGGGCCGCGCTGTGGGCGATGCCCGACCCCATCAGGCCAGCGCCGACCACGAAGATCCGCTCCCGATCAGGCATCGACCGGGCGGGGAGGTGGTTGGGGCGCGCTGGGCGTGGCGGCCCCGGGGTCGAAGGGCCGCGGCCGCCGCCGCCGCCGCCGGTGGCGGCGAGCGCCTTCACCGGGTTCGGCGGGGGGGCCTGCGCCCGGCGCGGTGGGCTGTCCCGAGGTCTGGGGATTGGGGTTGGCCGCCCAGGGGCCGCGGGAGCGCCGGCGGCGGCGGCGGCGGCGGCCAGGGCCCGGCCCGGGGGAAGCCCCGGGCTCTCCCGGCGTGGCCACTTGCCCGGGCCCGGCGGCCGGGATGCCAGGTGCCAGCGCGGTGGCTCCCTCGGGATGGCGGCGGCGGCGGCGGCGGCGGCGGCGGGGCAGGCCGCCCGCCTCC
>JBOHUK010000140.1:0-4393 GCA_050734395.1 Candidatus Dormibacteria bacterium
GCCCAGTCCCTCAGGTCAACTTGCTCAGGTAATTCCGGTACTGGCCCATGCTCACCACCTTGACGGTGATCAGCATCTGGTCGTGGCCGACGCCGCAGAACTCGTAACACTGCCCCTCGTAAGTCCCGGTGCGGCTCGCCTCGATGAAGGCGTGGTTGACGATCCCCGGGAGCGCGTCGATCTTGGCGCCCAGCTGTGGCACCCAGAAGCCATGGATCACGTCCTTGGACTCGGTCGTCAGCTCGATCGGCGTGTTGACCGGTATCTCCATCGCGCGCAGCACGGTCTTGCCGTTGGAGTAGGTGAAGGACCAGTAGAACTGCTGGCCCGTGACCTTGACCGACACCGGGTCCCGGCCGGCCGGCGTGGCGGGGCTCGGCCCGTTGCGGAGGTAGCCGACGTTGACCGCGTTGAGGATGAAGAGCGCCCCCAGCACCACCAGGGGGCCGATGGTCCAGGCCAACTCCAAGCGCCGGTGCCCGTGGATCTGCGGGGGCTGCTCGTCAGGCGAGCGCCGCCGGAACCGGATACAGGCGTAGACGACGCCTCCGCCGACCCCGATCAGGACCACCAGGGAGATGGCCAGGAAGACGTAGAAGAGCATGTCGATGGTGTCCACGGGGGGGCCGCCGCCACTCAGGAAGTTGGTGTTGGCGGCGAGGACCGGGGCGGGGACCAAGAGCCCGAGGACCACCAGCCCCAGGGCGAGAGCCAGCTTTCCAAACACGTCTGCCGGGCGTCCCTTCAACTAGTCCTCCGCAACTCCCCGCGACCCTCCAGCGCTCGGCCGGCGGCGGCATGCGCCAGCACCCAGGGGTGGATCGAGTATGCCCAGCCGCCGAAGTCACTGTCAAACCCGATGTCGCCCCAGTGTCGCCCCAGCTGCGTCCGTGAGGCCCAACTAAGATGACTTCGAAGAGCATGGCGGTGGGCAACCCCGGCGGGAACGGCGACGGTCCCCTAGCGGACGCCCTCGGAGTGCTGCGCCAACTCGGCCCCGCGGGACCCCACTACTACAGCCTGGCCGCCCTGCGGGATCGGGGGCTGGGCGATCCCGGACCGCTGCCGAGCACGGTCAAGGTCTGGCTGGAGATGCTCCTGCGCCGGGGTCAGAGCCCCGAGGACGCCGGCTTCCTCGCCTCTTGGCGGGGGGAGGTGGCTGAGGCGGACCAGGAGCGGGAGCTGCCCTTCTTCCCGGCCCGCGTGCTGCTCCAGGACTTCACCGGGGTGCCCTCGGTGGTGGACCTGGCCTCGATGCGCTCGGCCATGGCCCGCCGGGGCGGGGACCCCCAGCACATCGACCTGCTGGTCGACGCCGACTTGGTGATCGACCACTCGGTGCAGGTGGACGCCTACGGCAGCCCCCGGGCGTATGCCACCAATCTGGAGCGGGAGTACCAGCGCAACTTCGAGCGCTACAGCCTGCTGCGCTGGGCGCAGCAGGCCTTCCGGGGCTTCCGGGTGGTGCCCCCCGGGATGGGCATCTGCCACCAGGTGAACCTGGAATACCTGGGCCGGGTGGTGCAACTCCGTCAGCAGGGCGGGGAGCAGCTGGCCCTTCCCGACACGCTGGTCGGCACCGACTCCCACACCACCATGATCAACGCCCTGGGGGTGCTGGGCTGGGGGGTGGGCGGGATCGAGGCCGAGGCGGTGATGCTGGGCCAGCCCCTGCTGCTCACCCCTCCCAGGGTGGTGGGGGTGAGGATTTCGGGCGAACTCCAGGCGGGGACCACCGCCACCGACCTGGTGCTGCGCCTCACCGAGTGGCTGCGGCGTCACGGGGTGGTGGGGAAGCTGGTCGAGTTCTGCGGCGACGGCCTGGACGGGCTGGCGCTGGCGGACCGGGCGACGCTGAGCAACATGTCCCCGGAGTACGGCGCCACGGCGGCGCTCTTCCCGGTGGACCAGGTGGTCCTGGACTACCTGCGGACGACCGGACGGCCCGAGGAGCTGATCGCGCTGGTGGACTCGTACTGCAAGGAGCAGGGGCTGTTCCGCCGCCGCGGGGACCCCACCCCAGCCTTCAGCGAGCTCCTGGAGCTGGACCTGGGGGAGATCGAGCCCAGCGTCGCCGGGCCGCGCCGACCTCAGGACCGGGTGGCACTGGCCCAGATCGGGGAGAGCTTCGCCAGCAATTTTGGCGGCAGCCCCACGACCGTCCCCCGAGAGCCACCCCTCGAGGATGGCTCCGTCGTGATCGCCGCCATCACCTCCTGCACCAACACCTCCAACCCCACGGTGATGGTGGCGGCGGGGCTCCTGGCACAGCGCGCCCGGGAGCGCGGGCTGCGCCCGCCCGCCTACGTCAAGACCAGCATGGCCCCGGGCTCGCGGGTGGTCACTGACTACCTGCGCCAGGCGGGGTTGCTGAAGGCGCTCGAGGCGGTCGGGTTCGACGTGGTCGGCTACGGCTGCACCACCTGCATCGGCAACAGCGGTCCCCTGCCCCAAGAGGTGGCCCAGGAGGTGGATCGCCGTGACCTCAAGGTGGCGGCGGTGCTGAGCGGCAACCGCAACTTTGAGGGGCGCATCCACCCCCAGGTGCGGGCCTCCTACCTGGCCTCACCTCCCCTGGTGGTGGCCTTCGCGCTCGCCGGCAGCGTCCGCCGCGACCTCACCACTGAGCCCCTGGGCATGGGCACCGACGGCCAGCCCGTCTACCTGCGCGAGCTCTGGCCCAGCCCCCAGGAGGTGGCGGAGGTGGTGCACAGCTCGATCAAGGCCGAGTTCTTCCACGACGAGTATCAGAGGATCTTCGCCGGCGACGAGTACTGGCGGGAGATGGAGTCGCCCACCGGTCCCACCTACACCTGGGATGGGGAGTCCACCTACATCCGGGAGATCCCGCTCTTCTCGGACCTGGAGCCGGAGCCGCAGCCGGTCCCGGACATCGAGGGTGCGCGGGTGCTGGCCCTGCTGGGCGACTCGGTCACCACCGACCACATCTCCCCGGCCGGCTCCATCCCGCCCAGCAGCCCCGCCGGGGAGTACCTGCAGGCGCGGGACGTAGCCCCCCGGGACTTCAACAGCTACGGGTCACGGCGGGGCAACCACGAGGTGATGATCCGGGGCACCTTCGCCAACCTGCGGCTGCGCAACGGGCTGGCGCAGGGGCGCGAGGGCTGGTTCACGCGCCACCTGCCGGATGGCGAGGACACGACCATCTACGCCGCCGCCGAGCGCTACCGCGAGGAGGGGGTGCCACTGCTGGTGATCGCCGGCAAGGAGTACGGGGCGGGGAGCTCGCGGGACTGGGCCGCCAAGGGTACGGCCCTGCTCGGGGTGCGCGCGGTGCTCGCCGAGAGCTTCGAGCGCATCCACCGCAGCAACCTGGTCGGCCTCGGGGTGCTACCCCTGCAGTTCATGGAGGGGGACTCGGCCCAGAGCCTGGGACTGGACGGCAGCGAGACCTACTCCTTGCGCGGCCTGGATGCCTCACTGGCGACCCACGCCCACCTCCGGCTGGCGGTCCGGGACGCCTCCGGGCAGGAGCGGGAGATCCCCGTCCTCGCTCGGCTCGACGGCCAGAACGAGGTGCTTTACCTGCGCCACGGCGGGGTGCTGCCACTGGTGCTGCGCCAGTTCATCGCCGCCGCCAGCGCTTGATCTCCACCCACGTCGCCTCGCCGGTCCGGCGGGTGCGGGTGGGGCCGGGGGCGCTGGACCAGCTCCCGGCCGAGCTCGCCGCTCTCGGGGTGGAGCGGCCGCTGCTGGCCTGCTCCCGCACCCTGGCCGCCCAGGGTGGGGTGGTCGAGCGGATCCGGGCCCTGGCCCAGCAGCCCGCGCTCCCCTGTTTCACGGAGCTCAGCCAGCACACCCCGGAGGCGTCGGTCGAAGCGCTTGGGCGCCTGCTCCGCCAGCAGGACCGCGACGGGGTGATCAGCCTGGGCGGCGGCAGCGTCATCGACGGCGTCAAGGTGGCGATCCACCGCAGCGGACTGGCGTCCCGGCACCTGGCGGTGCCCACCACCCTCTCGGGAGCGGAGTTCACCCCGACCGCCGGCATCACCGCCTCCGCCTCGGGGAACAAGGTGGGACTGCGGGTGTGGGAGTCGGCTCCGCAGACGGTGATCCTCGACCCCCGGCTGTGCCTGCGCACCCCCCTGCGGCTCTGGCTGGCCAGCGGGGTGCGAGCGCTGGACCACGCGGTCGAGACCGCCTGGTCGCCGGAGCACGACCCGCTGCTGGGGATGCTCGCCCAGGAGGCGGCGGCGCGGCTCTGGCGGCTCTTGCCCGAATGCCGCCGTCGCCCCCGGGCGCTCGAGCCGCGCCAGGGCCTGCAGGTCGCGGCCTGGTGGGCGGCCCTGGGGCTGGCGGGAGCCAGCATGGGACCCAGCCACACGCTGAGCCGCCTCCTGGGGGCCCGCTTTGGGATCCCCCATGGGATCAC
>JBOHUK010000141.1:0-1943 GCA_050734395.1 Candidatus Dormibacteria bacterium
AGCTGGGGCGGCGCTGCTGCCTCGTGGGCTGGAGCATGCTGCGCAACTTCGAGGCCGGGGTGAGCCTGGGGTTCCTCCGCGCGCAGCCCGGCCTGCTGGCCCAGCCCCGCGAGCTTCCGGGCATCGCTCCCTCGCGGCTCTGCCTGCTGGCGACCGGCTCCCAGGGCGAGCCGCTGGCGGCTCTCAGCCGGATCGCGGCCGGCGTCCACCCCTTTGTCCACCTCGACCCCGGTGACCTGGTGGTGCTGGCGGCCAACCCCATCCCGGGCAACGAGGCGGCGGTGTCCGCCATGATCAACCAGCTCCTGGCCCGCGGCCTGCGGGTGCTCGCGGGCAGCGCGGACGGCGTACACGCCAGCGGGCATGCGGCCCGAGAGGAGCTACGCCTGATGTTGGAGCTGCTTGAGCCGCAGTGCTTCATCCCGGTCCACGGGGAGGTCCGCCACCTGACCGCCCACCTGCAGCTAGCGCGGGAGTGCGGCGTCGGCCGCCCGAGCTCGGTTGCCGTGGACAACGGCCAGGTGGTCGAGACCAGGGGGGAGCGGCTGGAGGTGACAGGCCAGGTCCAGGTGGGCGCTCTCCCGATCCTAAGCCCACCGCCCAGCGCCGGCCCCGTCCGGGCGCCCGCCCCCCTGCCGGGCACCGCCTAGCCGCGATGGTGCGCGCTCGTCGGCGCTGGCTCGCCCTGGCGGTGGTGGTGCTGGTGCTGTTGGCCGGGGGAGCGGCCTACCAGCTGGAGCGGCCCCTGCCGCGAGCGCAGCTGTTGGGCATGCCCTCGGCGAGCTGGTCTGCACCCGGGTCCCCGCCGACCCCGGCCTGGCCCGGCTCGGGTCAGGCCAGCCTCTACCTGCAGGGCTGGGGCTGGTTGGGCTCGAGCCCCGACCAAAGGTCGGTTCCCATCGCCAGCGTCACCAAGGTCATGACCGCCTTGGTGACGCTGCGCTCCCATCCCCTCGAGGTGGGCGCCGCCGGGCCCGAGATCCCGGTCTCGGCCGCCGACGTCACCCTCTATCAACAGGAGCGCGCCGCCGGGGATTCGGTGGTGGCGGTGGCGGCGGGGCAGCCGCTCAGCGAGGAGCAGGCGCTCCAGGGTCTTTTGATCGCCTCGGGGGACAACCTGGCGGCAATGCTGGCCAACTGGGTGGCGGGCTCCCAGGCTGCCTTTGTCGCCCGGATGAACCAGGCCGCCTCCGGCCTGGGTCTGACCCAGACTCGCTTCGCCGACCCCAGCGGTCTGGACCCGCAGAGCGTGAGCACTGCCCGCGACCTGGTGTTGCTGGCCCGCGCCGCCCTGGAGCTCCCCGCCTTCGCCGCGGTGGTCCGGCAGTCATCGGTGCCGTTGCCCCTGGGCGGCGCCCAGCCCAACTACAACCCCATCTTGGGACAGGCCGGGGTCAGCGGGGTGAAGACCGGCTGGACGGAGCAGGCCCAGGGCTGCCTGCTGTTCTCTGCGCTCTCGCGGCTGCGCGGGCACGCCGTCACCCTCCTCGGCGCGGTGCTGGGCCAGCCCGGCGGACCGAGCTCGCGCCTGCAGGCGGCGGGCCAGGCGGCGCTGCGCCTGCTGGCTGAGGCGCGCCCCCGGCTGCGCCTGCTCCGCCTGCCGCCGGCGGGCGTCGGGCTGGGGAGGCTGCGGGCCGCCTGGTCGTCGGGGTCTGCCCTGCGGGCCGACGGCCGCACCGAAGTGGTGGTGCCCGGCGGGGCACTCCTGCGTTTGCAATTGCTGAGCCACCCGGGCAAGCCGCCCTGGCGCCGCTCCGAAGTGGTCGCTCGGCTGCGCTTCTCCGGGCCGCTCGGCACCCTGGCCACGGTGGACCTGAGCCCGGTGAAGGCAGTGCCGGGGCCGACCTGGTGGTGGCGACTGCTGCACTTCTGAGGGCGAGCGGATGTGCGGTGCCGCTGCTAGACTGCGGCCAACGGGTGGCGACCCCGATTTGCAACTCACC
>JBOHUK010000142.1:0-8799 GCA_050734395.1 Candidatus Dormibacteria bacterium
GGTGGCGCCGGGGCAGACCGCCCGCCTCCCCCTCCGCGGACGGGGCGCCGGCACCGGGCGCCCGGCGCAGGGGCCGGAAGCGCGCCGAGCGGCCGCCCAGGAGGTCGGTCGCCATCAGGTAGCCGCCGCAGCCGCGCGCCGCCTCCACCAGGCGCCCGTACATGCTCTCCTCGCCGGCGCGCAGGGTGGCGGCATCGCCGACGCAGACCACCAGCCGGCGGGCGCGGGAGATGGCCACGTTGAGGCGGTTGGGGACCCGCAGGAAGCCGATCCGGCCTCGCTCGTTGCTGCGCACCAGCGAGATCACCACCATGTCCTCCTCGCGCCCCTCGAAGGAGTCGACGGTGTCGATCCGGACCTGGCGGCGGAAGTGGCGGCGGCTGAGCGCCTGGCGCAGACGGTCCACCTGGTCCGCATACATGGCGATCACCGCCAGCGAGAGGGCGGGGTCGACGCGCTCGTCCAGGATCCGCACCACCTGGGCGCAGACCCGCACCTCGGCGTCGTTGCGCAAGGCCCCGCCGGCGCCGCGGCGCTCCCGGCCGCCGCGCAGGCCCTGGGTGTCGACCATGTGCAGCGCGACCGGGAAGGGGCGGCGGGTGACGTACTGGTAGTCGAGGACCTCGGGGGCGTTCTCGAGCTGGTTGTCGTAGGAGGCGGCCGAGACGTAGCCGGAGATCTCGGGGTGCATCCGGTGCTGCTCCACCAGAAGGCAGCGGGCCTGTTCGGGGACCCCGTTCTCCCAGCAGCGCTCGAAGAGGCTGGTGTCGACGATCTCCTCGAGCTCGGGCCGGTCCTCGACGATCTCGTAGATGGCGTCGTCCTCGACCGGGGGGAGCTGCTTGTGGTCCCCCACCATCACCACCGCCGCGCCCAGCCGCAGGCAGGGCAGGGCCTCGTCGATCCGGGCCTTGTTGGCCTCGTCGAGGATGACCACGTCGAAGGGCTCGTCGGTCGTGATCGAGGAGGTGGCGGCGGTTGCGCAGGTGGCGAAGTAGACGTTGGCGTCCACCAGCCGCTCGTCGTCCTCGTCCTCGACCCGGAAGGCGTCCACGGCGGGGTGGACCCGCTCCGCCTTGGCGACCCGCACCGCCCGCAGCCCCGCGGTGCCCGCGAGCCGCTCCAGCGCGTTGTCGACGGCGAGGTTGCTGTGGCTGCAGACCAAAAGCCGCTGCTGCGGGCGCTCCGCCAGCCGGTGCTTGATTGCCTCGACGATGACGGTGGTCTTGCCCGTCCCGGGCGGCCCCTGGATGAGAGCCGCCTGCCCGGGCTCAAGCGCGGTCATGATCCCGATGGCCCGGTCCTGGGCGGGGTTGCTGTGCATGCCCAGCGTCACCCAGTCGCTCCGGGGCGGAGCCCCCGGCGCGTAGACCGCGGTGGGGTCGATGAGCAGCTGGGCGAGCAGCAGGCTCCGGGCCTCCCCGGACGCAATTGCGGCGAGGGTGCTGCGCTTGGCGGCGTACAGCTGCTTGTTGAAGGAGGGCGTGATCCAACCGCTGGTTCCCGCCGCCTCGTAGGCCTTGCTGGCCACCTCCACCAGGTGTCGGCGGTGGTCGACGCGGGTGACCCGGCCCAGGTAGTGGGGCTCGTCCTCGGGTTCGACCATCACCGCCGAGTCCACCGACAGCGTGATGGTGTGCTCCTTGGGCACCGAGAACTCCAGGCGGGCCAGCTCGGGGCGGCGGCGGTCCTCCTCGGTGAACTCCCGCCCGCACGAGGGGCAGCTCTGGTCGCGGTCCGAGCGCCAGAGCCCCCGGCAGTTGCGGCAGCGCCAGATCTCCACCGCCGCGGCGAAGGGGGTGCGCTGGGTGGCGGCGCGGGTGCGCTCGGCGCTCTCCAGCCCGTCCACCAGCGCCAGGGTCTGGAGCAGGATCGCCTCCGGCTGCTTGGCCGAGCGGGTGAGCCGCGCCAGGTCGAGCAGGTGGAAGGTGTCGGTGCTGATGCCGTTGTCGGGGCTCACCAGCGGCTCCCGGCAGCGCACCCAGATGGCCCGGTTTCCGGGGTCGGCGCGCTCCGGCGGTGCTGGGCGCACCGAGTCGACGCGCAGAGCGGTGCGCTCGCGCCGGGCCCGGGCGGGGCGCACCGGCGTGCAGGCGACGTCCAGGCCTGGCAGGAGCAGGGTCACCGCGACGGGATCGGCGGGGCTGGACAGGACGGCAAAGTCGTCCAGCGAGCCGATCTGGCTGGCGAAGTGCTGGCGGGCGTCACCGGGGCCCTGGCCGTTGAGAGCCTCCAGGAACGACATCGCTTCGGATCGCTCGGGCACGACCAGATGCAGGTGCTCGAGAGTCAGGTTGGGAGCCGTCAGGGCGCCACTTCCTCCGGGGGAACCTCGTGGGCAGCTAGCCTGGGCAAGGCTGAGTGGTCTCGGTCTCCTTGGCTGAGGCCGCAACCTCGAGCGTGAGGCCTACTAACGGCAGGCCCTGCCCGTCCGGCGGGCCGCCGTGCAGCGCAAAGATAGCGCGAATCGGGCCAGGGCGTGCGCCCGGCGTTCCCGGCGCGGCTCTCGCACCCTTCTGGGACCGACTTGCGGACTGCTAAAATTGGGTGTGCCTTTCCAGCGGCGCCAAGGTCGGAATGGCCTTCGCGCCGACGCCGGCGGGCCTGCCCGCCCGGGCGTCCGCCGCCCCCGCTGAGGAGTGAGCTTGGCCGATCCTGATCCTGAACTGTGGCTGCCGATCCCGGCTGAAGCGCAACCGGCCCCGGCCAGCCCGCGGCGCCGCCGCTCGGGCAACGGCCGCCAGGGGGGGGTGGACCCCTACTCGGCGGAGCAGATCCAGGTGCTGGAGGGCCTGGAGGCGGTCCGGCGGCGGCCGGGGATGTACATCGGCTCGACAGACGTCCACGGGCTGCACCACCTGGTCTACGAGCTGATCGACAACTCGGTCGACGAGGCCCTGGCCGGCGAGTGCGATTGGGTCGAGGTGCGGCTCGCCAAGGATGGCTCCTGCACCGTCAGCGACAACGGGCGGGGCATCCCGGTGGACGTCCACCAGCCGACCGGGCGGCCGGCGCTGGAAGTGGTGATGACCAAGCTGCACGCCGGCGGCAAGTTCGGCGGGGGCGGCTACAAGGTGTCCGGGGGGCTGCACGGGGTCGGGCTGTCGGTGGTGAACGCGCTCTCGGAGAAGATCGAGGTGGTGGTCTATCGCGACCACCGCGTGTACCGCCAGGAGTACTCGCGAGGGCTGCCGTTGGGCGAGCTGCGCAGCGAGCGCGCCCGCGACCCCGAGCGCCGCGGCACCACCGTCGGCTTCTGGCCGGACGCCACCGTCTTCACCGACACCCAGGAGTTCAATCGGGACACCATCATCACGCGGCTGCGGGAGTTGGCCTTCCTGAACAAGAGGGTGCTGTTCCGCCTCCTGGACCAGCGCTCCGAGTTGGAGGTGGAGGTCAACTTCTACTTCGAGGGTGGGATCGAGGCCTTCGTCCGCCACCTCAACCGCGGCAAGGGGGCGGTGCAGGCCCAGCCGATGTACGCCGAGCGCGAGATCGAGGGCAGCACCGTCGAGGTGTCAATCCAGTACAACGGCGGCTTCAACGAACACGTGCTCGCCTACGCCAACAACATCAACACGGTCGAGGGCGGCACCCATCTGACCGGCCTGCGGACCGCGCTCACCGCCACCCTCAACCGCTATGCCCGCAAGGCCGGGATCCTCCGCGAGGCCGACCCCAACCTCACCGGGGAGGACGTCCGGGAGGGGCTGACGGCCGTCCTCAGCGTCAAGCTGCAGGAGCCGCAGTTCGAGGGTCAGACCAAGACCAAGCTGGGTAATTCCGAGATCGCGGGGCAGGTCTCGACGGTGGTGACCGAGACGCTGAGCCAGTATCTCGAGGAGAACCCCAGCGACGCCAAGCGGATCGTCGAGAAGTCGCTGACCGCCGCCAGGGCCAGGGCTGCCGCGGTGCGCGCTCGGGAGCTGGTGCAGCGCAAGTCGCTGCTGGAGTCGGCGACCCTGCCGGGCAAGCTCGCCGACTGCTCCGAGCGCGACCCCGACCTCTGCGAGCTGTTCATCGTCGAGGGGATCTCGGCCGGCGGCACCGCTAAGGGCGGGCGCGACCGGCGCTACCAGGCGATCCTGCCCCTCAAGGGCAAGATCCTCAACGTCGAGAAGGCGCGCGAGGACAAGATCCTGCAGCACGAGGTGATCCGCGATCTGATCACAGTGCTGGGCACCGGGGTGGGGGACAAGTTCGACCTGAGCCGGCTGCGCTACAACCGCGTGGTGCTGATGGCCGACGCCGACGAGGACGGCTCGCACATCCGCACCCTGCTGCTCACCTTCTTCTGGCGCCACCTCAAGCCGGTCATCGACGAGGGGCACCTCTTCATCGCCCAGCCGCCGCTCTTCCGGATCAAGGCCTCCCGGGGTCGAGAGGTCTGGTGCTACAGCGAGGAGGAGTTCCGCTCGGTCGTGAAGGACTACGGCAAGGAGCCCGACGTCCAGCGCTACAAGGGTCTCGGAGAGATGACGGCGGAGCAGCTCTGGGCGACCACCCTGGATCCGGAGAAGCGGGTGCTGCTCAAGGTAGAGGTGGAGGACGCCCTGCGGGCCGACGAGGTCTTCGACCGGCTCATGGGGGTTGCGGTGGAGCCCCGCAAGCGCTTCATCCAGGCGCATGCCAAGACGGTCAAGAACCTGGACGTTTGAGCACCTCGCTGCCGGCGGTGGCGGTTGACGCCATGGGCGGGGACCACGCGCCCGAAGCGCTGGTGGAGGGCAGCCTGCAGGCCCTGCGCCAGGCCCCGGACCTGGAGCTGATCCTGGTCGGGGAGCCCGCCCGCCTCGAGGCGCTGCTGGGCGCGACCGGCCCGCCCTCCCGACTGCGGGTGGAGGTGGCCGAGGGGGTGATCGCCATGGACGCCCACCCCGCTCAGTCGGTGCGCGCCCAACCGCGCTCTAGCGTGGGGGTGGCGGTGGGTCTGGTCGCCGCGGGTCGGGCCGACGCCTGCTTCAGCGCCGGAAACAGCGGCGCCACCATGGCCGCTTCGCTGCGCCATCTCCACCGCCTGCCGGGGGTGGCGCGGCCAGCGATCGGCACCGTCTTCCCCGGCCGCCAGGGGCAGACCCTGCTCGTTGACGCCGGCGCCCAGGTGGACTGCAAGCCCGAGTGGCTTCTGCAGTTCGCGCAGCTCGGCAGCGCCTACGCGCGCCGCGCCATGGGAGTGGCGCGCCCGAGGGTCGGGCTCCTCAGCAACGGCGAGGAGAGCTCCAAGGGCAATGCCGTGGTCCAGGCGGCGCACCCGCTGCTGGAGCGTGCCCACCTGGACTACGTCGGTCCTGTGGAGGGACGCGACCTGCTCTCGGGCAAGGTGGACGTGGTGGTCTGCGACGGCTTCGCCGGCAACGTGGCCCTGAAGACTGCCGAGGGGGTGGCCGAGACGATCCTTGCCGCCCTGCGCCAGGAGGCGGTGGCGGACCTGCGCTCGAAGTTGGGCGCCTGGTTGCTCATGCCCGGCCTGCGCCGCCTGGGAAGGCGGCTCGACTGGCGCCAGGTGGGCGGCGCGCCCCTCCTGGGGGTGAGCGGGCTGGTGTTCATCGGCCATGGCCGGTCCGACGCCAAGGCCGTCAGCAGCGCCCTGCAGGTGGCGGCGACCGCGGTGCGGGGAGGTCTGGCGGACGCGCTGCGCGGCGCTCTCGAGCTCCCGGCAGCGGTGCAGGGAGCGCAGGGGTAGCCGATGGTGCTGGACCAGGGCGGCCACCAGGGCGGCGGGATCCGGGCCGTCGAGCTCGTCTCGGAGATGCGGGACTCCTACCTGGTCTACGCGATGAGTGTGATCGTGGCCCGGGCCCTGCCCGATGTGCGCGACGGGCTGAAACCGGTACAGCGTCGAATCCTCTACGCCATGCACGACCAGGGCATGACCCCGGGCCGGGGTACGCACAAGTGCGCCGCCATCGTCGGCGAGGTCCTCAAGAACTACCACCCCCACGGCGACGTCTCGGTCTACGACACCTTGGTCCGCCTGGCCCAGCCCTGGGTGCTGCGCTACCCGCTGGTGGAGGGCCAGGGGAACTTCGGCTCGCCGGAGGGCGACCCCGCCGCCGCCTACCGCTACACCGAGGCGCGGATGACCTCGATCGCTGCCGAGATGCTGGCGGACATCGAGAAGGACACGGTCAATTTTGTCGACAACTACTCCGCCAAGAAGCTGGAGCCAGCCCTGCTGCCGGCGGCGATGCCCAACCTGCTGGTGAACGGGGCCTCGGGGATCGCGGTTGGGATGGCGACCAGCATCCCGCCCCACAACATGACCGAGGTCTGCAACGGGCTGGTGCACATGATCGACCATCCCGAGTGCACGACCGAGGACCTGATGCGCCTCATTCCCGGGCCTGACTTTCCCACGGGAGGGATCATCTACGCCCGCGACCTGCCCCAGGTCTACGGCACCGGCCATGGCCGGGTCGTGCAGCGAGCCCGGGTGCTCTTTGAGGAGTCCAAGTCGGGCCGGGAGCAGATCATCGTCACCGAGCTCCCCTACCAGGTGAACCCGAGCACGGTGCTGCAGACCATCGCCGAGCTGGTCAACGAGCGCAAGCTGGAGGGGGTCGCCGACCTGCGCAACGAGACTGGGCGACGCGAGGGGACGCGGCTCGTGATCGAGCTCAAGCGTGACGCCCGCCCCTACACCGTGCTCAACAACCTCTACAAGCACACCCAGCTGCAGTCGACCTTCTCCTGCATCCTGCTGGCCCTGGTCGACGGGCGGCCGCAGGTGCTCTCGCTGCGGGCGATGCTCGAGCACTACCTCAACTACCGCCGCGAGGTGGTGGAGCGCCGCACCCGCCACGACCTGGAGCGCGCCCGGGAGCGGGCCCACATCATCGAGGGGCTGCGCATCTGCCTGCAGAACCTCGATGAGGTGATCCGGCTCATCCGGGCCGCCCCCGACGAGGTGACCGCCCAGCGCCAGCTGGAGCAGCGCTTCGGCCTCAGCGAGCGTCAGAGCAAGGCGATCGTGGACATGCGGCTGGGCCGGCTGACCCGCCTGGAGCGGGAGAAGCTCGAGCAGGAGCACGCGGAGGTGATGGCCCGGATCGGCGAGCTGGAGGCGATCCTGGCGAGCCGCGAGCAGGTGCTGGCTGTCGTCCGCGAGGAGCTGCTGACCATCCGCCGCAAGTACGGCGATGAGCGCCGCACCGAGATCACCTACGGGGACATCGAGCTCAACGAGGAGGACCTGATCCCCAAGGAACAGGTGGTGGTCACCCTGACCCACCGGGGTTACATCAAGCGCACGCCGGCGACCGACTACCGCTCTCAGCGCCGCGGCGGCAAGGGAGTGATGGGCGCCAAGCGGGTCGGCGAGGAGGACTACGTCGAGCACCTGCAGGTGGCCTCCACCCACTCCGACATGCTCTTCTTCACCAACCGCGGCCGGGTCTTCCGGCTGCGCACCCACGAGGTCCCCGACGTCTCCCGCCAGGCCAAGGGCACGGCGGTGATCAACCTGGTGGAGTTGGACCAGGGCGAGCGGGTGACCTCGATGCTCTCGGTGGACGCCTACTCGGACGAGACGTACATGGTGATGGCGACCCTGCGCGGCCACATCAAGAAGACCCCGGCCGCCGCCTACGCCGCGGTGCGCCGCAACGGACTCATCGCCATGAATCTGAGCGAGGGTGACGAGCTGAACTGGGTGCGGATCTCGACGGGTGGCGACCAGATCGTGCTCGCCACCCGCCGGGGCAAGGCGCTGCGCTTCAGTGAGAAGCAGGTGCGCCCCATGGGCCGCGACACCCAGGGGGTGACCGCGGTCCGCCTCCAGAAGGACGACCTGGTGGCCGGGGTGGACATCGTCCGGCCCGACGGCTACGTCCTGGTCGTGACCCAGAACGGCTACGGCAAGCTCACCCCGGTCGCGGAGTATCCGGTCAAGAGCCGGGCCATCCAGGGCGTCTACACCCTCGACCAACACGCCATCGCCAAGGTGGGTGAGATCGTGGGCATGCACCTCGTCGAGGACCTCTCCCAAGAGCTGATGCTGATCTCGACCAGGGGCCAGATCATCCGCATGCCGCTGGAGGGCGTGCGGATCTCCTCGCGCCAGACGCGAGGGGTGATCCTGATGCGCCTCGACGACGGCGACCAGGTGGGCTCGATCGCCGGGGTGGCGCCGCCCGGCGACCTCGAGGAGAGCTAGGGTGCTAAGGGCGAGCCCGGGCCTGGGCGGCTAGCCGATCCTCGGCCACCTGGTCCAGCAGCTGGACCATCTGCCCGCCCTCGGCGTCTACCTCTTCATCCTGGTCTGGCTGGCAGCGGAGTCGGTGGGGCTGCCGCTGCCGGACGAGGCGGTGCTCCTGACTCTGGGGTTCCTGGTCCACAAGGGCACGGTCGACCTGGTGCCGGCGATCGCCAGCGCCTTCGGGGGTGCGGTGATTGGGTCTTCGATCTCCTATCCCCTGGGGTTGAAGCTGGGGCGCCCCGCGGTGGCCGCGATCGCCGGCAGGCTGGGGATCCGAGCCCAACGCTTGGAGGAGGCTGAGGCCTGGATGCGCCGCCGCGGCGGTCCGGGGGTGTTCCTCACCCGAATCCTGCCAATCGCCCGCAACGTGGCGTCGTGGGCGGCGGGCATCGCCGCTATCTCCCCGCGCGTCTTCTTTCCGGCGATGGTCGCGGGGTCGCTGTTCTGGTGTGTGACCGTGGTCTCTGTTGGCGACGCCCTCGGCGCGCACTACCGCGATGTGCTCCACCTCGGTGGCTGGGCGCTGCTCGCGGGCGCGGGGGCAGTGGTCCTAGCGGTGGTGGCCTTCCTGGTTTGGCGCCGGTCGGTGCAGAACCGCCGGC
>JBOHUK010000143.1:0-2757 GCA_050734395.1 Candidatus Dormibacteria bacterium
CGCTCGCCGGGCCTTGGCGACCACGGTGCGGACCGACGAGCGCACACGCCGGTTGTCCTCGTGCTTGCGCGCGGTCGAGCGGATGCGCTTGCGGGCGGATGCCGAGTTGGCCAACTGTCTCCAGAGCGGTGCCCGAGCAGCGCGGCTCGGGCAGTGGTGAGCGGCGCTGAAGTATAGCAACGGGGTTGGGCGCCGACCTTCCCGCTAGAGTGTCGCGATGCTGCGCTGGGGCAGGGCGCCGGCCAAGCTGAACCTGGCGCTGGAGCTGGTCGGCCGACGCCCCGACGGCTTCCACCTGCTCCGCGCCGTATCCCAGACCATCGGCTTCAGCGACCTGGTCGCCTTGGAGCTGCTGGCGCCGGGACCCGACGCCTCCCCTACGCAACTGACCCTTCTGGGGCCGGCGCGCGCCCAGGTCCCGGACGGCGAGGGCAACCTGGCCCTGCGAGCCGCCGCCGTGCTGGCACGGTCCTCTCGCCAGATCCGGGTGGGGCGGGTGGTGCTGGAGAAGCGAGTGCCGGCGCTGGCTGGACTGGGCGGGGGGTCCGCCGACGCGGCGGCGGTGCTCCGCCTGGCGGCCCCGGGTCTGGCGCCGGCTGAGCTCTCCCGACTCGCTCTGGAATGCGGGGCCGATGTGCCCTTCAGCCTGCTGGGTGGGGCTGCCCGCCTCGAAGGCGTGGGAGAGCTGTTGACGCCACTCCCCAGCCTGGGACGGGGATGTTTCGTGCTGATCGTGCTGCAAGCCGTCTCCACCGCGGCCGCCTACGCGGCCAGTCGGCCTGCTGACTTCAGCGACGGACAGCGGGTCCGGGCCCTGGAGGCGCTTCTGAGGCAGGGTCAGGGACCAGAGCCGGAGCTCCTCGGCAGCGGGCTGGAGGCGGCGGCGGGACGGGTGGTGCCCGCCCTGATCGAACAGGCCCGCCGCCTCCGGGCTGCCACCCCCGGGGCCAGCTGGGCCATGACCGGCAGCGGCGGCGCCTTCTTCTCCTACCAGCAGGACCCTGACCGCGCGGCCGCGGTGCTGGCGGGGGTCCGACGCGCCCTGCCCCGAGCTCCCGCCCGGGTTGTCCTCCCCGAGCCCACCCGCCGGGGTTCGGGGGACGGGGACTAGAGGGAGGAGAGGCTGCCGCTCAGCCCGCTCGGAGCCGGAGGCAAGCCGGGCAGCACATGGCCGGGCTTCTGGATGTTGAACTGCTGCCCCCAGTCACTGAAGTCGCCGCTCACCGTGAAGGTGATCCCAGCGTAGCCGGACGGCAGCCCACTCTGACCCGGGGCCAGCAGCGCCAGCGCCCCCAGCTGCAAGTCCAGCGTCGTGGTGCCGCTGGCGTGCACCAAGTGGCCGTTGGCGGTGTTGACGTAGGTGTCCCCGGTCTCACCGGTGAACTGGATCAGCTGCTCCAAGGCCTTGATCTCACTGCTCTGCTGCGGGCCGAGGGTGGGCAGGACGGCCGAGAGCCCGGCGATCTCCTGCGCCATGAAGGTGTTCAGCGCCGCGCCGGGGACGGTGGTCTGGAGATGGTCCACCGAGGTGCCATCGAAGGTGGTGTCGCCCTTGTTCACCACCTGCGCCTGGCCCTGGAGCTGCTTGCCCCAGGTCTGGAACTGGCCGCGCAACTTCTGCAGGGTCGCTCCGGTGCCGGCCGAGGCCGATTGCTGGTACCAGTGGGTGCCGTCATAAGAGATGTAGCCGGCGCCGTCGAGGTCGATCAGGTGCACCGGGGTCTTCAGAAGCGGGGGCAGGGTAAGGGTGCCCTCGATCGTGCTGGAGTTCTGCATCTGGACCGTGCCCTCGAGCCGGGCCGCCGAGATCTCCGACTGGATCAGGTCCAGTTCGGATTGGGTCACCGAGCCCAGCCCTTTGACGTGGCTGAGATCGACCGACATCTGGGCCGAGAAGTTGACCTGGAACGACTGGCCGAGGGTGATGGAGTTGGCCGCCGCCAGGATCTTCCCGGCCGGGCGGCTCTGGGAGAATCCCGCGCCCCCACACCCTGCCAGCAGCGCCACAGCGGCCAGCGGCACGAGTCCGAGTGCGAACTTGCTCCTCATCGGCCAGAGCATAGCTCCAATCGGAGCTGAGGTTACCCCCCGGCATGAAACCGCGATCTCCTGTCATCACCAGATGAACCAGGGCGGGTGATAGCTTTCCTGGGTGAGCGAAGCCAAGTCCCGGCACACGGAGCCGGAGCACCGTCGGCGCGCCCGCCGGCGCTCGGCCCGGATCGTGGCCCTCCCCTACCCGGATCCCCTTCCTGAGGGGCCATTGGAGGAGGCTCGGCACTACATCAACCGCGAGCTGAGCTGGCTCGACTTCGATGCCCGGGTCCTGGCCCAAGCCGAGGACTCAAGGGTGCCCTTGCTGGAGCGGCTGCGCTTCCTCGCCATCACCTCCAGCAACCTCGACGAGTTCTACATGATCCGGGTGGCGGCGCTGAAGCGTCAGCTGGCGGAGCGGGTGCCGAGCACCCACGCCGACGCGATGACCCCGACCGAGCAGCTGCGCGCCATCTTCAAGCGCACCAAGGAGGTGGCCGAGGCCGAGGTGAGCTGCCTGCGCGACCAGCTGGTGCCCAAGCTCGAGGCGCAGCAGGTGCGCCTGGTGCTCCCCGGCCAGCCGCTGACGCGCTCCGAGCAGCGGGCCTGCGACCGCTACTTCGAGGCTCAGCTCTACCCGCTGCTGGTGCCGCTGGCCATCGACCCCGCCCACCCCTTCCCCTACATCAGCAATCTCTCGCAGTCGATCGCGGTCCTGCTGCG
>JBOHUK010000144.1:0-2107 GCA_050734395.1 Candidatus Dormibacteria bacterium
CTCACGCAGGAGGAAGTCGGCCAGCGCGTGGGCCGCAGCCGGCCCGCTGTCGCCAACACCATGCGCCTGCTGCAGACGGCGGCCGACGTTCAGGTGGCGCTCCAGGCCGGGACCATCTCGGCCGCACATGCCAGGGCGTTGCTCGGGGTGACGCCCGCCGAGAGCCAGATCAAGGTCCTGGGCCACGTGGTCTCCCGCAAGCTCTCCGTCCGCGACACCGAGCGCCTGGTCGCCCGCATCGCGCAGCGGGAGCGCCCCTCCGGCACGGAGGGGGCCAGAAGCGGCAGAGCCGCCGCCCTGGGGGCGATCGAGGATGCCCTCGCCCAGCGCCTCAGCACCAGGGTGCGAATCCAGACTCGGCCCCGAGGGCGGGGCCGAATCGTGATCGAGTACTTCTCAGAGGAAGAGCTCACCGCCCTGCTGGAACGGCTGGGCATCTCTCTCTGAGGTCGGCTCCGAAAAGGGGCTGCCTATACTGCGCTGGTGCCGAGCGAAGCTGAGGTCGCGCCCTCGGCGGAGGGGGCGATCGGGGGCGGCGCCGGCCCACCCCGGAGCCGCCGGCGCTCCCTGCTGCGCGACCTGATCGAGGTCGTGGCGCTGGCGGCGCTGGTCTATCTCCTGATCTCGTTCGCCGTCCGGCCGGTGCATGTTGAAGGCACCAGCATGGTCCCCACCCTGCAGAACAACAACCTGCTGCTGTCGGAGCAGGTCTCCCTCTACTTCGGGGGACCGTCGCGCGGCGACATCGTGGTCATCCAGCCCCCGATCTCCTCCCCAACCGATTTCATCAAGCGCGTCATCGGACTGCCGGGGGAGTGGATCCGGATCGCACCCAACAAGCGCGGCATTGGCCGGGTCTATATCAGCGAGAAGCGCCCGACTTCGGCCACGGGAGGCACCCCGCTGAGCGAGCCGTACATCAACGGCATCTGGCGGGACGAGACGGTCTGCTGCACCCCGGCCGGGACCTCCTCGCCGCTGCTTCCCAGCACCGGGCGCTGGGCGCACATCCCCGCGCACGACTACTTCATGCTTGGCGATAACCGCAACTTTTCCGAGGATTCCCGCACGTTTGGGTGGGAACCCGCCAAGGGCCTGCGCGACATCGCGATCGCACGCTTCTGGCCCGTCACCAGGCTGGCCCTGCTACCCGGAACGCGCCCCGCCTTCAGCCTGCTGCTGGGCGGCTTGCTCTTCCCGATGCGGCGCTGGCGCTGGAGGCGCCGGCGTTAGGGGTAGATCCAGTCCCCTCCGGCCCGCTCCCAGCTCACCAACTCCTCCGACCTGAAGAAGAGGGCGATCTCCTCCTCTGCTCGCGGCGGGCTGTCCGACCCGTGGATGACGTTCTGCCCGATGTCGACGCCGAAGTCGCCGCGAATGGTGCCTGGGGCAGCGTTGCCGGGATTGGTCGGTCCCATCATGGCTCGAACCATTCCCACGGCGTTCGGCGCCTCGAACACCATCGCCACCACCGGGGCAGCGACGATGAACTCGATGACGGCGTCGAAAAAGGACCGCTCGCGATGCTCCCGGTAGTGCTGCTCCGCCAAAGCACGGTCGAGCTGAATCAGCTTCAACCCCACGAGGTGCAGCCCCCTTCGCTCAAACCGCGCCAGGAGCTCGCCTACCAGCCCGCGCTGGACTCCGTCGGGCTTGACCAACACCAGGGTCCTCTCCAAAGTCTCAACCTCCTCAGCTGATGGGGGGCGGTCTCACGCCGCCACTCCCGAGACGACCGCCTCCTGCAGGCGGTCCTGGTCCAATCCCGGCCCAACTGCCGCCAACCGCCAGCCCACGCCGCGGAACAGGCGCTGGGCCAGGCTCTGTACGTCGCGCGCCGTCACGCGGCTGATGGCGGCGATCACCTCCTCCGGTGGCAGCACCCGGCCGGTGAGGGCCAGCTGGTGCCCCAGGAACTCGGCGACCGCTCCGGTCCCCTCGAGCTGCAGGCGCAGCCGGCCCTCGATCTGAGCCTGGGTACGGCGCAACTCCGAAGGCCCGATTGGCCGCTCCACCAGCCGCCGCACCTGAGCCAGGGCGGCCGTCACCGCCTCCTGCTCACGGCCGGGCTGGGTGGCGAGGTAGATGCCAAACGCCCCGGAGTCGT
>JBOHUK010000145.1:0-3298 GCA_050734395.1 Candidatus Dormibacteria bacterium
AAGAGATCGGGGCAGAACAGGATCTCCCGGTCCCTTGGGATGCGCTCCACCACCTCGACGGCGTTGCTCGAGGTGCAGCAGTAGTCCGACTCAGCCTTGACCTCGGCCGAGGTGTTGGCGTAGCTGACCACCTCCGCCCCCGGGTGCTCTCGCTTCCAGGAGCGGCGCTGGTCGGCGGTGATGCTGGCCGCGAGCGAGCAACCTGCCTCCAGGTCGGGGAGCAGCACCACCTTGTCCGGGGCGAGCACCGCGGCGGTCTCCGCCATGAAGTGCACCCCGCAGAAGACGATCACCTCGGCGTCGGTCGAGGCTGCCCGCCGCGACAGCCCGAGCGAGTCGCCGACGAAGTCGGCCACGTCCTGGACCTCGTCGCGCTGGTAGTTGTGGGCCAGGATCAGGGCCCGGCGCCGCTCGCGCAGCTCGTGGATCTCGTCGACCAGCGTCGGCGCAGTTGCAACTGCCATCAGCCAATTATCACCGGGGCGCCGCCGCCATCTCGTGGGCCGGGCACCTGGGATCACGGGGGAAGCGGACCTCCCGCCAGTGCCCGCGCAGGCCGTCGAAGTCGAGCAGACGGCCTCCCAGGCCCTGGTCCAGGCCGGCCAGCAGCCGCAGCCCCTCCAGCGCCTGCAGCGCCCCGATGACCCCGACCAGCGGCCCCACCACCCCGGCCGCGCGGCAGTTCTCTGTAGCCCCGGCGGGCGGCGACCCGAAGAGGCAGCGGTAGCAGGGGGCGCCCTCGGGCACCGCCACCACCTGTCCCTGGAAGCCCACCGCGCCGCCCACGACCAGGGCCAACCCGGCTGCGGCGCAGCGGTCGTTGATGAGGAACTTGAGCTCGGGGTCATCGGAGCATTCCAGGACCAGGTCAGCATCCGCGAGGACCTGGGCGGCGTTGTCTGAGTCGACTCGCTCGCGTACATGCGCGACGGAGATGGTCGGGTTGAGGGAGAGGACCCGCGCCGCCAGCACCTCCGCCTTGGGGTGACCCACGTCCGGGGTGGCATAGGCCACCTGGCGGTTGAGGTTGTCCAAAGCGACCACGTCGAAGTCCACCAGCCGCAGGCTGCCCACGCCGGCCGCGCCCAGGTAGAGCGCGGCGGCCACCCCCAGCCCGCCACAGCCGACCAGCGTCGCCCGCGCCTGGCGCAGGCGCAGCTGGCCTGCCTCTCCAAGCTCACGCAGCAGCAGCTGGCGGCTGTAACGCTCGATCTCCTGGGCACTCAGGGTCCTGCCGCCGCGGGCAATCACCAGCTCACCACCTGCTGAGCGGTCGCGCAGCGGGCGATGATCTCTGCGTAGTCGATCAGCGCCCAGCGCTCGGGCAACTGGCGCCGCCGGGCGTGCTCGGTGCAGGCCGCCACCGCCAGTTCAGCGCCGCCCTTCGGGCCTCTGAGGCGGCCCTCGGTCTCCAGCACCGCATCGTGGAGCAGCACCACCAGCACCCGGGCGCCATGGTCAGCGCGGCCGTGGCAGTGACGCCAGGCACGCTCGTCGCCCAGGCCGGTGATCAGGTGCACCTCGGTGCGCGGCTCACGCGGCTCAGAGGACAAGGCAGCTCCGGGCGGACGCCACCATCTGCTCCACCTCCTGCCCGGCCAGCTCCCGGAATCCCGGACGCAGGCTGGCCTCGCCCAGCCCCAGTGCGTCCAGCGACTCCCGCTCCACCCCCACCTCGACTCCGGCATCCCCGAGCGCCTCCAGCTCGCGTCCCAGGGCTCCCGCCCAGCTGCCCAGCTCGGGCGGGGTGGCCAGCGCCAGAGCCGCCGCCGCCCCCGCCAGCACCAGGGCCACATCGACACCGCCGAGCGGCAGCGCCAGGGCCACCCGAACTCCGAGGGCGGCGCCCTCACCGCTCAGCGCCGAGCGCACCAGCACCACCGCCGTGCCCCGGGAGCGGCTCACCGGAAAACCAAGACCCGATCGGCGTCGCGGAGCAGCAGTGACAGATCCCGCAGGCTCCCGCGCCTCACCCCTTCGGTGGCCCGCGGGTCCTGTCCGCGCCAGCGCAGGTCCGCGTCGCAGAGGGTGACCGGGCCTGCCGCGGCCAACTGGTCGGCCTGGGTCACCCCCTCGCCGGCCAGGAAGAGCTCGACCCGGTGCCCCTGCTCCACCGCCGCCCGCGCCAGCCCGCGCACCGTCGAGGGGACCTCGGACCGCCCGACGCCGGTGATCAGGAAGAGGAAGGTCAGGTGGTGCTCCTTCGCTTCGGTTACTGACGTTGACCCTAGCCCAACCGCCCCGAGGCGGGGGGGCGGCATCCGCGCGGCCGCCCGCCTCGGCTACGCTGCCCGCCGGTTGGCGCGACCTCCGGCCGGGGTGGCGAAATGGCAGCCGCAGTGGTCTTAAAAACCACAGTCCCGCAAGGGGCGTGCGGGTTCGAGTCCCGCCCCCGGCACCGCGGCGCGAACGCGTCGGCGAGGGAGCGCGCGCTGCCCGCCGGGCCGGGGTCAGCAACGCAGGTGCGAAACAGCGGGATCTACGGGATTCGGCGTTCGAGCAGCAGGACGTCTCGCCACTTGCCATGCAACTGCCCAAGACGCTCCCTGCGCCCGACCACCCGAAACCCGCAGGCCTGGTGCAGGCGGAGGCTAGGGAGGTTCTCGGGGAGGATGCCCGCCTGGACGGTCCACACGGCTGCCAGCTCGGAGGAGGCGACGAGATGGGTCAGTAGCGCCCGCCCAACTCCTCGACCCTGATGGTCCAGGTCGACGTAGACGCTCTCCTCGACCACTCCCGCGTAGCAACAGCGATCGGATACCGGCCCTGCCGCCGTCCACCCGAGAAGATCCTCACCAGCGACGGCCACGAACCGTAGGTCGGAGCGGTGCCTCGCGTCCCACTCCTCCCACGAGGGTGGCTCGGTCTCGAAGGTGGCATTGCCCGTGGCGATCCCTGCCGCATGAATGGCCCTGACCCCAGGCCAGTCTTGGGGCACCAGCGGCCGGAGCCGCACAGCCGTTGCGTGCGTCACCCGGCCATTTTGGCGGCGGTGTTGGGTGGCAACTGCCTGAGGGGCGGCGCGCTGCCCCTGAACGGCTACCGAAGGTCCCAAACCTCGCCTTACGGCTGGCAGAGGGCTACGGGAGCGGCTGCCCCAATCCCTGCTTGACGAGTTTGATGAAGTCGGCGCGCTCCTTGGCGGTGGTGACGCTGAGCCGTCGGAACGAGCGGTCGAGCTTCACGTCGACGTAGAGGTCGTCGCCCTCGGCATGAAAGTGAATGAAGGCGTGGCCGGCTCGAGAGAAGTAGCCACGGCGTCGCTCCTTGAGCGCCGGGAAGGCACGGAGTTCGCCCA
>JBOHUK010000146.1:0-1670 GCA_050734395.1 Candidatus Dormibacteria bacterium
GATCGGGAATATGATCCTTCGCAATGGCGGACCCCCAAGAGCCTGGCCAGTGGGACTGGCCCTCGTCCCCAGGGCGGGTCGACCTGGTTGAGGGGCCGCCGGTGACGGCGGTCACGACCACCCCTGCCCTGCCCGATTCCAACTCCCCCCCGGCGGCTGCGGGCGCAGCGACGCACACCCGCCGGCGGGGCGGGATCTGGGGCAGCATCGTCGCCGGCGGCTACGCGGTGCTCAAGTGGGGCGGCCTACTGCTGAAGCTCGGGGCCTTCAAGGGGACCCTGATCACCATGGTGATCAGCGTCGTCGTCTACTCGCTCTTCTTCGGACCGGCCTTCGCTCTGGGCTTCGTGGTCCTGATCCTGCTCCACGAGATGGGCCATTACGAGATGGCCAAGCGGCTGGGACTGCCGGTCTCGGCGCCGGTGTTCATCCCGCTCTTCGGAGCCCTGATCAACATGCGCCGCCCGCCGGCCACGGTGCAGCAGGAGGCGACCATGGCCCTGGCCGGGCCGGCCGTGGGCACCGCCGCCTCCTGGCTGGTGCTGCTGGCGGGGGGGATACTGCTCCGCTCCCAGTTCTGGGCCGCCCTCGGCTACCTCGGCTGCCTGATCAACCTGTTCAACCTGATCCCCGCCAGCCCGCTGGACGGGGGGCGGGTCGCCGCCGCCATCTCCAAGTGGGCGCAACTGGTGGGAATGGGGGTGCTGGTGCTCTACGCCGTGGCCGCGTTCAGCTTTGGTGCGGCGGTGAGCCCCATCATCCTGTTGATCCTGGTGCTGGCCGCCTTTGGGACCTTCAGCCGCTTCCGCCAGGCGCGGCGGAGCCCCGAGTACCTGGTGGTGGCACCCCGGGTGCGCTGGACCTTCCTCGGTCTGTACTTGGGCCTGATCTTGATAGCCGCGCTGGGAGTGGTGACCGGCTACCCCCACTTGACCTACGTTCATTCCCTCAACTTCCACTTCTGAGGGGCTTTGGTATATTCGAGGAGCGCCATGAGAGCCATTCACCCCGAGTACTTCCACGACGCCCAGGTGACCTGCTCGTGTGGCAACACCTTCCAGACCGGGTCGACCCAGAAGACGCTGCACACCGAGGTCTGCAGTGTCTGCCACCCCTTCTTCACCGGGCAGCAGCGCATCGTAGACACCGGCGGCCAGGTGGAGCGCTTCCGCCGCCGCGCCCAGCGCGCCGCCGCGCAGTAGCTGGCGGCCGGCCGCCCCGCGGCCAATGGGGACACTGACTGATGCTTGATCCCGGTCTGGCCGCCCGCCTGGAAGCGGTGCAGCAGCGCTGGGAGGCGGTGGAAGAGGAGCTGCGCCAGCCCGAGGTGGCCTCAGACCCGGGGCGTCTCCAGGAGCTGGGCCGGGAGCAGGCCGAGCTGCGCCCGGTGGTCCAAGCTTGGCGCGGCCTGCGCAGTACTGAGGCCGCTGCCGAGGAGGCGCGCCAGCTGGCACTGGCTGAACCGCAGGGCGAACTCCGCGGCTATCTCGACTCCGAGGCGCGCCGGGAGTTCGAGAAAGCCCAAGAGCAGCTGCAGGACCTGAAGTTGCTGCTGCTGCCCAAGGACCCCGACGACCAGCGCGATGCCGTGGTCGAGATCCGCTCCGGCACCGGCGGCGAAGAGGCGGCCCTGTTCGCGGCCGACCTGATGCGCATGTACCTGCGGTTTG
>JBOHUK010000147.1:0-1586 GCA_050734395.1 Candidatus Dormibacteria bacterium
GAGGCGATCCGCCAGCTCAAGAACGACATCGGCCGGCGCAACACCTTCTATGTCCACCTCACCCTGGTTCCCCGGGTGGAGGCCAGCCAGGCGTTCAAGTCCAAGCCCACCCAGCACTCGGTCCAGACCCTGCGCGGCATCGGCATCCAGCCCGACGCCATCCTCTGCCGCTCCCGTGAGCCGCTGGGGGCGGGGGTGCGCGACAAGATCGACCTCTTCGCCGACGTCGAGCCCCGCGCGGTGATCTCGGTCCCCGACGTCCCCACCATCTACCAGGTGCCGCTGCTCTTGGAGGCGAGCGGGCTGGGCAGCTATCTCTGCGAGCAACTGGGGATCGAGACCCCCCCAGCTGACCTCGGCGACTGGGAGCGCTTGGTGGAGCGGATGGAGGGGGCCTCCGAGCAGGTGGTGGTGGGGGTGGCCGGCAAGTACGTCGCCCTGCCCGACGCCTACATCAGCGTGGTCGAGTCGCTGCGCCACGCCGCAGTGGCCCATGGCGTGGGCCTGGAGCTGCGCTGGATCAACACCGAGACGCTGAGCCCGGGGGACACCTCGCCCTTCGAGGGGCTGGACGGCCTCGTGATCCCGGGCGGCTTCGGCCACCGGGGGATCGAGGGCAAGATCACCGCTTCCCGGTACGCCCGCCAGCAGCGCGTCCCCTTCCTCGGGCTCTGCCTGGGCATGCAGTGCGCCTCGATCGACATCGCGCGCGAGGTGCTCGGCACCGAGGACGCCAACAGCACTGAGTTCAACGCTTTCACCGAGAACCCCGTCATCGACCTGCTGCCGGAGCAACGTGACGTCGCCGACCTGGGCGGGACCATGCGGCTCGGCCTCTACCCGTGCAAGCTGCAGGACGGCACCAAGGCCCGGGCCGCCTATCAAGAGCCGGTCGTGTACGAGCGCCACCGGCACCGCTTCGAGTTCAACAACCGCTACCGGGAGCCGCTGGAGCGGGCGGGCGTGGTGTTCAGCGGCACCTCGCCGACCGGCCGCCTGGTCGAGATCATGGAGCTGCGCGGGCACCCCTTCTTCGTCGGCAGTCAGTTCCACCCCGAGTTCCGCTCGCGCCCGCACCGGCCGCACCCGCTCTTCTTCGCCTTCATGGCCGCCTGCCTGGAGCGCGCGGGGCTGGCGATCGAGC
This sequence comes from Candidatus Dormibacteria bacterium, assembly GCA_050734395.1. GTDB lineage: Bacteria > Chloroflexota > Dormibacteria > Aeolococcales > Bog-877 > Bog-877. The sequence continues at coordinate 1,145 of JBOHUK010000147.1, forward strand.
CCGAGCTGCCCCAGGACCCGGCCCTGGTCCGAGCCTGACCGGGCGGCCTTGGCCGCTCTGAAGCGCGCTCCCCTTCGGGCCAAGTCCCGACCGAGCGCCCGCATCGAGGTTGGGCCGCCCGGGCCCCTCTGGGCCACCCCCGGTGGGGAGTTGCAGCCGGGCGCGCCGGGATGGCAGGCGCTTGGCGCCAGCGCTCACGAGCCGCGGCCGCTGGTGCGCTGGATGCGGGTGCCCCAGGGGACGACCTTGATGCACCTTCCCGGCAGCCGCGGGCTGGGCCTCGACCCTCGCGGCCGGCTCGGTGATCTCCCCGGCATGGCCGTGGCGGCGGTGCTCCCGGTGGGCTTCCTGCGGCTGCTGCTGCCCGCCTACCGGCCCGAGTCGCAGGGCGATCAGCGCACCCTGCCTCTCTACGGCTACACGGCCGTGGCCGAAAGTGGCG
>JBOHUK010000148.1:0-1946 GCA_050734395.1 Candidatus Dormibacteria bacterium
GTGCCATGACGGTGGTGGGGGTGGCCGGCGAGCCGGAGCTCGCGCGCGCGGACCGCCAGGCGCTGGTGGTGATGGTCAACGGGCGGCGGGTGCACCAGCGCTCGCTCAACGCGGCGGCCGCCGCCCCCTACCGCGGACTGGTCCCGGCGGGCCGTCACCCGGTGGCGGTCCTCGATCTCCGCTGCGACCCCGAGGAGGTCGACGTTAACGTCCATCCCACCAAGCGAGAGGTACGCTTCCGCAACGAGGGGCTGGCCTACGAGGCGGTCCAGCGTGCCGTCTGGCAGGCGCTCCGTCCGGCACAACCTGAGGGCGCGCGGGGGGAGAGTCAGGTGCTCCCGGGCGCCTCGCCAGGCGCGGGCAACTACCGCCAGGAGGCGATCTGGTGGCCGCTGGGACCCGCTCCTGAGACGAGCGGCGGGGCGTCGCTGGTTCGCGGCGGGTTGGGGGAGTGGCTTGAGGCCGGTACCTGGACCTACCTGGGGCAGGCCCATCGGCGCTACCTAATCGTCGCCGCTCCCTTCGGCCTGGGGGTGCTGGACCAGCACGCCGCTCACGAGAAGGTTCTGTACCACTTGCGCCGGGGGGAGCTGGAGGCCCCCGAGCCCGGGCGGCAAGCACCCTCCCAGGGCTTGCTGGAGCCGCTGCTGCTGGAGCTCGGGGCAGAGGCGGTGCTGGCCCAGGGCGAGCTGGCGGCTGATCTCGCCCGCTTGGGCTTCGAACTCGAAGCCTTCGGCCCGGGCGTACTGCGCTGCGGCGCAGTTCCCCTCGGAGTGCGCCTTGACCAGCTCGAGGGACTGCTCGGCGAGGTGCTGCAGCCTCCCGACGCTGCCGCCCGGGCGGCCGCTGAGCGGCACCACCGATTGGCGGCGGCGGTCGCGTGCCACTCGGCGGTGCGGTTCGGGGACCTGCTGGCGCGCGAGCAGGCGGAGGCGCTGCTCCGCGACCTGGCCGTGACGCCCGGCGCCAGCACCTGCCCCCACGGCCGCCCGGTGCTACTGCGCCTGGAGCACCAGCAACTGCTGGCAGGCTTCTCCCGCTGATGCCCGAGTTGGACGGCCCGGCGGTGGTCGCCGTGGCCGGTCCCACGGCATCGGGCAAGACCCGGCTCGCCGTGGCCCTTGCCCAGGCGCTCAGTGCCGAGGTGGTGAACGCCGACTCCCGGCAGGCGATCGCCGAGCTGGCGGTCGGGACTTGCAAACCCACGCCCGCCGAGATGGGTCTGGTTCCCCACCACGGCTACGACTGGCGCCACCTGGGCGAGCCCTATTCGGTGGCCGAGTACACCGACCGGGCCGTGCCGCTGGTGGACCACCTGCTCGCCCAGGGCCGCAGCGTGGTGGTGGTGGGCGGGACCGGCCTTTACCTGCGCGCCCTGCTGCGAGGCTTCGACTACGGAGAGGTTGCCCCGGGCTGGCGGCCCGCGCCGGGTGAGCGGCCGGTGGCGGCGGAGCGGCACCAGGGCGAGTCCGCCGCCGCGGAGTTGAGCCACCTGGGCCGCCTGCCGGCCGGAGCCTCGGAGCGGGCCAACCCGAGGCGCCTGGTGCGGGCGGCGGAGCTGGCGCGCGCAGGCAAGGCCGCCCGGGCCTCGGCCCGCCCCTGGCGGATCCATCAGATCCAGCTGCACATCGAGTCACAACCGCTTCGGGAGCGCCTCCGGCGGCGTGCCCGGGCGCTGGTTGGGCACGCCCTGGTTGCGGAGTTGGAGGAGCTGATCGGGGCCGGCTACCCAGAGAAGGTGGTCGCCACCGCAGCCATCGGCTACGCTGAGGCACTCGCCTGGCGCGGGCAGCGCTGCACCCAAGAGGAAGCCATCGCGGCCGTGGAGAGGCGCACTTGGCGCTATGCCCGGGCCCAGCAGACCTGGCTGCGTGGTGAGACGGGCGCGAGCGAGATCGACGCGGAGGCCGACTTGTCGCTGCAGCTGCGGCAGGCCGGGGCGGCGT
>JBOHUK010000149.1:0-1595 GCA_050734395.1 Candidatus Dormibacteria bacterium
TCTCTGACACGGCCCCCGCAACCGCCCGCATGGGGTGCGCTATAGTCGCCCCGATGGCACTCTCCCTGCTCCCGACCGGAATCGCCCTACTCGACGGCGGCGTGGACGGGCTGCTGCGGCAGAACGACCTCAACAACGGCCGCACCAAGATCCACAAGCAATACTCGACCTGGTACGAGGCGGTCGGCTTCGTGGGTGGCCTGGCGGCCGCCCTGCTCGGGGCCCACCCCGACATCGCCGACCCCTTCGTCTACGGCTCCGGTGCCCTGCTCGCCAGCAAGGGCGGCCAGTGGGCGCTCCAGGAGAGCCAGTCCAGCACGTCCACCACCACCACTTCGACCACGGGTGGGGGCGCGGCCTACGGGGTGATGCGCGGCGGCGGCGCCCGGGCGATCGCCTACGGTGGGCGCCGCAACGCGACCGCCGGGGTCCTGTAGGGTGGCCGACCTCGACAGCACCAGCTCCATCCTGGTCCCCAGCTCCCAGGCCGACATCGCCCTGCTCAAGGTCCTCAAGGACAGCCTGGTCAGCAACCTCAACACCGCAGTCCGCAACGTCCTGGGCCCGGATCAGCCGCTGATCGTCCGCGACCTGACCGCTCAGGACATCTTCCCCAACGCCACCGCCTCTCTGTTCACGGCGCGGATGAGCAACCCCGTGACCCTGACGGCGCAGACCCTGACCACCCTGCAGATCACCCCCCTGTCCAACCAGCAGGCCTTCGGGATCTACGGCTACGCGCCGCTCAGCCCCAGCCCCGCCCTGGACATCATCCAGTTCGGCAACGGCACCGCCGTCACCTACGCCCGCTTCGTGGTGGACAACGTGTTCGCCGACACCCTGGAGACGGTCGGCTACTTCAACGGGCCGGTGTTCTGGAGCCCGAACCAGACCTTCACCCTCCAGGGGGTGAGCAACGCCGGCATCGGCACCATCGGCGCTGAGCAGTTCGCCCTCTACGGCCTGGTGGTCGAGCCCGCCGGCCTGAACATCCAGCCCGTCGCGTCGGCCTAGCCGGGGGCCTGACACATGGCCATCATCGCCAACCTCTTTCAGGCGACCGGAGTGGGCCAGCGCAAGATGTTCGCCGCCGAGGCCTCCGTCACGTCCACCGCCGCGATCGTCACCGGACTCAGGGCGGTGGACGCTGGCTCGGCGCAGGCGACCGTCCAGAACTCCGCCGTCACCATCCCCACCAACATCGCCACCGTCTCCGGCGTGGTCGGCGGCTCGGTGTCGGTGGTGGTGATCGCGCTGGCCGCGGCAGGCAATACGATCTCGGCGGTGGCGGCGTCGGTGGGGTTGCTCTGCGCCGGCTTCTGACCGGGGCATGGCATCTCTCGCTGAGCTCCAGCTGGCCTCCCTCAACTGCCCCACCTGTCCCCACCCCGAGCGCCTGGCCGCGGCCTCGATCACGGTGGGGAGCGACGGGCAGTACCAGCGGCTCTGCCCGGAGTGCTACCGGGTGATCTCCGGCTTCTCCCAAGCCCGGGAGCGGGGGGAGGAGATCGACCGCTGGGAAGTGGAGTCCAAGATGACCCGGCTGGGGTACACTCCCGACGATGTGCTGGACTTCTGGAGGCAGCTAGGTGGCT
>JBOHUK010000150.1:0-5716 GCA_050734395.1 Candidatus Dormibacteria bacterium
GTGAGCGCCCCCTGGCGATGCAAGCAGTTGGCCAGCAGGAGCAGCCCCAGGAAGAAGGCCAGCACGTCCAGGCTGCTGCGGACCCCGGCGAGCGCCTGGCCGGGGTCGACTAGGCGCGCCAGCACGGCCAGGGCCGCCCCGCCCAGCGGCCACCAGCCTTCCCAGAGGCCGAAGGGCCGGGTGGTGACGCCCACCGCAGTCGCGGCGAACAGCACCAGCAGCGGGATCTCCGGGATCACTGCCGGGAAGGTACCGGGGTGGGCAACCCGCCCTGCCCGTGATTCAGCGAACCGGCGTCAGCTCCCCCTCCGGGGCCGGTTGCGCCCGCCCCCTTCTCAGGGTCAGCCAGGCCTCGTAGGAGACGCCGCCGGGCAACCAGGCTGCCCACGGCCGGCTCGGCTCGCCGGCCAGCCCCGGTTCGGGCGGCCGGCCCCGCTGCTGCAGGCGCGCCTGGAGCCGCCAGATGCGCTTGGCGAAGCGGCGGTCCCAGCCCACTGGGGCGCGGGCCAGAGCCTGCTGAGCCAGCTCCAGGGCCCCGGCCAGATCGCCTCGCTGGTGCTCCAGCTCGACGCAGAGCGCCTCCGCCGCCTCGGGATCGGCCCAGCGCTCCCAGATGCGGCGCCACGCGGCTTCCGCCGCCTCCGGCTCCTCCTGACGCCGCAGCAGCCGGGCCTGGCGCAGGGCGGCGGCGCGGTCCAGCGGCGCCGGAGCACCCAGCGCCGCCCGCTCATAGAGGGCGCCCGCCTGGAGCAATTGGCCACGGGCCTCGCGGAAGCGGCCCAGGCTGTACCAGTCGGCGGGGTGTTGGGGCTCCACCTCCAGGTGCTGGCCGAGATGGCTGGCCAGTGCCAACAGGGAGACCAAGTCCTCCTGATTGTGGCGGAGCACCGGGGCCAGTCCCCGTGCGTCGCCGGTGCGCAGGTAGGCGCGATAGCGCTCGGGCGCCTGGCTGCCCGGCAAGTCGTCGTGGCGGGCCCGGCCCAGGAGCTCCTCCTCGGCCCGGCGCAGGGTGCACCGGTCCAGGCGGTGTCGGAACAGGCGTCGCACCAGAGGGAGCAGATCGACGTGGGGCGGCGCCGGCCAGGCGGCGGCCACGCCCGCCATCAGAGTGCGCACCCGCAGCAGCGGGAGGTCGAAGCCGGAGCCGTTGTAGGTGAGCAGCAGCCCGGCACTCGCCAGCCGGTGCAGCGCCGCCTCGACCAGCGGGCGTTCCTCCCCCAGGTCGGGCAGGAGCCACTGCTCTACCTGGATCCAGTCGCCCTCAAGGATCGCCCACCCGTAGAGGAAGGGCACGGTGCCACTGCCGCGCTGGAGCCCCGTGGTCTCGAGGTCGAAGCCTAGGAGCGGACCGCGTGACAGGGTGGGGACTTGTGCGCCGAGTTGCCCCAGCCGCGAGCTGGTGAGCTCTGAGGACTGCATCCCGAGGCTGGCCAAGGCGACCCGCTCGCGCCGAACCCACAGTCCCCGCTCCTCATCCAGGAGGAAGCCCAGGTCTTTGGGAAGCCCCCGCGCCCCTGATGGACGGGAACACCGAGGCCGGGGGCGGCCGCCGCGCCCAAGTGCCTCCAAGCGTAGGCGCAGCTGAGGGCTCACCAGCCGCATGCCTGGAGCAGTGCCACGCCCAGCGCTTTGGCGTGGGGCTCGACGCCGGCCACGGGCCCAGCGCAGGCGGGGCAGCCACTCTCGCATTGACAGGATCTGAGGAGCTCGGCGGCCGTCCCCAGGAGCTCCGAGTGCAGGTCGAAGAGCCTGGCGCTGAGCCCGACCCCTCCAGGGTGAGTGTCGTAGACGAAGACGGCGCTGGGGTTCGAGGCCAGCCCAGATTTGGGGGAAGCGGCCGTCTGCACCGGCCGCTCCCCCGGCTGGAACTCACGGTTCGGCTCCGGGCGTTCCGCCTGCGCCACCGCCCCCAGCGCGGCCCGCACTTGGCCCACCACTCCCAGGTCGCGCCGGTCGCACATGGCGAGGAAGCAGGCGGCCTGGCCGATGACGTGTGCGACCGCCTGCAGGCCCACCTCCAAAGTCCCCGACAGCCCGACCGGCGGGGCGGTGAACGAGCACCAGTAGGCGGTTGTCTGCAGGTCCCGCTCCGGGACCCGGATCTGGCCCGCGCCGACAGTCTCGTGGGTGAGCAGGCGGATCTTGCGGTACATCGCTGCCAGCACGCTCACCCGTACCTCGCCGTGGGAGCGGGCGGTCCGCCGCCCCGGGTCGTCCAGCGGACCCGCCATGCGCTCCAGCACCTGCAGGCCCGCCCGGAGGTCGGCGTCGGTGTAGTAGTCCACCGCGACCGGGTGGACGTAGGCGCGGCGCTCCTCCCAGTCCAGGCGCTCGACGTGGTACTGCCGCCCCTGGTGGATGTAGATCGCGTCGTCATGGACCAGGAGCGGCGCCGACCACTCGTCGAGCTCGCCGACAACGCGCGAGCCAGCCCCGGAGTGACCGCCCGCACTTCCCGCCCAGGTCCCCTGGGGACCCTGGGCGCTGTGCTGGCGCTCCTTGGCGGTGTCGAGGATCACGACATTGCCGCTGGCGGCGCTGCGCAGGCTGATGGCATCGGCGGGGAAGGCGTCGGATGCCCAGTGCCAGCTCCCCGCGGCCCGATGGATCAGCCCGTCCTCGGCCAGCACCGAGAGCAACTCCGAGACTTCGGCTCCCCCGAAGCATTCCTCCGCCCCCAGGGGCAGCTCGAAGATGGCCGCCTGCAGGTGGGCCGCCAGGATGAGCAGGTTGTCGGGGTCGACAAAGGCACGCTCGGGAGAGCGCTCGAGGAGGAACTCCGGGTGCCGGGCCAGATACTGGTCGAGCGGCCCTCCGCCGGTGATCAACAGCTGGAGCGCGGGGCGGTCGCGACGACCCGCCCGGCCCAGGCGCTGCCAGGTGCTGGCGATGGTTCCCGGGTAGCCGACGAGCACCGCGGCGTCCATGGCCCCGATGTCGACCCCGAGCTCGAGCGCGCTGGTGGCGACCACGCAGCGCACGCTGCCCGAGCGCAGCCCCGCCTCGATCCCACGGCGCTCCAGAGGTAGGTACCCAGCCCGATAGCCACGCAGGGCGTCGCCGGCGCCGCCCGGTCGCTCCAGCTGCCGCTCCAGGTAGGTGAGCAGCAGCTCCACCTGGAGGCGGGTCTGGGCGAAGACTATGGTCTGGGCGCCTCGGCGGACCAGCCCGGGAACCAGGCGCTGCGCCTCTAGCGACGCGCTGCGGCGGATGCCCAGGTGGGGTTCTACGACCTCGGGATTGAGCACCACCACCCGTCGCGGCGGCTGGGGCGCGCCGCTGGCCTGGACGCACTCCACGCTCCGGCCCAGAAGCCGCTCGGCGAGTTCCTGGGGGTTGGCGATGGTGGCCGAACAGCAGATGTAGACCGGTTTGGCTCCGTAGAAGGCACAGATGCGGTCCAGGCGACGGATGACATTGGCCACGTGGCTGCCGAACACCCCCCGGTAGGTGTGAAGCTCGTCCAGCACCACGAAGCGCAGCCCCCGAAAGAGCCGTGCCCAGCTCGGGTGGTGGGGCAGCACCCCGGTATGCAGCATGTCCGGGTTGCTCAGCACCACCTGGCCGCCCTGGCGCAGCGCCGCCCGGGCGCCCGGCGGGGTGTCACCGTCGTAGGTGAAGGTGCGCAGCTCGAGTTCGGCGGCTGCAGCCAGACGGTGCAGCTCGCCGAGCTGATCCTGGGCCAGCGCCTTGGTCGGGTAGAGAAGGAGCGCGGTGGCGCCCTCGTCTTTGGCCACCGCGTCCAGCACCGGGACCAGGTAGCACAGCGACTTGCCCGAGGCGGTTGGGGTGACCACCGCCAGGCTCCGTCCCTCCAGGGCAAGCTCGATGGCCTGCGTTTGGTGGCTGTAGAGGCGCCCGATCCCGCTGCGGTGCAGCCCCTCCGCTACCCGGGGGTGCAGCCGCGCCGGGAGGTCGGACCAGCTCGCCGGTCGCGCTGGGAGCAGGCGGTCGAGGACGAGGCGGTCGCGCAACCCGGGATCGGCGAGGATGGTCTCCCAGGGAGGGCTCGGCAGCTGTCCCGAGGTGGGTAGGGTCGCCAGCTGGCACATGCGAGCAGCATACCAAACAGACGTTCGTGCGGGGCCGATGGCCACCCCGAACAAACCCGGCCCGGGCGCCCGCCCCGGCGACAGCTGTCCGGCCTCGGCGGGCCGAGCGGTCAGCGGCGGTTAGGCGGAGGCGGCCCCCAGGCGTTCCATGTGGTCCTCGAACTTGCGCTGACCCCCGGCCCGCCAGCGGGCGATCACCGGCGCCGGGATTCCAGCCAGGTACGACCCCCGCCGGTCCGCAGGGAGCTGGCCGAGGCAGAGCCCGAGGACGATCGAGTGCCATTCGGGGGCGACACTGCGCAGGCTGTGTTCGCGCAGCGCCCGCCACTCCGGCCCGGACAGGTGCTGGCGGGCCCGGGGCAGGGCGTCGGCCTCCTCGGCGGAGAGGTGGGGATCGAGCACCCGCAGGAGCCTCTCCAGGGCCGCGGTCAGCTCCCGGGCGTGCTCGGGGTCGGGGGCGGTCGACCAGGCGGCCAGCCGTTCCCGCACCCCGGGGAGGGTCTCGGCGAGCTGGCCGTGCTGGCTGCGCATCCGGTCGAGCAGCTCCCGGGACCCAGGATCGCGGTCCTGCAGCTTGGGCCAGAGCAGGAGGTCCTCGCCGATGTGATGGACGCTGAGCAGCTCCAGGATCACCCGGTAGTGGGCGCCCACCAGGCCCGCCCGCTCCAGGTCCCCGGCCGCAACCGCAGCGACGCGCGCCGGCCCCGCCTCCAGCTCGCGCCGGAACACAGAGTGGAGGACCACCATCTCGTCGGTGTCGGGAAGCTCGGGTTCGGGCACTCCAGCCTCAATGCGCGCCCGACCGCCCCCCAAGGCGGTGGGCGGTGCCGCACGACCAATCTTAGTCTTGGGCGCGCCCTTGGGAGGCTGCGGGGGGCTCAGCGGGCGGTCGAGCGCCGGTAGCGGTCCACCGCCAGGGGAACGAAGACCAAGAGCAGCGCCGCGATCCAGATCACCGCCTGGATCAGGGCCCAGCGGGTGTCAGAGCTGGTCAGGGCGGGGTCGACCTTGAAGAGCCCGCGCAGTGAGTCGGCCAGCACCGAAATGGGATTGTGGGTGGCGAACCCCTTGAGCCAGCTGGGCATGGTCGAGACCGGCACGAAGGCGCTGGAGGCGAAGACCAGGGGGAAGAGCCAGATGAACCCTCCCGACTGGGCCGCTTCCACCGAGCGCACCGCCAGGCCGATGAAGGCCGAGACCCAGGTGAAGGCGAAGCTGAAGCCCACCAGCAGCAGCACGCCCAGCAGGAAGTCGCCGGGCCCGCCCGCGGGGCGGAAGCCCACGGCGAAGCCCACCCCCACCATGATCGCGAAGCTGAAGAGGTTGCGGCAGAGGTCAGCGACCGTCCGCCCGGTGAGCACCGCCGAGGAGGCCATGGGCAGAGAGCGGAAGCGGTCGATCAGCCCGAGCTCCATGTCCGAGGCGAGCCCCAGCCCGGTGGTGATCCCGCCGAAGGCCATGGTCTGGACGAAGATCCCCGGCATCAGGTAGTTCACGTACTGGCCACCGGGGACGTGGATGGCGCCACCGAAGACGTAGCGGAAGAGCAGCACGAACATGATCGGCTGGATGGCGACGAAGACCACCAGCCAGGGAGCGCGCAGCGTCTGGCGCAGGCTGCGCTGGGCCAGCACCCAGGCGTCGAGCACGGCCCAGAGCAGCCG
>JBOHUK010000151.1:0-11992 GCA_050734395.1 Candidatus Dormibacteria bacterium
CCCGGGTTATCAGCTCGGACGGCGTCTGGACCCTGGGGGAGGTCCCGGAGCGGCTGCTGATCGTGGGCGGGGGCGTTATCGGCTGCGAGTTCGCGAGCCTCTTCGCTCCCCTGGGCACCAAGGTGACAGTGGTCGAGCTGCTGCCCCAGCTGCTCTCGGGGGTGGATCCCCGCACCGCCCGCCAGTTCCAGAAGCTGTTGGAGGCGGATGGGGTCGAGGTGCACCTGGAGTCGAAGGTGGAGGGCCTGGAGCACGGCGAGCGGCAGACCCGGGCCCGGCTCGCCTCGGGCGCGACGGTGGTGGCGGACCTGGTGCTGGTGGCGGTGGGCCGCAGCCCCCAGACGAGCGGGATCGGGCTCGAGGCGGCGGGCCTGCAGCTCGATAGCCGGGGGAACATCGTCGTCGACGAGTTTCTGCGCACCAGCGACCCCAAGATCTGGGCCGCCGGCGACTGCATCGGCGGCCTGCAGCTAGCCCACCTGGCCTCCGCCGAGGCCAACCGCGCCGTCGAGAACGCTCTGGGGGCGGGGCCGCCGCGGGCACTGGACCGCACCGTGGTCCCCAACTGCATCTTCACCCACCCCGAGATCGCGACGATCGGGCTCCAGGCGGCCGAGGCCGAGGCTCAGGGGCACCAGGTGAAGATCGGCCAGGCGCGGTTCGCCGGCGAGGCCAAGGCGCTGGCGGAGGGCGAGTCCGAGGGGCAGGTGCAGTTGGTGTCCGATGGCGCGACCGGCCTCCTGCTGGGCGCCACCATCATGGGGCCGCACGCGGTGGAGCTGATCCACGAGGTGGGGGTGGCGATCACCGACGGCTTCACCATGGCCGAGCTCGGCGAGGTGATCCATGCCCATCCCACGGTCAGCGAGGTGGTGATGGACGCTGCCCAGCAGGGCTGCGGGGTGGCCCCCTACCTCAGCTAGGGGCGGCCCTGGCGCTGGCGGACCCAGATCGCGAGCAGGGGATCCACCAGGACGGGGCGCTCGTCAGCCGTCTCCCGGGGCCGGGCGAGGCTGCGGTTTACCAGTGACTCCAGCGCCTTGCGCGCTGAGCTCTTGACCAGGCCCAACCTCGCGGCGGCGGCGCCGGTCACCGGCTCGCCCCAGGCGAGCAGGCGCAGCACCTTGCGCTGGGTCAGTCCCAGGGCCATGTCCAGGGCCACGAACTCAGGCCCGGCCGCCTGCAGCGCCCGCTCCAGGGCGGCGTTCCAGGTGGATTCGTCCGCCTGGCCGCCCGCAGCCGTGCAGTGCCAGAGCGAGTCGGCCAGGAAGGCCAGCCGCTGGGGGTGACCCTGGGCCGCCGAGACCAGCGACTCCAGGGTGGTGCCGGGGTCTCGGCCGGTGGCGGCGAACTTGCCCGAGACCAGGGCCACCGCCGCCTCTGCCGGCAAGGGCCCGAGCTGCAGCTGCTCCGCCTGCCCGTAGAGGGGGCGGGCTTGGTCGCTGAAGATCCCCAGTAGCAGGTGGCGCTCCGAGCCCGAGAAGAGGTAGGAGACGTGCTGGCGCTGGTGCTGGATCTGGGAGCGCAGCACCGAGTCGGCTCCGCGGATCTCCGCCACCGTCTGGAACTCGTCGAAGACCACCAGGACCCGGGTCCCGGTGCGCTGGGCGGCCTCCAGCGGCAGGCGGAGCAGGTGCTCGAAGGTGCTCTGCGCCGGCGCTGGCCCGCCCAGGGACAGGGATCCGATGGGAGTGCTCGCCGTGGGTTGCACCGCCCGCAGCGCCACGGCGCCCGCCGCGAGCAGCTCGCCGACCCGGGTCTTGGGCAGGCGCTGGTAGGCGTTACCGAGGCGCCGTCCCAGGTCATCCAGGGTCTGGCAGCCTTCCAGGTCGGCGAGCACCACCGCCAGGGCGCCGCTGCGCTCCGCGTCGGCGCGCAGCCTGCCGATGAGGCTGGTCTTACCGAACCGCCTCGGGGCGTACAGGAGCGTGAAGCGGCCGATCTCGGCCCGGCGCCGAAGCGCCTGCAGCTCCGAGTCGCGTCCCAGCACCTCCTCGGGAGGCACCGGTCCGTCGAAGATGAACGGGGAGGGCTCTGGGTCCATGGTTCACAAAAGTGTACCTCAGAGGTACACTTTTGTGAACCCCGAGCTCACTCCACCGCGAGGCAGGTGATGGTGCGGGCCACCCCACTCACGCTCTGGAGGCGGTCCACGATCAAAGTGCCGATCCCCTTGACGTCCGCGGCCTCCACCTGAGCCAGGGCGTCGTACTCGCCAGTGATGGCATCCACCTGGAGCACGCCCGCCTCCTGGCGCATCCGGCGCACCACCTCCATCGCCTTGCCCGGCTCCAGAGTCATCAGGATGTAGGCCCGGACCATGGCCAGCCCTCCACAAGAAGCCAACGCTACCGGGGTCGCCGCCCCGCCTCGAGAGTGACATTAGCCGATCCTGCCCCGACTCAGGACGGGTCAGGCGGGCATGATTGCCGGGGCCGCCCGCCTGGGGCGGCGAGCAGGGGAGGGCCCTAGTTGCTAGCCGTCGTCAAGCCGCTGGCCGCCCCCGGCTACCGGATCCAGGAGGTGCCGGAGCCGGAACTGGGAGCGGGGCAGGCCCTGCTCGAGCCGGTGGCCATGGGCATCTGCGGCACCGACTTGCACATCCTGGACTGGAACCCCTGGGCCGCCGGTCGGGTGCACCCGCCCCGGGTCCTGGGCCACGAGTTGGCGGGCCGGGTGCTGGCGCTCGGCGCGGGGGCAGAGGGGCTGGCGGCGGGCGACCTGGTCGGGGTCGAGAGCCACGTGGTCGACCTCAGATGCTCGGAGTGCCGTCGCGGGCAGTTCCACGCCTGCCGCAACACCAAGATCCTGGGGGTGGACGTGGACGGGGCCTTCGCCGGGCGGGTGGTGGTGCCGGCGCGCAACTGCCGCCCCGCACCCCCCGGCCTGGACCCGGCCTGGGTCGCCTTCCAGGAGCCGATGGGCAACGCCGTCCACGCCGCCCGGCAGGGGCCGCTCCGGGGCGAGGTGGTGGCGGTGACCGGCTGCGGCCCGATTGGCTGCGCCGCGGTGGGCGTGGCCCGCGCCGAGGGGGCAGCCCGGGTGGTGGGGGTGGACCGCGTGCCCCAGCGCCTGCGGATCGCCGAGCGGATGGGGGCGGACGCCGTCGTCGACTCCTCGTCGGTCGCGGACCTGGGCCGGGCGCTGCGCGACGCCTGCCGCGGCGAGGCCGACGTGGTGCTGGAGATGTCCGGCCACCCATCCCTGATCCGGGCCGCCCTGCAGGCGGTCCGCCCCGGGGGCTGGGTCTCGCTCCTGGGGCTGGGCGACTCCGAGGTGAGCCTGGACCTCTCGGCCGAGGTGGTGATGCGCGGTATCACGCTTTTCGGCGTCACCGGGCGGCTGCAGTTCTCGACCTGGGACCAGACCGGCGCCTACCTGAGCTCGGGGCGGGTGGACGTCAGCCCGATCCTGACCCACCACCTCGCGATCACCGACTTCGAGCGCGCCGCCTCGCTGGCGGCCTCGGCCGAGGCCGGCAAGGTGGTGCTCTATCCTCCGGAGGGTGGCTGGCGTGTCTGACCTGGACCTGAGCTTGGAGGAGGACCTGGAGCGGCTCCGCCAGGAGGGCCGCTTCCGGGCGCTGGCGGTGCTGCAGGGCCCCCAGGACGCCGAGGTGGTGATCGACGGCCAGCGGCTGATCAACCTCTCCTCCAACAACTATCTGGGCCTGAACACCCATCCCCACCTGATCGAGGCCGCGGTCCGGGCCACCAAGACCTGGGGCGCCGGGTCCGGGGCGGTGCGCACCATCGCCGGCACCCAGGCCCTCCATGAGGAGCTGGAGCAGCGCCTGGCGCTCTTCAAGGGGACCCAGGCGGCGCTCACCCTGCAGAGCGGCTACACGGCCAATCTGGCGGTCCTGGGCTCGGTTTTGGGAGAGCAGGACGCGGTCGTGAGCGACGAGCTCAACCACGCCAGCATCATCGACGGCATCCGCCTCACCAAGGCCCGCCGCTACCTCTTCGCGCACAAGGACATGGGGGCGCTCGCCGAGCGCCTGCAGCAGGCCCAGCGGGACGGCAACCGCCGCATCCTGGTCGTCACCGACGGGGTCTTCAGCATGGATGGAGACATCGCGCCCTTGCCCGCGATCGTCGAGCGCGCCGAGGCGGTGGGGGCGGCGGTGATGGTCGACGACGCCCATGCCTCCGGGGTCCTGGGGCGCAACGGCCGGGGCTCGGTCGACCACTTCCAGCTGGAGGGCCGGGTGGAGATCCAGGTGGGCACGCTCAGCAAGGCGGTTGGAGTGCTGGGAGGCTACGTCGCCGGCTCGCAGGCGCTGCGGGACACGCTCATCCACCTGGCGCGGCCCTTCCTCTTCTCCACCTCGCACCCGCCGGCGGTGGCCGCCTCCTGCATCGCCGCGCTCGAGGTGATGGAGGCGGAGCCGCAGCTCCAGGAGCGGCTCTGGGACAACAGCCGCTACTTCAAAGAGCGCCTCACCGCCCTGGGCTTCGACTGCGGCCACAGCGAGACCCCGATCACGCCGGTGATCGTGGGCGAGGCGGAGCGGGCGATGCGGCTCTCCGACGAGCTCCGCCAGCGGGGGGTCTTCGCCCAGGGCATCGGCTTCCCCACAGTCGCCCGCGACCGGGGCCGGGTGCGCACCATCGTCACCGCCGGGCACACCAAGGAGCAGTTGGACCGCGCCCTCGAGGCCTTCGCTGAGGCGGGGCGAGCGATGGGCCTGGAACTCGGGCAGGGGGCGGCCCAGGCCGCCGCCCACCCGTAACCATGGCTGGAGCGCCCGAATTGTCCTCAGAGGATGCGGCGCCCACAGCAGAGCCCGACCGACCGGTCCCGCACCGGCGCTTCCCCTCGATCAGGCGGTCCAGCCCCCGCGGGTCCGAGGCCCTGGAGGAGGAGCGCCGGTTGGTGGAGGCGGCCCAGCGCGACCCCGCGGCCTTCGCCGCCCTCTATGACCGCTACGTGGACCAGATCCACGCCTTCGCCTACCACCAGACCGGCTCCTGGGAGCGGGCTCAGGACGTGACCGCCACCACCTTCATGCGCGCCTACTCGGAGATCGGGCGCTTCGAGTGGCGGGGGGTGCCCTACTCCGCCTGGCTTTACCGGGTCGCCTCCAACCTCGTCCTGCGCGAGCACCGCCGCCAGGGCTGGATCACTCTCCCCGAGAACATGGTGGACCCCGGCGAGGGACCCGAGGACGCTGCCCTGCGCTCGGAGCAGGTCCGCCGGGTGCAGGCGGCAGTGCGCCAGCTCTCCCCGGACCAGCGCCAGGCCATCACGCTGCGCTTCGGCACCGGGCTGCGCAACGCCGAGGTGGCCCGGGTGATGCGCAAGAGCGAGGGAGCGGTCAAGCTGCTGGTCTTCCGCGGGTTGCGGGCCCTGGAGCGCCGCCTGGGGCCGGAGCTGCAGAGCGCGCCCTACCTGGCGGCGGGCGGCGGCGATCAGCAGCCTGAGGATGAGCCGTGACCGGCCGCGACGAGAAGCGGCTGGCGGCGGAGATCGCGGGCTGGCTGGAGGGCGACGGCCCGGCCCCCACCACCGACCCCACCGCCCGGGCGGTCGCCCGCACCGCGGTGCTCCTGGTGGACGCGCTCACCCCCACCCCGCTGCACCCTCTCACCCGGGCGCGCCTCTACGAACGGGCCCTGGCCCAGGCGCGGCCCCGGACGGTCCCGGTCACGCTCGGAGAGGCCCTCGAGGACCCGGTCGGCGAGGTGGGGCAGCTGCTGCGCCGGGTGCCCGGTCAGGCCTGGCTGGGTTTGGGGGGCCTGCTGGCGGGCCTGCTGCTGGCGGCGCTGGTGCTGCGCCAGCGGGTCTCGGAGTCCAGTCCGGCCTGAACTCGCCACCAGCTCCCCTGGGGGCCGACCGGTCAACGCCAACCTCCGGCCCCCGTCCCCCAAATAGGGATGGCATCTAGCCCCTGACGGATAGACCGGCCAGCGCACCCCCCGCGCGCTGGGCGGGCGCCGCCCCAGGCCCCCCCTCCAGGAATCGGTCCGGGCCCCTCGTATTCATGGGTGACTACCCTGTAGTGATGGCCTGCCGCAGCCGGCTCGAGCGCCCCCACAGCGGCGAAGAGAATTGCCGGCGGTGAGTGGGGTGCGCTCGGTGGTGGTGCCGGCGGGGGGGTTGGGGACCCGCTTCCTGCCCGCCACCAAGGCGCTGCCCAAGGAGATGGTCCCGGTCGGGGATCGGCCCTCGATCCAGTGGGGGATCGAGGAGGCGGTCGCCTCGGGGATCGAGCGGGCGGTGATCGTGGTGGCGCCCGGCAAGGAGCTGATCCGCACCCACTTCGCGCCCCAGCCCGAACTCGTGGAGGTGCTGGAGCAGCGGGGGAGCGCGGAGCTGGCCCAGCGGGTGGCGGCCATCTCCCGGCTGTGCCAGATCGACTTCGTGGAGCAGCAGGAGCCCTTGGGCCTGGGCCATGCCGTGCTCTGCGCCGCGCCCTTGCTGCGCGGCGAGGAGGCGGTCGCGGTGCTGCTGCCCGATGACCTCTTCTCCGGAGACCCCCCGCTGCTCCGCCAGCTGCTGGAGGTGCATGGCCGCAGCGGTGAGGTGGTGCTGGCGCTGCGCCGCTGCCCGCGCGAGCAGATCTCCCGCTACGGGGTGGCCCAGGTGGAGGGGGCCGGCCCGGCCTTCTCGGTGCTGGACTTGGTCGAGAAGCCCAACGCCGCCGAGGCCCCGAGCGACCTCGCCTTGATGGGGCGTTATGTGATCACCCAAGAGGTGCTCGGGGCGCTGGAGAGCACCGGCCCGGGGGCGGGAGGGGAGATCCAGCTCACCGACGCCATCCGCCAGGTGGCCAAAAAGGGACGGGTCTCCGGTCTGGAGTTCGCGGGGCAGCTGCTGGACGTCGGCACCCTGGAGAGCTGGCTCACCACCAACGCCGAGATCGTCTGGCGAGATCGGGAACTGGGCCCGCTGCTGCGGGCGCGGATCCACGAATTGGAGCGCTCCCAGGCCTGAGCGCGACCCCCAAAGGGCCCGGTGAGGCCGTTTCCGGCTCGCGGTATACTCGGCCCAGATGGCATCTGGTGCGGAGTCCTCGGTCCCCCCAACGCAAGAATTTCAGGTAGTGCAATGGCAATCCAACGCCCACGGCGCGGCGATGACCTGCTGCGCTACCGCAGTCAGGAGGGGGACTTCGAGGTAGAGGTGTCGCACACCCTCAACAAGTGGTGTGTGTCGGTGCTGCGCCTGGAGGACTCCAGCATCGTGGCCCAGGACTTCTACCCGGAACGCTGGAAGGCGATGGCACGCGCCCAGGACTTCCTGCGCATCCTCAACATGCGCAACCGGCCGCCGCACGAGGACGAGCCCCCCGACGACGGCGACCGCCCCGCCCCCACCTCGGCGGTGGGCCCGGGGCTGGGGCGCTGAGCCCCGCCCCAGGGGCCCCGGCGGTGGCTCCGGCTCCGGGGGTGGCGGACCCCCACGCCCACACCACCGCCTCGGATGGCATGGTCAGCCCGCGCGAGCTGGTGCGCGCCGCCGCCCAGGCCGGATTGAGCGTGGTCGCCATCACCGACCACGACACCTTCAGCGGCTGCGCCGAGGCCAAGGAGGCGGGCGCAGAGTTCGGGGTCGAGGTGGTGGCGGGGGAGGAGGTGACCACCAGGGCCCCGGCCAGCGTCCACGTGCTGGGGCTCTTCCTCAGCGGCCCGGTGCCGATGGGCATGGGGCTCCCAGACACTATTCGGGCCATCCACGACCGAGGGGGGCTGGCGGTGCTCGCCCACCCCTGGATGCCCACCTACTTCGCATCCATCACCCCAGGGGCGCTGCGCCGGTTGATCTCGGAGCTGCCCGTCGACGGCATCGAGCTGCGCCACACGTGCCCCACCACCGCGGCCCGGGTCCGGGAGCTGGACCGCTTCTACGCACTCCACCAGGACCGGTTGGGGGCGGCCCTGGGCTCCAGCGACAGCCACTTCGGCGCGCACGACCTGGCCCGGACCGTGACCACCTTCGAGGGAACCACCGCCGCGGAGCTGCGCCGGGCGATCGAGTCGGGCCAGACCCGGCCCCTGGAGCGCTTCCGCCGCCCGGCAGGGCCGCCGCTCTCGCTGCGGCTGCGCCAGCAGGCGCGCAGCTTGGGCTGGCTATCCTGGCAGCGATGGCGGGGCCGGATCGGGCGTGAAGGGCTAGAGCTGACTTGAACCGGCGCTTCCTCCGCCATGAGTGGGGGGCGGTCACCTTCATCGGCACGGTGCTGCTGGGCGGCCTGGCGGTGCTGGTGGCCCTGGTGGTCAGGGCGGTCTCGCCGACCGCGGTGCCGCCCACCCCGCCGTGCCCCCGGAGCACCCCGATCGTGATCCACCTGCAGCCCACCCCCAGCGGCTCGCCCGCCACCTCGCCGTCACCCACTCCCAGCATCTCGGTGCCCTCGGTGCCGTTCGGCTGCCCCACGGCGGCGGTGGTCGTGGAGACGCCCACTCCCAAGCCCACCCCGACCCCGTCGCCGAAGGCCACTCCGACCCCCTCGCCCAAAACCTCCCCGACGCCCACCGCCAGCACGTCCCCCTCGCCGTCGCCCAGCCCCTAGCTGGCCCCGGCCACCGGGAGGTGTCACATTTCCGACCCCCGCGGTGCTCAAGCAGACGTGAACACCTCCGCCGGCAGCCTCCCGGCTCCCCGCCGCCTGCGCTCGCCGCTGCGCTCGCCGAAGACGGTGGCCCGGGTGGCGGCTGACTTCGAGGCCCTCTTCCTCGCCGAGTACCCGGCGGTGGTGGCGGTGGCGGCCCGGGTGCTGCAGGAGCGGCAGGCCGCTGAGGACGTCGCCCAGGAGGTGTTCCTCGACTTCCACGTGCGCTTCCCCAAGGGGCGCGAGGGAGCGGGTGGCTGGCTGCGGCTGGCGTCCGCTCACCTGGCGCTGAACCGGCTGCGCTCGGAGCGCCGCCGCAGCGGCCGGGAACGGGGCCAGGCGCACGAGGAGGTCCCCGGCGCAAGCCCCGAAGCCCAGGTGCTGGCCCACGAGGCCCAGGACGTGGTCCGCCGCGCCCTGGGGCGGATTAGGCCCCACCAGGCCAGCCTGCTGATGCTGCGCTACAGCGGACTCTCCTACGCGGAGGTCGCGCTGGCCCTGAACCTCCCCGTCAACCAGGTGGGGGCGCGCCTGCGCCGCGCCGAGCGTGCCCTGCGCCAGGAGGTCGAGCATGAGGACCGTGCTGCATCCCGCTGACGGCCAGCTGCGCCGCCTCCTCGAGGAGCCGCTGCTGGTGGCCGACCGCGCCAAGGACCACCTGGCGGGCTGCTCGCGCTGCACCGAGCGCAGCCGCCTGCTGGCCCAAGAGCTGGCCCAAGCCGAGGTGCTGCTGGAGGCGGCGCCGGGCTGGGCCGTCGACCCCGCTGGAGCCTGGCGCCGCCTCCAGCCTCGCCTGGCCAGCCGCAGCGGCCGGTCCGGGCCCCAGGGCCGGCGCGCGACCCTGCGGCTGCCCCGCCTCACCCTGCGTCCCGCCACGGTGCTGGCGCTGGCGGGCGTGGCGGTGCTGGCGACCGGCACCGGGACGGCGCTGGCCGGGGTCAAGTGGACCGAGATCTTCGCTCCGACCAAGGTTGAGCCGGTGACGGTGACCCCGGCGGAGCTGCTGGCCCTGCCGCACCTCAAGGAGTTCGGGCAGCTCTCCCGCCCCGAGCGCCTGGAGCTGGTGCCGGAGGGCAGCCTCCAGGCGGCGGAGGCCGCCTCGGGGACCACCCTCACCCTGCCCGCGTCGCCGCCCGCCGGGGTCACCGGGTCCCCGAGCTTCTTCCTGGTGCCCAAGATCAGCGCCACCTTCACCTTCAGCGCCGCCCGCCTGCAGGCGGCGGCGGCCGCCGCCGGGGTGATCCTGCCCGCACTCCCCGCCGGCTTCGACGGCAGCCAGCTGCGCGAGACGGTGGGGCCTGGCGTGCTGGCCATCTACGGTCTGCAGGGGCCGCCCTCGCAGGGCTTGGGCGAGGTGCTGCGCGGCCTGGGGCTGGGGGGCAGCGTCAGCCACGCCTCGAGCACCGCCAAGCGCCCCTCGGACCCGAGTTCGGGGCGGCGGGCGGGCTCACCGGGCGCTGGGAGCGGCTCCGGTACGCTGCCGACGCTGGCGCTGGTGGGGCTGCATTCCCCGGTTTTGGACTCGACCGGAGTGACCGTCTCCCAGCTGGAGTCCTACATGCTCAGTCTGCCCTTCCTGCCGCCCTCGCTGGCCCAGGCCATCCGGCAGCTGGGCGACCCGCTCAACGCCCTGCCCATTCCGGTGCTGGCGGGCCTGGGCAGCCCTGAGCGCACCGAGGTACAGGGCTCGCCGGCGGTGCTTTTCGCCCAAGCCAGCCCGCTGCTGGCGGCCGTGGTCTGGGAGCATGGCGGGACCCTGCGCGCCATCGGCGGGCTGGTCGACGAGGAGACGGTGCTGCAGCTGGCCCGTGGCTGACACGGCGACCTGCCCGGGGGCGGCCGACACCGCACCACCCGGGGGACGGACCGCGCGCACCCACAGCCCGGCCATCCACACGGTGGGGCTGGCCAAGCGCTACGGGACCACCGTGGCGCTGGACTCATTGAACATGACGGTGCCGCGGGGCGAGGTCTTCGGGTTCCTCGGCCCCAATGGGGCGGGCAAGACCACGGCCGTCAAGCTGCTGCTGGGCTTGGCCCAGCCGTCGGGGGGCGAGGGGATGGTGCTGGGTTCGCCGCTGGGCACCCCGGAGTCGCGCCGCCGGGTCGGCTACCTGCCCGAACTCTTCCGCTACCAGGGCTGGCTGCGCGCCAGCGAGGTCCTGGCCCTGCACCTGGAGCTGGCCCGGGTGGCGCGCTCGCGCTGGGCCGGGGAGATCTCCTCGGCGCTGCGCATCGTGGGGCTGGAGGAACGGGGGGAAGACCGGGTGCAGACCTTCTCCAAGGGAATGCAGCAGCGGCTCGGGCTGGGGGTGGCGCTGCTGGGAGACCCGGAGCTGGTCCTGCTCGACGAGCCCACCTCGGCCCTGGACCCCGTGGGGCGGCATGACGTCCGCGACGTGATCCGCCAGCTGCGCGAGCGTGGGGTGGCGGTCTTTCTCAACTCCCACCTGCTCTCCGAGGTGGAGCAGATCTGCGACCGGGTGGCGATCGTGGACCACGGCCGGGTGGTGACGGAGGGCCGGCTCGGCGAGCTGCTCGCCACGACCGGCCTGCGGGTGCGCTGCGAGGGTCTGACCGGGCCGGCGCTGCAGCGGCTGCGCCACTTCGGCGAGCTGAGCCTGGACGGGGACTGGCTCACCCTGCCGGGAGTCCCCCCCAAGGTGGTGCCGGAGGTCGTCAGCGAGATCGTGGCGCTGGGTGGGCGGGTGTTCGCCGTGGACCCCGGCCAGCAGACCCTGGAGGAGCGCTTCCTGCAACTGGTGGACGGCGGGTGAGCCCGACCTTCGTGATCGCCCGGCTCACGTATCGCGAGCTCAGCCGGCGCAAGCTGGTGCTGGCGCTGCTGGCGCTCACCGCCATCGTGATCGCGCTCACCGCCTGGGGCTTCTCCCGGGTCCCCGGGCTGCACCTGGCGGGCCATCCCCTCACCCAGGGCGAGCTGGAGACCGCGTCCGGCCAGTTGCTGCTGCTGGTGATGTTCATGTTCAGCTTCGTCCTGGCCTTGACCTGCGCCTTCCTGGCCGCCCCCAGCATCTCGGGCGACCTGGAGGCCGGGATCACGCAGGCGCTGCTGGCGCGGCCGCTCCGCCGGGAGGAGCTGCTGCTGGGGCGCTGGCTGGGGCTGGCGGTGCCGATGACCGCCTACACCGTGGCCTCGGTGACCCTGGAGTTCTTCCTGGTTCGCTGGACCACCGGGTTCTTCCCCAGCCAGGCGGTGGCGGCCGAGGCTGCCCTGGTGGTCGAGGGGCTCATCCTGCTCACCTTCACCCTGGCCCTGAGCACCAGGATCTCGACCATCACCGCTGCGGTTATCGCGGTCATCGCCTTCGGCACCATGTGGCTGGGAGGGGTGGCGGGCGCCTTCGGGGAGGTCTTCCACAACTCGGCCATCGCCCAGGTGGGCACGGCGACCCACCTGCTCCTGCCCACCGA
>JBOHUK010000152.1:0-5211 GCA_050734395.1 Candidatus Dormibacteria bacterium
CTCGCCAAGTTCCGCAGCTCGAAGACATCCGGCGCCATCACCGGTGCGCAAGGAAATGATCAGGTCAGGCAGACAGACGCGCCAGCTCCTCCTTCCAGAGACTGATCAGGTCCGGCCGGCTCAGGGAGCCATCCAGTGTCGGGGCGTAGCGGCGCATTTCCAGCCAGGCGTTGATCCCGGCCAGCACCTCGCCGTCCGGTGAGAGGGACCACCCGACTACTGGTGCCAGCCAGCGCGACACCTCGCTCCACTTCCAGAGCCGGGTCCTTTTGTCGATGCGGGCGACCGGCTTCGGGAAGCCGCCCGGTCCCCTCCGACCCGCGATCCAGAGGCGGACACCCTCACGCGACCGTCCGATGCGGGCGGCGATGCCGGAGGCGCTCACGAGCTCCTCGGGTTCAACGCGCAGAGTGACAAGCTGAGGCACCGCCGACTCGACATCGTGGATGGCGCCGAGCACGGCGTCACCGATTGTCGCCGCGTCCCTTTCGAAGTCGGCGAAAGCGACCCCTGCGGTCACGCCGAACAGGGCATCGTCACAACCTCCAGACGCGAGAGCGCCGAACGTGGCGGGCTCGGTGGGGTCAGGGCCCGAGAGGATAAGGGTGAATGTGAATTGCTGCACTCCTGCCGCACCTCCTAACTCATCCCTTGGGGCGTGCGATGCGCGCACCCCAAGGGGTCGAGACTGCAGATTGTCAGTGGGGGCAGCGCTCGATTCTCCGTCTGAGCTGACGTGCGTGGACCGACGGATCCCGCGGGGTCGAGTGGACCGAGAAGTGGCAACCTTCCCTCGATTCCTCGGGACACCATAGGGTCGCCCAGGGGATGGCCACCGCCCAACCTTGCGCGCCACCCACGTGCCTCGGCGTCGGATACAGCAGCCTCGATTTCCTTGCTTGGGTGCCGTGGCCTAGGCAAGAGGATACCTTCGCCTGTTGGCAATTGTCAACAATGGCGCTCTGGACGAGCCAACGCCATTGCCTTCGATAAGGCGGTCACCCGCTCGACCCCATCAAAAGTGAGGTCAGCTGGGACAACTGCTCGGGGGCGGATACAGCCGTCAGGCTGCCGGTGCCCTTAGGTGCCGCTCTCCAACGGGCGCCCAGGCTGAGCCTAGGGCCGCCGCTCCAACAGGCGCTCAGCGTTGCCCTGGAGAATCTGGCGGCGGGCGGCGTCGGGGATCTCCGCCTGCTGGATCACCTCCAGCTCTTCCAGGGGCCAGAGCTCACCGCCCTGGGGCCCAAAGGGAAAGTCGGTGCCGAATAGGATGTGCTCCGGTCCAAAGAAGTCGAGGGCGCAGCGCAGAGCCGACGCTGAGCCGTTGCTGACGCTGTCGTTGTAGAAGCGTCGCAGCTGCTCCAGCACCGGCGTGCGCAGGTCCTGGCTCTGGTGCGCCATTCCCAGCCGGGAGTATTCCTCGACCATGCGCTCGGCAAAGGCCTCGATGCGCTTGGCGTAGTAGGGCACCATCCCGCCCATGTGGTGGGTGACGAAGCGCAGGTCGGGGTAGCGCTCCAGCACCCCTCCCAGCACCAGACGGAGCATGGCGACCGTGGTGTCGAAGGGCCAGGCCACCATCCGGTCGAGCAGGTCGCGGCGGATCCAGCTGTGGGCGGGGGCGTGCTGGGGATGGATCCAGATCGGCAGCCGCAGCTCGTGCGCGCGCTGGTAGAGGGGCCACATGGAGGGGTCGTCCAGGGCGGCTCCTTCGATGTTGGAGAAGATCAAGACTCCCTTGAGCCCGAGCTCGCCCTGGAGCCGCTCCAGCTCGGGGAGCAGTTCCTCGTCCATCACCGGCAGCACGCCGACGCCCAGGAAACGGTCGGGGTGGGTCGCGCAGAACTCGGCGATCGCGTCGTTGGCCAGCCGGGTGAGGCGGTGGAGGTCCTGGCGCTCGATCCCCAGCCAGACCGGGGGGCGGGCCAGGGTGAGCACCTGCACGTCGAAGTGGTGCTGGTCCAGGTACCGGAGCCGGCGCTCTGGGTCCCGGAGGTACGGGCTCTGCTCGCGCAGCGCCTGCAGCTCGGCGCCGGGCTTGACCCCGGCCATGGCTTCGATCAGCGGCTCGGGGAAGACGTGGGAATAGGCGTCGATGATCACTGCGCACCCCTCATCCGGCGCTCCGCCAGCCCTGCCAGGACGGGTTGCTGCCGTCCCGTAGCCGCCCCCTCTATGATAGTACCTTCGATCGTAGGGAGCACGTCTCCTGACTTCGCCATCAAGGAGGGCCGCGGCGGTCGGCGTGAACCGGAAGGCAGGGGCGGCGGCCGGCCGGAAGCTCCCGGACCCAGCGGCGGAGAGGGGTGCCCAGAGCCCACGCGGCTCGAACTTGCTGACGGACCGCTCTCCGGGCTCGGTCGCCGAGGAGCTGGTCCGGCTGGGCTTCTCCACCTATGAGGCCCGTACCTATGTCGGTCTGTTGCTCGGGGAGGGCAGCACCGGCTACCGCATCTCCAACCAGACCGGGGTGCCCCAGCCCAAGGTCTACGAGACGCTGCGCCGGCTGGTAGAGCGGGGCGCGGCGGCCCAGACCCAGAGCCGTCCCGCCCGCTACGCCGCGGTCCCGCCCGCCGACCTGCTGGCGCGGTTGGAGCGGGATTTCCGCCGCCGACTGGAGCGGGCCCGCACCGGCCTGGAGGGGCTGCCCCAGGGAGTCGAGTCGGGCCGGGCGCTGGCGGTGCAGCGCCTGGACAGCCTCTCACAGGGCCTGGAACGGGCCCGGGAGGCGATCGAGGGCGCCCAGACCCGGGTGTACCTGCACGCCCGCCGCGACGAGCTCAAGCCGCTGGCCCAGGCGGTTGAGGCCGCCTCCGCCCGAGGGGTGGAGTTCGTGCTGCTGCACTTCGGCGCCCTGCCCTTCTCCGCTCCCTCGGGGCGGGTGATCCGCCATGCCAGCACCGAGGGCACCCTCTACTCGTCGCGGCGGGTCCGTCACCTGGCGGTGGCGGTGGACTCCCGCTTCGCGCTGTGGCTGCTGGCCCGGGAGGGGCAGCCCGACCAGGGCTTCTGCGCCGACAGCCCCCTGCTGGCCAGCCTGCTCAAGGCCTACATCCGCCACGACCTCTTCGTGCAGCGCATCTACAGCGACTTCCCGGCCGAGCTCGAGGCGGAGTACGGCCCGGGGCTGCTCAGCCTCACCGACTTCGGCGCCGAGGAGGGTGGCGAGGAACTCTCCGACCTCACCGGCTGAGGCGGTCCCGGGGGTGGGGCGGCTAGGATACCTACCTCTGTAGGTATGGAGGTCGGCAGCCAGATCGCTCAGTCACCGCTGACGCCCCTGGACGGGGTGGTGCCCTACCCTCCCGAGTTCCAGGCCCGCTACCGCCAGCTCGGCTACTGGCAGGACCAGACCCTGGACCAGGTCTTCTCGCCGCTGTTCGCCTCCGGAGGCTCGCGAACCGCGCTGGTGGCCGGGGCGATCGCGCTCAGCTACTCACAGCTGGGGGAGGCGAGCGCCCGGCTGGCGGGCGGCCTCTATCGCCTGGGGCTGCGCGCGCGGGACCGGGTCGTGATCCACCTGCCCAACTGCCCGGAGTTCGTCATCCTCCACTTCGCCCTGCAGCGGCTCGGGGTGATCCCGGTGATGGCGCTGGCCGCCCACCGGCGCTACGAGCTGGAGCACTACGTCAACCTGACCGAGGCCCAGGCCTACTTCGGCAGCGACCCCGAGCTGGCGGCGGAGCTGCGGGCCCGGGGCCCGAGCCTGCGCCACACCTTGATGCGCCACGAGTTGCTCCAGCTCGAGGGGGACGAGCCGCCCCGGCTGGACATTGATCCCCAGGACCCCTGCCTGCTGCTGCTCTCGGGGGGGACGACCGGCATCCCCAAGTTGATCCCCCGTACCCACAACGACTACGTCTACAACACCCGGCTGGCGTCCCAGGCCCAGGCGATCTGTGAGGAGAGCGTCCAGCTGTGCGTGCTGCCGCTCGCCCACAACATGCCGCTGGCCTGCCCCGGGGTCCAGGGGCTGTTGCTGCACGGCGGGCGGGTGGTGCTGGCGGCCAGCACCAGGGCGGCTGACGCGCTGCCGGCCATCGCCGACCACGGGGTGACCCATGTGGCGGCGGTGCCCGCTCTCTACATCCGCTGGCTGGCGGACCCCCTGGCCCAGCGCACCGACCTCAGCTCGGTGCGCCTGCTGCAGTCCGGCGGCCAGCGCCTCCAGCCGGAGGTGCGCCGGCAGCTGGCCCGGATCTTCCCCAACGCCTTCGTGCAGGAGAACTTCGGGATGAGCGAGGGCACGCTCTTCTTCACCCGCCCCACCGATCCCGAGGAGGTCCGCCTGGAGACGGTGGGCTTCCCGGTCTCGCCCGACGACGAGGTGCGGCTCACCGATGAGGAGGGGGCGGAGGTGGCCCCGGGCGAGGTGGGCGAGCTAACCGTGCGCGGGCCCTACACCCTGCGCGGCTACTACCGGGCCGAGGACTACAACCCGCGGGTCTTCACCCCCGACGGCTTTTACCGCTCCGGGGACCTGATGCGCCGCCACCCCTCGGGGGCGTACCTGGTCGAGGGACGGATCAAGGACCTGGTGAACCGCGGCGGCGAGAAGATCTCCGCGGAGGAGGTGGAGAACCTGATCCTCACCCATCCCGCGGTGCGCAACGTCGCCTGTGTGCCCGTCCCGGACCCGGTGCTGGGGGAGAGGATGTGCGCCTGCGTGATCCTGCGAGCCGGGCGATCGCTCAGCCTGGAGGAACTGGGGGCGCACCTGCTCGGGCTGGGGGTGGCCAAGTTCAAGCTCCCCGAGCGCCTCGAGCTGGTGGAGGACCTTCCGCTCTCCGCCTTCGGCAAGGTGTCCAAGAAGACCCTGGCGGCCGCCCTGTCCCCCACGCCCTGAGCCCGCGGTGAGGTTGAGCGGTCCGGGCCAGCCGCCGCGGCGGGCGTCGCCGGCGGCGGGGTTCCGGCGGCCCAACTACTCCTGGGGTGGTGCCAGGAGCCGCTCGGCGTTCTCGTAGAGGATCTTGCGCTTGATCTCCTCGGGGAGCGGCACCCCCTCGAAGTCCTGCAGCCAGCGCTGCGCCGTCATCACCGGGGCGTCGGTGCCGAAGACCACGCGGTCGGGGAAGATCGAGCGCGCGTAGCGCCAGACCAGTTCCGGGATGTACTTGGGCGACCAGCCCGAGAGCTCCAGGTAGCAGTTGCGCCGGATCCACACCACCGAGATCGCCTGCTCCACCCAGGGGAACCCGAAGTGGGCGAGGA
>JBOHUK010000153.1:0-3538 GCA_050734395.1 Candidatus Dormibacteria bacterium
GGACTATCGCGTACCAGCCTCTCGGTCGACGTGGAGGGGGAACGGGCCCCGGGCTCGCACTGCGCGAGGAGGCAGGGAGGCGCTGCGAGCCCCTCTTTGCTCGCATTCCCTGGGGGCAGCCGAGAGCGCTGCCTCCGGGTGGCCGTCGGCCCTAGGTGTGCATGAGGCTGCGGGCCAGGAAGAGCAGGTTGGCTGGCCTCTCTGCCAGCCGCCGCATAAAGAACGGGTACCAGTGGCTGCCGTAGCTGGTCGCGACCAGGACCGTGTAGCCGCGCTGCAGCAGTTGGCGCTGCAGCTGGGGCCGCACCCCGTAAAGCATCTGGAATTCGAAGCGGTCAGGGCCGATGCCGTGGGCGGCGGTGAAGTTGACCGTGTGCTCGATCATGCGCGGGTCGTGGGTGGCAACGGCGGTGTACTTCCCGGCGCACAGCGCCCGGTCCAGCAGGCGCACGTAGTTGGCGTCGACGTCAGTTTTCCTGGTGTAAGCGATGGAGGCGGGCTCGAGGTAGGCGCCCTTGACGAGCCGCAGGTTGAGTCCCAGCGGCAGGAGCTCCTCCAGGTCCTGAGCGCTGCGCCGCAGGCAGGATTGCAGCACGCAGCCGATGTTGTCGAATCCCGCCTGGCGCAGCTGTCGGTACGTGGTCAGGGTTCCCTCGACGTGTGCGGAGTTCTCCATGTCCAGCCGCATGAAGAGGCCCAACTCTGACGCGATGCGCAGCAGCCGGCTCATGTTCTCCAGCGCCAGCTGCGCCTCAATGTCCTGGCCCATCAAGGTGAGCTTGATGGCGACGCTGGCGTTGAGCCGCTCAGCAGCAATGCGCTGAAGCAGCTCCTGGTAGTCACTGACGGCGCCGTCGGCATCCTCCTGGCTGGTTACCGCTTCACCCAACTCGGTGGCATTGCACTTGAACCCCTGCTGAGTGAGGCGGCGCAGCAGCTGCAACTCCTGTTCCAGAGTCTCGCCGGCCACAAAGCGCGCTGCCCCCAGACGCATGCCGAAGCGGTTCACCAGGGCCTCGGTGCCGCGGTTGTGCGCGGCCGCCAGGATCGCGGTTCGGGCAATCGAGTTCAGTGTTGGCATGTCAGGCCCATATGCGCACTGCGCGGGCCGGTCTTGCAGCCGAACCTACACTGGCCTGGCACCGCCGCCCGCTAGGAGCGGCGGCCATCGGGGATGAAAGGATGCTGAGACTCCCAGGCTGCGGTTGGCTGACTGCCGGGCGACCGGCCCGGCGGCATGCTAGCGCAGCGCGCCTCCGGCCTCGCGGGGGTGACGCCGTGCTGGTCTTGGCGTGATGTCCACGGGCCCACCCTGGCGCGCGGGCAGCGCTGAGCTCAGCCTTCACGGCCAGGACCGGATCCTATGCGACCCAGAACTGGGCCTCTTCGGGGTCTTCGACGGCGTTGGGGAGTTCTCGCGCAGCGGCGAGGCGGCCGAACTGGCCTCCCGCCTGCTGTGGGAGGCGTGTCACGCACTGGACGGGGAGCCGCTGGAGCAGCTGCGCTCCGGGTGCCAGCACGCCCACCAGGAGATCATGCGCCTGCGCCTCGGCGCCACGACCGTCACCGCCTGCCGGGTCGTGGGTCGCCGCCTGCATTACGTGTCGGTCGGGGACTCGCGGCTGTACCTGGTCCGCGCGGGCCGCGGCACCCAGGTCACGGTCGACGAGGGCGAGGGCAACTGGCTGGACAACGCGGCCGGATTCCCGGGCAGCGAGCTACGCCAGACGGGCCAACTGCAGTTGCAGCCAGGGGACCGACTGGTGCTGGTGACCGACGGGGTGACCGGAGACTTCACTCCGGACTTGATCACCGAGCAAGAGATCGCCGAGGCGGTCGCGGGCACCGATCCCCGGGAATCGGCCGAGCGCTTGATCGCGATCGCCCGCAAGCGGGACGACCGCAGCGCCGTGGTGGTGCTGCTGAGCTGAGGCTGTCCCCGGCCGGGCACAGCCACTACGCTTGATCTCACCCACCCCGCCACCGGGCCGGCGGGGGGCCAGCGGCCGAGGCACGGATCAAGGAGGAGCGAGCGATGCCCTCCCTGGCGCGCGCCGTGGGCCTGGGCCTCAACGCCCAGGGCGAGGTCCGTGATGCGCTGCGCCAGGCGGAGCAGGCCGAGCGCATGGGCGTGGACTCCATCTGGTTCCACGAGTCCTACTTCGCCCGGGACTCGGTGACCTACGCCACCGCCGTCGCCGCCCAGGTCCCCCGGATCGGGATCGGGCTGGGAGCCCTCAACCCCAACACGCGCCACCCGGTGCTGCTGGCGATGACCGTCAGCGCTCTCGACGACCTAGCCCCGGGAAGGGTCTCGCTGGCGCTGGGCACGGCTCTGCCCTTGCGGTTGGCGCAGATGGGGATCCCGTACGAGCCCGATGCCGCCATCGCCAAGGTGGAGCAGACCATGGCGGAGCTGCGCCAGCTCTGGCGCGGCGAGCGGCTGGCGACGCCCGAGGGTCTGCCGGAGCTGGAGCCGATGTTCCCCCCGGTGCATCAGGTTCCCCTCTGGGCAGCGGGTTATCGCCGGGCGTTCCACGAGCTCGCTGGAAGGGCCTGCGACGGCTACCTCGCCCGTCCCGCCGAGCCCATCCAGGCGGTGGCGCTGGCGGTGCGGCGGATCCGGGCGGCGGCGGTGGCGGCCGGTCGCGACCCGAGCGCGATCGAGATCGGAGGCTACCTGCTCTGCCTCATAGACCAGAGCCGCCGCGCGGCCCTGGACCGGGCCAAGCGCGAGCCCTTTGCGATCTACATGCTCTCCGTGCAGACCGACATCGCCATGCGCCGGGCCGGCCAGGACCCGGCGCTGCGCCAGGGCATCTTCGCCGCCTGGCGCGCGGAGGAGTACCACCGGGCGGCGGCGCTCATACCCGACCAGCTGGTCGACGCCTTCTTCCTCTGCGGCACCCGCGAGGAGGTCGCGGCCAAAGCCGAGCAATTCCAGCAGGCGGGTATGACCCTGCCGATCCTCCAGCCCGTGGTCCAGGAGGAGGGGCAGGTGGAGGCCGTCCTGGAGGCGGCCGCCATCTACGGCGGCGCCGGCGCGCTCAGCCCCGCCTGGGGCAGGGCGCGGCAGACCAGCTCCGACGACACGATCGGCCTGGGCCGCCACCTCCGGGGCTGGGCGGAGATCTTCCGGCCCTTCGCGCTCACCGCCTCGATCGTGCCGGTGGCCGCGGCAGGGGCGCTGGCAGCCGGACAGCATCGCTTCTCCTGGCCGCTCTTCCTTCTGGTGCTGGCGGGGGCGGTGCTCCTCCAGGTCGGGACCAACATCACCAACGAGATCTACGACGTGCGCCGGGGGGTGGACGCGATCACCTCGCCGCGGGCCAGCCAGGCGCTGCTCACCGGCCGGGTGCGGGAGCGCGAGGCGTTCGCCCTGGTAGCGACCGCCTTCCTGCTGGCGACCGCGATCGGGGTCGTCCTGATCCTCGCCCGGGGCTGGCCGCTCCTGGTGCTGGGCGCGGTCGGGCTCCTGGGCGGCTGGGGCTATACCGCTCCCCCGCTCCAGTACAAGTACCGCGCCGCCGGGCTGCCG
>JBOHUK010000154.1:0-1768 GCA_050734395.1 Candidatus Dormibacteria bacterium
TGGAAGGTCCGCATGGTCAGCTGGGTGCCCGGTTCCCCGATCGACTGGGCCGCGATCACCCCGACCGCCTCCCCGATCTCCACGAGCCGGCCGGTGGCCAGGTTGCGCCCGTAGCAGAAGCGGCAGACCCCGCTCCTGGCGGCGCAGGTGAGCACGCTGCGCACCCGCACCCGCTCGACCCCCAGCTCCACGATCTGGCGGGCCAGCTGGTCGGTGATCTCCTCCCCGGTCCCGAGCACGACCTGGCCGTCAGCCTTCACCACGTCGGCGGCCGTGACCCGTCCCGCCAGCCGCTCCATGAAGGGCTCGCCCTCCTGGCTCAGGTCCGAGAGCCAGATCCCGGCCGTGGTGCCGCAGTCCTCCTCGCGGACGATCACGTCCTGGGCCACGTCCACCAGCCGCCGGGTGAGGTAACCGGAGTCGGCGGTGCGCAGGGCGGTGTCGGCCAGCCCCTTGCGGGCGCCGTGGGTGGAGATGAAGTACTCCAGCACCGCCAGCCCCTCGGAGAAGTTGGCCTTGATGGGCATGTCGATGATCCGCCCGGTGGGATCCGCCATCAGGCCCCGCATCCCCGCCAGCTGGCGGATCTGCTGGTACGTCCCGCGGGCCCCGGACTGCGACATCAGCAGAACGGAGCTGAAGGGGTCGAAGTGGGCCATGGTCGCCTGCGTCACCGACTCGGTGGCCTGGGTCCAGATCTCGACCGTCTTGCCGTAGCGCTCGTCCTCGGTGATCAGCCCGCGCCGGTGCTGCAGAGCGACCTCGTCGACCGCCTTGTCGGCTTCGGCGATGATCGCCGCCTTCTCCGGCGGCGTCTTGATGTCCATGGCGGAGAGAGTCACCCCGGAGCGGGTGGCGTAGTCGAAGCCCAGGCGCTTGATGTCGTTGACCATCTCCGCCGTCACCTGGTTGCCGTAGAGGCGGAAGCACTCCGCCACCAGGGCGCGCAGCTCCTTGCGGTCGAAGACCCGGTTCTGGAAGCGCATCGGCTCGCCCTCGGCGCCCTCACGCACCTCCTTGCCCAAGGGCAGGACCTCGTTGAAGATCACCCGCCCGGGGGTGGTGATCAGCGGCAGGCGCTCGTCGGCGTCGGCCTTCTCGGGCACCGCCTCCAGAATCCGCCGCGCCACCCGCAGCTGGACCGGCTCGTGGGCCTCCAGCACCCGGGTGTCGTACGCCAGCAGCACCTCCTCGACCGACGAGTAGCGCCGCAGCTGCTGCGGGTCAATTCCCTCCAGGGGCTTGGGCAGCATGGTCAGCCAGTAAGCGCCCAGGACCATGTCCTGAGTCGGGGCGACGACCGGGTTACCGTCGCTGGCGGAGAGGATGTTGTTCGAGGACATCATCAGGTTCTTGGCCTCGGCGATGGCCCCGCTGAACAGCGGCACGTGAACTGCCATCTGGTCCCCGTCGAAGTCGGCGTTGAAGGCGGTGCACACGAGCGGATGGATCTGGATCGCCGAACCCTCGACCAGGACCGGCATGAACGCCTGGATGCCCAGGCGGTGCAGGGTCGGCGCTCGGTTGAGCAGCACCGGATGGTCCTGAATCACCTCGTCGAGCACGTCCCAGACCTCGGGGCGCGCGCGCTCCACCATCCGCTTGGCGCTCTTGATGTTCTGGGTGAAGCCCTTCTCCACCAGCTGGCGCATGACGAAGGGCTTGAAGAGCTCCAGCGCCATGCGCTTGGGCAGCCCGCACTGGTTCAGCTTCAGCTCTGGCCCGACCACGATCACCGACCGCCCGCTGTAGTCAACGCGCTTGCCCA
>JBOHUK010000155.1:0-2021 GCA_050734395.1 Candidatus Dormibacteria bacterium
GACCGGCTGACGGTGGTCACCGGGCTCAGCGGCTCCGGGAAGTCGTCCCTGGCCTTCGACACCATCTACGCCGAGGGCCAGCGCCGCTACGTGGAGTCGCTGTCCGCCTACGCCCGGCAGTTCCTCGGCCAGATGGAGAAGCCTGACGTCGACCACATTGACGGGCTCTCACCGGCCATCTCCATCGACCAGAAGGGCGCCGGGCGGAACCCCCGTTCCACGGTGGGAACGGTCACCGAGATCTTCGACTACCTCCGGCTGCTCTACGCCCGCGTGGGGCACCCGCACTGCCCCAAGTGCGGGCGCGAGGTCTCGCGGCAGACGGTCGAGCAGATCGCCGACCAGGTGGCGAATCTGCCCCAGGGAACCCGGGTCCTGATCCTGGCCCCGATCGTCCAAGGCCGCAAGGGCGAGCACCTGGCGGTGGTGGAGCTGGCCCGCCGCCAGGGCTACGTCCGGCTCCGCGTCGACGGCCGGGTCCACCAGCTGGACGAGGTGCCGGCCCTCGACAAGCGCTACAAGCACGACCTGGAGGTCGTGGTGGACCGCCTGGTGCTGGGCGAGGGTTCGCTCTCGCGGCTGCGCGAGGCCTGCGAGCAGGCGACCCAGCTCTCGGGAGGCACGGTCACGGTGGCCCCCGCCGACCCCGCCAGCAAGCTCGACGACATGCTCTTCTCCCAGCAGTTCGCCTGTGTCTACGACGGGCTCTCGATGGAGGAGCCGCAGCCACGCAGCTTCTCCTTCAACAACCCGCACGGCGCCTGCCCTGCCTGCACCGGCCTGGGGGCGCGCATGGAAGTGGACCCGGACGCGGTCGTCACCAACCCGGAGCAGAGCATCGCCGAGGGAGCGGTGTCGGGTTGGTCCTGGGGCCCGGCGCAGCAGTGGATGAGCGAGCTGGTGGAGGCGGTCGCCCGCGCGAACGGCGTCCCGCTGGACCGTCCCTGGCGGCGGCTCGGGCGCCGCCAGCAGGACCTGATCCTCTTCGGCTTGCCTCCCGGGGAGACGGTGGCGATGCAATTCCGCTCCCGGCACAGCGGGCGGGTCCACAGCTACCGAGCGCGCTTCGAGGGGGTGATCCCCAATTTGGAGCGGCGCCACCGCGAGACCGAGTCGGAGGCGGTCAAGGAGGGCATCGAGCGCCTGATGATGCAGCGCCCCTGTCCGGACTGCCAGGGCAAGCGGCTCCGACCCGAGTCGCTGGCGGTGACCGTGGACGGTCTCGGGATCATGGACTTCTGCTCGCAGCCGGTGGAGCAGGTGGTCGGGACGCTGGCCGGATGGCGGCTCAGCGAGCGCGAGGAGCTGATCGCCCGGCGCATCCTGAAGGAGATCCGCGAGCGAGTGGGCTTCCTCCAGGATGTGGGCCTGCAGTACCTGACCCTGGACCGGGCGGCGGCCTCGCTCTCGGGCGGCGAGGCCCAGCGGATCCGGCTGGCCACGCAGATCGGGTCTCGGCTCACCGGGGTGCTCTACATCCTCGACGAGCCCAGCATCGGGCTCCACCAGCGCGACAACGGCAAGCTGCTGGCGACTCTCTTCCGGCTCCGTGAGCTGGGCAACACGGTGCTGGTCGTGGAGCACGACGAGGGCACGATGCGGGCCGCCGACCACCTCGTGGATATGGGCCCGGGTGCGGGCGAGCACGGGGGATACGTGGTGGCCGAGGGCACGGCCGCGGAGGTGGCCCGGATTCCCGAATCCCTGACCGGTCAGTTCCTGGCCGGCACGCGGGTCATCGAGCTCCCCCGGCGTCGCCGCCGGCCCAGCGGGTATTTGATGATCGAGGGCGCGGCCGAGCACAACCTGAGGGATATCGACGTCAAGCTCCCGCTGGGCGTGATGTGCTGTGTGACCGGGGTTTCGGGGTCCGGCAAGTCGACCCTGGTCAACGATGTCGTCTACAAGGCGCTGAGCAACCGGCTGCACAAGACCCGGCAGCGGGCTGGAGCCCACCGCCGGATCACCGGGCTGGAGCAGCTGGACAAGATCATCTCGGTGGACCAGTCGCCGATCGGCCG
>JBOHUK010000156.1:0-45233 GCA_050734395.1 Candidatus Dormibacteria bacterium
CGCAGACTGGCGATCCGCTCGGGGTGCTGGGGATGGCTCTGGGCGATGAACAGGCCATCCGGCGCCACCATCGCCAGCTCCCCCAGGACGTCGGAGACCGCGCCCAGGATGGTGCTGCGCCCGTTCCCGCCGCGGCCGTAGAACACCGGGCAGATGTGCTCGGCGACCACCCCGGTCGCGGCGTAGCCCATGAGCCTCTGGAAGTACCCGATCAGCTCCTGGTCGCCGCCGAAGGTGGTCTCCAGGACCTCCGTCCAGGTCTCGCCCTCCGCGTCCGGTCGGTACGGATGGTCAGAGCCGCGGGTTATCAGGTCGGCTCGGTCCGGGTCCTTGGACTCGCCAGTTCGCAGATCGACCGTCGCGCCCTTCGCGGCGAGTAGGTAGGGATGCTGGTCAAGGTCCTTGGTCCCGACCGCGATCCTGGTCCGGGCCACCGCCAGCAGCGCCTCGGCACGGCCGCCCTTGGCGCTGGCGAGGTAGTGGGAGAAGCGCCGCTTGGTCTCGCTCTCGGCAATCCCTTCCTCAGCCGCCCAGGGCCGCAGCTGGGAGATCGTCTCCTGGGCCGCCGCCGGGGCCCGGTCAGTGCGGTCTTCCTCCCACCTAGACCCGTTCCAGACGAAGTAGGTCTTCAGCTCGGGCACCCAGCGGATGTCGGCGCCGTAGGCGACCAGAAAGCGCTCAGCGTTCAGGAAGTCGCCGGCCACCGGCACCAGCTGGTCGAGCTCGTCCTTGCCAAAACGGGACCCGGATCCGCTTTGGGCCTCGTCCCCAAAAGGGCCGCCGGGGGGCCATTTGGCCGTCGCCGCCTTGAGCAGTTCCAGCGCCTGCTCCCTGGTCCGGCCGACGACGAAGTCGGCAGCGTCACCGCGGGGCGACGCGCCCAGCCATTCGACGAACCTCACGTCGGCCGCACCCGCTCGCTGGAGCCCGGCCGAGACCTTGGCCATATGCGTCCGTCCGGCCTCGTCGTTGTCGGGCCAGAGCACCACTCGGCGATCCGCCAGGCAGGCCAGTACCGCATCCGATGGGGTGACTCCGCTGCCGAGCGTCGCGAGTACCCCGACATTGCGGCCGTCCAGGCAGTTAGCCAGGGCGACCGCGGCCTTCTCGCCCTCCACGATGACCACCGGCGCCTTGGCGACCAGCTGGCTCAACAGCTCGGTCCTGAACAGCGGCAGGTCGGTGGCCGGCAGGCCGTTGAGCCCGGTCTCGCCGTTGGGCCGGTGCCAAGTGAAGTCCTTCGAGCGGTCGACGAAATCCACCCGTCGGTGGATCGCCCAGACCTCGCCGTCGAGCGCTTTGATGTTGAAGTTCGTGGTGGTGGCGACCTTCGCTGGCCGACTATTCGGCGCCGAATAATTCCGTGCCGGCACGGAATTGGCCCACAGCTGGCGCTCTTTCAGACCCGCGATCACCTCGTCCTGGCTGCACCCGACCCGGCAGTTGAACACCGTCTTGCCGCCCTTCTCGGCCACTCCCAGAGACGGCTTGCCGTCCTGGTGGGCATGGCCGGGCCCGGGGCAGTGGGTCTGGCCGTGACCTCGACGAACTGCGGCGGCGCAGAGGCAGCCAGAGCGTCCGCAGGCTAGGCCGGCTAGCAGGTCAGCAGCGGTGGTCACGACGCCACTCCCGGCAGCTGATCCATGAAGCCGGAGAGGATCTCCCGCTCCGACCGCTCCGCCACCTCGTTGATCCGCAACGCCTCGGGGTCGATGTGCCGGGTGATCGCCGCCTCCACCAGCTGGCGCAGCTGGGCGGCTGGGATGGCGTCCACCTCTACCGACTCACCCTCGAACTTCGCCGCACGCGAATCGCTCGTCTTGGTCGGCCGGGTGGGCAGCGACCACTCGTTGATCTGTCTCGGGGTGACCGCCAGGCGCTCGAAGGTGATCGAGCGCATCCTTTCGTCGCGCCCGAGGAAGCTGTACCGGACCGCGCACCTCTCCGAGCATGTCGTCGTCCCAGAGTTCGTCACCGTCAAAGAGCTCGTCGTCCTCCTCCAGATGCACCCCCGCCGGCTTGCCGACCTCGATCCCCTCTGGGACGTAGTGGAGAAGCTCGAACAGTAGGTCGATCGCTTCCTGGGTCACCTCTTGTCCCAGGAAGCGGACAAGCCGCTCCCGGAAGGCCCGCCAGGCGTCCACCCCGGAGGGGTCGTGGTCCCCGAGCTGGTAGAGGTAGATGTGCTCCTTGGGGGACGCCAGGACCGCCTGCGCCACGCTCCAGGTGAAGGACTCCGAGCTGGTGCCGCGCAGGACCCCGAGGCCCACGTCCCACCTCTCGGTGATCGGGAGCAGGATGCCGGAGATCGCGTCCTTCTCTGTGAAGAGGTGGACTTCGGCCTTCTGGTTACGCCAGAGAGCGCGCCGGTATGAGACGGCCGCGTCCTCCAGCATCGCCTCGAGCCCCGACCAGCTGGTCGGCTTGGTCACCCAGCGGGTGCCGTCGGTGATGTCCGCGTAGTCCACCCCGCCGCTGCGGCGCAGCTTTAGCAGCTCCCTGCCCACCAGGCGATATCCGGCCTCGGTCTTATCGACCGCGCCCGCTGAGACGACCCGGTAGTAGACCCCGCGCAGGGTCACCGGAGCATCGGCGTCGACCGCCTCGACGATGGCCTGGTCGATCGCGTCCAGCTCTGCCCGGGTGCGGCGGTCCCGGCTTACGGCGCTAGGACCGTAAACGGCCAGGGCCAGGGCGCTCATGTTGAGGACGGCATTGTCACGGAGCCCACATCACCGCGTGGTCGGCGTCTCGGCCGTCCATGTCCGGGCCCATCGCCAGGGGGCAGTTCAGGTGGTGGGGGCCGGGGTGGTAGGGGACGTCTCGGCGGCTCGATACCCCGGGGGGTGGCTCGCTGTCGAAGTTGATGAGGGGATCCTCGAAGAGCGCGTCCAGGTGAGCTCGCTCGCCCTTGGCGATGCAGCCGACGCTGCAGAAGCGCCGGACGTGGGTGGTCGTGACGAGGGTGACGTGGTCGACGTCGAGGACGTGGCCGCAGTCCGGGTTGGCGCAGTTCATCAGTCGCCCATAGCGAAGTCGTGCGGGCTCGGCGCGTCGGCTTCCCTGGGGCCAGGATCGTCGGCGAAGACGGCGGCGAACTGGCGCAAGTCCTCGTCGCTGGGGTCCTCCCCAGCCTGCTGGCGCTCCCAGGCCACGCGCTCTGGCGAAGGCTGGCGACCGACTTCGAACGGATCGAACAGGAACACTTCGAATTCGGTGCCGTCCCTGTCGGGCTCCAGTTTCCTGAGCTTTGCCGGAACACCCTGCGGGCTGCTCTCGAGCGCTGTCCAGATCCGGGCCAAACCCTGCTCGCGGAACGGGCGCCGAGAAAGGCTGAGCTGGGCCGGGCTCCCGTCGGCTCGGCGGATCTGGTAGAGCACCTCCGGCCCGAACTTCCCCTCTTGGAAGTCGCCGGCCAAGATCGTGATCTTCTCGCCGACGATCTGCCTGGCCTTGACGTAGTCGCCGCCGCCGCCGGTCTCTTCGTGTACCATCGCGCTTGTCCCCTTTGCGCCGGGGTCCAGCCCGGTCGGTCTTGCAGTCGTCGTGGTGGCGGTGAGGGCCTTCGGGCCCTCCCGCCGCGGCGGCTCCCCTAGCGGGACGCCACCTCTTGGCTCTCGGTGGTGTGGGCCTCGAGCCACGCGGTCAGAGCGTCTTCGGAGACTCGAATGGCGCCCCCTATCCGTATGCAAGGCAGCTCCCCGCGCTCGGCCATCAAATACGTCTTGGTGCGCCCCTGGCGCAGTCGGTCGGCCACCTCCGAGAGCTTCAACAGAGCGGTCATGGCTTTCATCCTCACCCGTTCCTGCCCGAGCGTCTACACTCGATCCGTGGTGACATTCGGAGCAGACAGCGAGCTGGAGCCGGACCCCGGCGCCCTGTCGCGCGCCTACGGCTGGGTCCCGTCGGAGGGTTGGCGGTGGGCGACGGACCTGGAGGTGACCCCGTTTGACGAGGAGCCTCACGGCCGGCAGATGGCTGCGCTGTTCACCCACTCGCTGGGGCTGCTGGAGCAGCCACTCAACCCCAGCGATCAGTGGGGCCTGCTAGCCCACCGATGGGGCCGCGAGCGGCTGGAGCGAGCGATTGCGGAAGCGCCCGAGCGTGCCGGCGCTGGCCTCTGGCTGGTCCCCGCCGGCCGATTCAAACCGGAAGGCTTGGAGGTGGCCTACCGGAGGATTCCTCGGCGAGCCGCCCTCAAGGCGTTCCTCGGAATCGACTCGCGGTTGCCGGCTGACTGGTCCGAGGAGGACACGCGCCCGGCTCAGATCATGAAATATGCCTCGCGCTTCGGCTGGCTCGGCAAGCCGCAACTTCTAGTCCCGTCTGACGGCAGCCCGTCGATACGTGGCGAGCCGATCATGACGTGGCTGGAGGAGCTCAGTCTGCTTAGGAGACTGAGTTCGGTGCTCAAGGGCTGCCAGCAGCTGGGTCGCTCGACTGAGGGTCGAGCGGACCGTACACGAGCCTTGGCCGCCCAGCTGACCGCGCTGTTCGGGGCGGCCGAGCTGGCTGGGCTGAGCGGTGCCTCCGGTCACGGTGCTCCGGCAGATCCCTCCCTTGGGCGCGTCACCACCCTCATCAGCACGGCACGGACCGGGGTGCGCCAGATCCTGGAGCCCCGTCTGCGAGGCCAGTTCTCGGCCGAGCTGAACACCGACGGCCCTGGGCCGCTTGAGCGGTACGTGCCCGCCAGCCTCGCCGCACTGCTGGAGCTGGAGCTGGCCCGCCAGGCAGTGGACCTCGGCCGTTCCTGGGGGGTGTGCCCCGTCTGTCAGACGCCGTTTGAGGTGACCCGCGGTGGCACAGGCAAGACCCGCAAGCAGTTCTGCTCCCCAGGCTGCCGCTACAAGGCTCGCGACCAGAGCAGGCCCGGAAGCCGCCGCAAGGTCGCCGCCCCGGTGAACGCATGATCCGCAGCTGCTGGAGCTGCCTGGTCTGGGTGGTCGCACTCTCCCTGCTGACCGGAGCCTGGCTCGGCTCCAGCTGGCCGCTCCGGGCGTTGGAGCTGCTGATCGCGGCCGTGCTGCTCGTGGGCGCTGCGACTCTCCAGGGGCGTCGGAAAGGCCCAGCACCCGACCGCTGAGCCTACCTTCGGCCATCCCTTCCAGTATACTTTCAGGCATGAGTAGCAGCACCACAGACACGGCGGCGAAGGTGCGAGAGAACCGGCTGCGGCGGATGGCTGAGCGGCAGGGGCTCCAGCTGGTCAAGTCCCGGCGCCGGGATCCCAGAGCGCTCGACTACGGCCTGTTCTGGCTCACGAGCCGGAACTCCAACCGGATCGTCCTGGGCTGGGAGGCCGGTGGTCGCGGCGTCACTCTTGACGCGGTCGAGACCTACCTCAGCGGCGAGGGGAGTCGGTGACGGCCCGCAGGCGCGGCCAGGGCGAGGGCTGGATCGGGCGGCGCAATGTCAAGCGCAAGGACGGCCGGGTCGACGTGCGCTGGGAGGGGCGCCTCAACACCGGGACCGACTCAAAAGGGCGTCACTACCGCTCGGTCTACGGCGCGACCCAGCAGGAGGTCATCGACAAGCTCAAGCTGGAGGCCGGCCGCCTTTCCAAGGGGCTGCCCGCGGGCGACCGCCGCGTCACCGTAGCGACCTATCTCAAGTCGTGGCTGGAGACCGTCGAGCCGCGGCTCCGGCCCTCCACCATGACCCGCTACCGCCAGATAGTCCAGGGACAGCTCATCCCCCATCTGGGGCGCGCCAAGCTCACCGAGCTGACCCCGGCCAATGTGGGCACCATGTTGGCTCGGCTCCAGACCTCGGGCCTTAGCCCGCGGACTGCCGGTCACTGTCGGGCAGTGCTCCGCGCCGCGCTGGCCGACGCCGAGCGCAACGGCGAGGTGAGCCGCAACGTCGCCAAGCTCTCCGACGCGCCGCGGGTGCCGCGCACCGACCCCAAGGTGCTCACGCCTGTCGAGGCCAGGACCGTCCTGGAGGCGATGGCCGACCCGGCTCTACGCAGGCTCGCCACGGTGGCCCTCAACTCCGGGCTGCGCCAGGGCGAGCTCCTGGGCCTCAGGTGGCGGGACGTCGACTTTGAGTCGGGCGAGCTTCACATCGGCCAAGCCCTGCAGCGGGTCCAGAACCGACCTCAGCTGGTAGAAGTGAAGAGCAGCTCCAGCCGGCGCACCGTGCCGCTGACCGAGGACGGTCTGGCGGCGCTCCGCGAGGAGCAGCAGGCCCAGCGACTGGCCCAGCTGGGCGCCGGGTCACGCTGGCGGCCAGCGATCGCCGACCTGGTCTTCACCACCGACCTGGGGAAGCCGAGGCACGGCAGTTCCGTTACCCACGCCTTCGAGGACGCGCTGAGCCGGGCGGACCTGCCCAAGCTGCGCTGGCACCACCTCCGCCACGCCTACGCAGGCCTGGTGCTGGCCAGCGGCGTCGACCTCGCAACGGTGAGTCACCTGCTCGGCCACAGCTCGGTGGCGCTCACCGCCAGCACCTACGCGGGGGTGGGCCCGTCACTCCGGCAGGACGCCGCCAAGAGGCTCGGCAGCCTGCTCCGCGCGCCTGCCCTACAAAGTGGCTTGTGACGAACCAAAGTGACGAACTAGAGGATGTGACGAACTGGGATTTGACGGCATAAGCCGGTACAATTTGAAGTCAAGAGAGGGAGCCGACGAGGAGATTCGAACTCCTGACCGGCGGTTTACGAAACCGCTGCTCTACCGCTGAGCTACGTCGGCGGGGGGCGGGGAGGCAGAGTGTAGCGTGCTGCAGATCCCCCAACTAGGGCCCGGAGGCGTCTGCGTTCGACACCTGCGCCTTCTGGCAACCGCCGTGCGACGCCGCCGCCTTCGGGACTCGGCCCCTCTTCACCCTCGGGCCGCTTGAGAGTCGGCTCCTCCTGACCGGTTCTGCGAGCTCAGGCCTCCTCCGCGCCGAGATTTGAGCCCACCTCGACGGCACCAGTCACCTCGACCTCCGCTGGCTCGGGATCTCGCTCC
This sequence comes from Candidatus Dormibacteria bacterium, assembly GCA_050734395.1. Lineage (GTDB taxonomy): Bacteria > Chloroflexota > Dormibacteria > Aeolococcales > Bog-877 > Bog-877. The sequence continues at coordinate 6,963 of JBOHUK010000156.1, forward strand.
AGCCCGTCTTTGCCCCGGGTCGGCTTGAGTGTGAGCCCACCCTCTCCCCTGCCAACCACCACGGTGTCGCCCTCTTTGAACTGTCCCTGCAGGACGGCCAGTGCCACCCGGTCCCCCAGCTGCCGCTGCAGCACCCGCCGCAGCGGCCGGGCACCGTAGACCGGGTCATAGCCCTGCTCGGCAAGCCAGTCCAAGGCCTCCGGCTCAACCGTGAGCCCCAGCCCCCGGGCCGTCAGGCGCCCCTCGAGCTGCTGCAGCTGCAGCCCGACGATGCGGCGCAGCTGCTCTGCGTCCAGGCGCTGGAAGACGATCACGTCGTCGATCCGGTTGAGGAATTCCGGGCGGAAGTGTGAGCGCAGCTCGACCATCACCTCGTCGCGGACCCGCTGCTCCTGCTCCGCCGAGGGGTGGTCGGGGAGCGCCGCGATGAGCGGGCTGCCCAGGTTGCTGGTCATGATCACGACGCAGTTGCGGAAGTCCACGGTGCGACCCTTGCCGTCGGTGAGCCGACCATCGTCGAGCAGCTGAAGCAGGATGCTGAAGACGTCCGGGTGTGCCTTCTCGATCTCGTCGAGCAGGAGCACGGCGTAGGGGCGCCGCCGCACCGCCTCGGTGAGGTGCCCACCCTCCTCATAGCCGACGTAGCCCGGCGGGGCGCCCACCAGCCGCGCGACCGAATGCTTCTCCATGTACTCGCTCATGTCCAACCGGACTAGGGCGTCCTCGCTGTCGAACAGGAACTCCGCCAGGGCGCGTGCCACCTCGGTCTTGCCCACCCCGGTCGGGCCGAGGAAGATGAAGGACCCGAGCGGTCGGCGCGGATCGTTGAGCCCAGCCCGGGCCAGCCGCACCGCGCTGGCCACCGCGGCCACCGCCTCGTCCTGGCCCACCACCCGCTGGTGCAGGCGGTCCTCCATCTCCAGGAGCTTGTGCATCTCCCCTTCCAGCATCCGCGAGACCGGGATCCCGGTCCAGCGCGACACCACCTGGGCGATGTCCTCCTCACCCACCTCCTCCTGGAGCAGTGGGCTGCCGCCCTGGTCCTGGCCGAGCTTGGCCTGCTCCTCCTCCAGCCGCTGGCGGAGCTCGCCCAGCCGGCCGTAGCGAAGCTCCGCCGCTTTGCCGTAGTCCGCCATCCGCTCAGCCCGCTCGGCCTCGAAGGTGGCGCGCTCGATCTCCTCCTTGGTCGAACGCACCTGCCCGATCAGGCCCTTCTCCCGCTCCCAGCGCTGCCGCAGCCCGACCGCCTGCTCCTGACAATCGGCGAGCTCCCGCTCGAGGGCCTGCAGCCGCTCGGCCGAGGCGCGGTCGCTCTCCTTGCGCAGCGCCTCGCGCTCGATCTCCAGCTGGCGCACCTGGCGCTCCACCGCGTCCAGCTCGACCGGCATGGAGTCGATCTCCATACGCAGCCGCGCTGCGGCCTCGTCCACCAGGTCGATCGCCTTGTCGGGCAGGAGGCGGCCGGAGATGTAGCGATTTGACAGCACCGCCGCCGCGACCAGCGCGGAGTCCTTGATCCGCACCCCGTGATGGACCTCGTAGCGCTCCTTGAGCCCGCGCAGGATGCTGATCGTGTCCTCGACCGAGGGCTCGCCCACCTGCACCGGCTGGAAGCGGCGCTCCAGGGCCGGGTCGCGCTCGATGTGCTTGCGGTACTCGTCGAAGGTGGTGGCGCCGATGGCGCGCAGCTCCCCACGGGCCAGCGCCGGCTTGAGCATGTTGCCGGCGTCCATCGCCCCCTCGGCGGCGCCGGCCCCGATCAGGGTGTGGAGCTCGTCGATGAAGAGGATGATCCGGCCGTCGCTGGAGGTGACCTCCTTGAGCAGCGCCTTGAGCCGGTCCTCGAACTCGCCACGGAACTTGGTGCCGGCGATGAGGGCGCCCAGGTCGAGGGCCACCACCCGGCGGTCGCGCAGCGTCTCGGGCACGTCCCCGGACGCGATCCGCTGCGCCAGCCCCTCGACGATGGCGGTCTTGCCCACCCCTGGCTCCCCGATCAACACAGGGTTGTTCTTGGTGCGCCGGGCCAGGACCTGCATGGTGCGACGGATCTCTTCGTCGCGCCCGATCACCGGGTCCAGCTTGCCCTCGCGCGCCTGCTGGGTGAGGTCGCGGGCGTAGCGCTCCAGCACCTGGAACTTGCTCTCCGGATTGGGATCGGTCACCCTGCGCCCCTGGCGCAGCGCCTCCAGCGCCGACTTCAGCCGCTCGGGGCGGGCCCCCAGTTCCTGGAGCATGCCCGCGGCGGCGCCGCTGCGGCGATCCGCCAGCGCCAGCAGCAGGTGCTCGGTGCTGCAGTACTCGTCGCCCAGCCCCTCCATCTCCACGAAGGCGCGACGGATGACGTCCTCCAGCCCTCTTGAGAGGGCCGGACTGGCCCCCTGCTGGCGGGCCCGGGTGCCGAGCTCCCGCTCCAGGCGCGCGCGCAGCTGGGCAGGGTCCGCCTCCACCTGCCGGAGCAGGGGCGCCACCACGCCGTCCTCCTGGTCGAGGAGGGCCAGCAGCAGGTGCTCCGGCTCGACCTCGGGGCTCTCCAGCGCGGTCGCCCGCTGGGCGGCCTGCTCCAGGGCTTCGCGGCTGCGCTGGGTGAGACGGTCAACCTGCATCGCCGCCCACCGAGTTGAGAGTCCTGTTCACCCCCTTGGTCTACCCCGGCGCCGGGGCGGGCGAAACTCGCCGGGCCTGCTGCTTCGCAGGTCCCTCGATCCCCTCTCGCACCAGTCGCGCGACCAAGGCCGGGTCCTCGAACGGCAGCAGATGGGTGGCGCCGGGGACGAGCCGCAGGCGCAGGCTCGGGAAGGAGCTCAGGGCCTCCCGGGCATCTTCGTAGGGCAGGTCCAGGTCCTCCTCGCCCCAGACCACCAGGGTGCGGTCCGCCACCAGCCCGAGCGCGGGCAGCAGCGAGGCCTCGGGACGGAAGTGGAGCGGGCGCAGCAGCCTGGGCACCCGGCTCAGGTCAGTCCCCGCCACGGGGCGTGACTGCAGCAGTTGGCGGTAGCGGGCGGCAGCGCCAGTCAGCTCCCGCGGCGCGCGCCGGGTCAGGGTCAAGGAGAGCTGGACGCGCCCGGCTCGGGTCGCCGCCCGCTCCAGGGCGCGCATCGCCGGCATCGCCCCGGGAAGCAGCGCCAGGTTCCACATCCAGGGCAAGGTCGGGCTGAGCCCCAGCGGACTCAGCAGGACCAGGCGGCCGAAACGGTCCGGGTGCGCGATCGCGTAGGAGCCTGCCACCAGCCCACCCAGCGAGTGTCCCAGGAGGTGGAAGCGCCCCAACTCGAGCTGGTCGGCCACCTCGCCCAGGCACTGCTCCCAGAGCTCCCGCGGGCTTCCGGAAGCGTGCACCGGGTCCGAGAGCCCCGAGCCGGGCCGGTCAAGGGCGAGAACGCGGTAGTGATCCTGGAGCTGGGCCATGAGCGGGGCAAAGTCGGCGGCCGAGGCCCCCAGGCCGGGCAGGATCAGGAGCGTCTGCGGCCCTCGGCCGAGCTCCAGGGCGTGTAGCCGGCCGAGGCGGTGGCGAACGAAGCGCGGCTGAGCCTCGATCCGCGCTTCGGCCAGCCAGCCTGTCAGGGCTGTCGCCAACTGAGCGGAGGTCGCCGGTGGCGGGGATCCCCGCCGCCCCCAGCGCCGGGCCGGGGCCGAGCCGGCCAGCAGGACACCTGCCAGCCGCAAGCTCTGACGGAGTCGCGCAGCCCGGGGGCTCACACCTCCTTGAACTCGGCGTCGACCACGTCACCGTCGCTGCCCGCCGGCTGGTCGGCGGCGCCGCCGGCGGGCGGGATGTCGTCGCCCGAACTCCCGCTGCCATCGGTGGGAGCGCCCGAGGGGGAGGCATCCTGGTAGATCGCCTGGCCCACCTTCTGCAGCGCCTCGGAGAGCTCCGCTTGCCGGCTCGCCATGTCCGCCTCCGACTTGGCGGCAATCGCCGACTTCAGTGCCTCCGTCTTCTCGGTGATCTCGGTGCGCAGCTCCTCGGAGATCTTTTCCCCATGCTCGCGCAGGGTCTTCTCCGCCGTGTAGACCACAGCATCCGCCTGGTTGCGCCGGGTGATCTCCTCCGAGCGCTGACGGTCCTCCTCGGCGTTGGCCTCGGCCTCCTTGACCATCCGCTCCACCTCCTCCTTCTGCAGGGTGGTGGAGCCGGTGATGGTGACCTTCTGCTCCCGCCCGGTGCCCAGGTCCTTGGCGGTGACGTTGAGGATGCCGTTGGCGTCGATGTCGAAGGTGACCTCAACCTGGGGCATCCCCCGCGGGGCCGGCGGGATGCCGTCGAGCATGAAGCGCCCCAGGGTGCGGTTGTCGCGGGCCAGCGGGCGCTCCCCCTGCAGGACCACGATCTCCACCGACGACTGGTTGTCGGCGGCAGTCGAGAACACCTGGGTCTTACTGGTCGGGATGGTGGTGTTGCGCTCGATCAGGCGGGTGTTGACCTCGCCCTCGGTCATGATCCCGAGCGAGAGCGGGGTGACGTCCAGCAGCAGCACGTCCTTGACCTCGCCCTTGAGCACCCCCGCCTGGATGGCCGCGCCCACCGCCACCACTTCGTCCGGGTTGACTCCGCGGTGGGGCTCCTTGCCGGTTAGCTTCTGCACCAGCTCCTGGATCACCGGCATCCGGGTGGAGCCGCCCACCAGGATCACCTCGTCCAGGTCGGAGACCTTCATGCCGGCGTCCTTGAGGGCGTTCTCGAAGGGTGCCTTGCAGCGGTCTGTGAGGTCGGCGGTCAGCTGCTCGAACTTGGCCCGGGAGAGGCGCATGTCCAGGTGCTTGGGACCGTTCTGGTCTGCCGTGATGAAGGGCAGGTTGATCTGGGTCTCCTGCAACTGCGAGAGCTCGACCTTGGCCTTCTCCGCCGCCTCGGTGAGCCGCTGCAGCGCCTGGCGGTCGGTCTTGAGGTCGATGCCCTGCTCGCGCTTGAACTCCTCGGCCATCCAGTCCACCACCCGCCGGTCGTAGTCGTCGCCGCCCAGGTGGGTGTCGCCGTTGGTGGACTTGACCTCGAACACCCCCTCGCCCACCTCGAGGATGGAGACGTCGAAGGTGCCGCCGCCCAAGTCGAAGACCAGGATCTTCTCCGACTCCTTGCGGTCCAGGCCGTAGGCCAGGGAGGCAGCGGTGGGCTCGTTGATGATCCGCAGCACGTTGAGCCCGGCGATCTGGCCCGCGTTCTTGGTCGCCTGGCGCTGGGCGTCATTGAAGTAGGCAGGGACGGTGATGACGGCATCGCTGACCTTCTCCCCCAGGTAGGCCTCGGCGTCGACCTTGAGCTTCTGCAGGATCATCGCCGAGATCTGCTCGGGTGTGTACTTGGTGCCGCCGAGCTCCACCTCGGCGCGGCCGTCCTTGCCCGCGATCACCTGGTAGGGGACGATCTTGCGCTCGGACTCGACCTCGTTGTAGAGGCGGCCCATGAAGCGCTTGATCGAGTAGACCGTGTTCTCGGGGTTCACCGCCGCCTGACGCCGCGCCAGCTGGCCGACCAGCCGCTCACCCCCCTTGGTGAAGGCCACCACCGATGGGGTCGTCCTGCCCCCCTCGGCGTTGGGGATGACGACGGGCTCACCGCCCTCCATCACGGCGACTACCGAGTTGGTGGTACCCAGGTCGATTCCAACCGTCTTGGCCATTAAGCTCTGCGCTCCTCCACATCCGCCGCCGCGTCTGCGCGGCCCGGCGATCTCGCTGCCGTTACCCTACCGCAGCCGCCGGGGGGCCAAACGCCACGCGCGCTCGCCCGTGCGGCCGGGCTCGGCGTGGCCCATGATGGGCCGGTGCCCCCGGCCCCCGAGCCCACCCCGGCGAGCTGGCTGCGGCCCCTGCGCCTGGTCGCCGTCGTCGCCCTGCTGGTCCTGGGTGGGGTGCTCACCCTGGCCTTCGTCACCTCGGGGCCGGAGCGCAACGGGCTGGGCTTGCTGCCCTCCACGGCGACGCTGATGGCCCGCAGCGGCGTGGAGCTCGAGAGCCCCCAGGGGATCGCAGAGATCAGCGCCCAGGAGGCAACCCGACTGGCCCTGGCCGGGCAGCAGGGCGGCAGCGCCGTCGACCAGGTGGTGCTGGCGACGGCCCGGGGCCTGCCCGGCTCGCGGCTGCGCTCCTCCGGGCGGCTCTGCTGGGTGGTCCTGCTCACGCCCAACCCCCTGGCTCTCGAAAACGCTCCCGCCCCCGGCCAGATCGAGCTCGACGCCATCCTGCTCGATGCCCGCACCGGGGGTTTCATCGAGGGTTTCATCGCCTTCTCCGGGCAGACCCCGGACTCCCGGGTGGGCAACGAGTAGCGGCTGAGGCGCGGCCCGGCCCGGGCCGCCGGCACGGCTGCCCCACAATCCAGCCGTGATCAGCCGGCTCTGGAAGAGATCCGGGGGACAGCGCCCGGGTCGCCTCCAGGCGGCGTTCCAGGCCGTGCTCACCATCCCGGCGATCGCGGCCGTGGTCTGCATGCCCACGCCCGCGCTGTCGGTCGCCGTCCACCCCGACCGGCCCCCGGCCGGAACCCTGCCCTGGCTCTCGGTGCGCTCGGGCCGCATCGTCGACTCCTTGGGCCGGACGGTGCTGCTGCGCGGCTTCAACGACGACGCGCTGCTGCAGACCGGCAGCGCGTCGCTGCCGCCCCCACTCACCGCCGGCGACGCCGCCCTCATGGAGCAAGAGGGCTTCGACCTGGTGCGCCTGCCCATCTCCTGGTCATTGCTCGAGCCCAGCGCGGGACACTTCAGATCCAGCTACCTGGCGGAGATCCGCGCGACCGTCGCGCTCTGCGCCCGCCACCACCTCTACGTGATCCTGGACATGCACACCGAGGACTTCGGGGTCTCGTTCGGGGGGAATGGCGCCCCCAGCTGGCTCTACGTGGCGGGGATCCCCGACCTGCACATCCCCGGGCTCGCCGCCGCCTGGCAGCGCCACCTCTCGCCGGCGGTGAACGCCGCCCTCGCCTACTTCTGGCTTCAGCCCAACTGGCAGCGGCTCTACTGGCAGGCCTGGACCAAGGTGGCCGCCATGTTCTCGGGCGACTCGGCGGTCGCCGGCTACGACCTCTACAACGAGCCCCACCCGTTCCCGGTCCCGCCGGCCATCTTTGAGACCCGGGTGCTCTGGCCCTTCTACGCCCGCGGGATCGCCGCCCTGGCCCGGGTCGACCCCAACCACCTGTTCATGGTCGAGGGCGATCTCTTCGGCGACCTGCCCACCGCCATCCGCCCGCTGCGGGCTCCCAACCTCGTCTACTCGACCCACCTCTACTCGGGGAGCATCCTGCCCCCGAACTACGAGGGCGACCGCGAGCCACTGGCCGCCGAGATCCGCCAGGGACTGCAGGAGGCGCGACAGCTGCCCGCCGCGTACCTGGCCGGCGAGCTCGGCATCGACCACACCCGTCCGGACGCCGTCTCCTGGGCCGAGGCGGAGCTGGCGCTCGCCAACCGGTACCAGACCGGCTGGGCCTGGTGGCAGTGGGACGACCCGGACCACTGGGGGGTGCGCCAGAAGGGCTCACCGCCAGACCAGGCCTGGCTGCGGGTGCTGGCACAGCCCTTCGTGCGCGCCGCCCCCGGGCGGGTCGATGGGCTCAGCTACTCACCCAACTCGCGTCGCCTTCGAGTCCGGCTCGCGCAGGGCCGGGCGGGCGCCTCCTTGCTGGTCTCCTGGCCCAGCTGGCTCGGCCCGCCCCGGGTCGATTCCCGCTGCGTCAGCGCCGACGGCTACCTCCCGGGCCAGGGCCTGCTGCGCCTGCGGTTGCGCGCCCCCGCCTGCTCCTTCTCAATCCAGGCCGCCTAGGGGCGCTCCCAGGAGGTGGTCGGGGCGCTGCGGCGGCAGGCGTCCAGGACCCTGAGGTTGGCCTCGGCGTCCCGGGCCCCGGTCGCGACCGGCCGCCCCTCGCGGACCGAGCGCCCGAACGCCTCCACCATCAGCTGGTAGGGGTCCGCGGCCGGAGTCGGCAGCTCCTGCTCCATCCCCCCGGGAGCGGTGGAGAGCCACAGCGGGATCTCCTCGGCGGTCCAGGCGGTGAAGGGCTTCGGGACCCGCAGGGTGGCCTCGCTGCCCACCAGCAGCAGCTGCTGGCTCTCGGCGGCGTCGAAGCCGCACACGAGCTCCGCCGAGACCGGGCCCAGCGACGAGGGGAACTGGAGCAGGATCGAGGTGTCGCTGTCCACCCCGTGGCGGCAGGACTGCCGCGCCAGCACCAGCTCCGGCTCCCCCGCCAGCCAGCGGCTGGCGTTGACCAGGTAGCAGCCCACGTCGTAGAGCGCCCCCCCGCCCAGCTCTGCGATCCAGCGCGGGTTGGGGCCGTCGGCCAGTGGAAAGGTGAAGCTGCCCTGGAGGTGGCGCAGCCTCCCGATCCGGCCCTGAGCCAGGGTCCGGCGCAACAGCTGCCAGCGCGGGTGGTAGCGGTACATCACCGCCTCCGCCAGCACCAGGCCGCGGCGGGCCGCGGCCTGCCCCATCTCCGCCGCCTCGGCGGCGCTGAGCGCCAGCGGCTTCTCGCACAGGACGTGCTTGCCCTGGGCGATCGCCTGCAGCGCCCAGGGCCGGTGCAGGGAGTTGGGCAGCGGGATGTAGACGGCGTCCAGGGGGATCTCCAGTACCGCCTCATAGCGCTCGAAGAAGTAGGGGATCTCGAAGTCCCGGGCCAGTTCGCGGCCGCTTTCAGGCCGGGAGCTGGCGAGCGCCACCAGCTCGTCGCCGCAGGCCCGGATCGCGGGCAGCAGGGCGCGGCGGGCAATCCAGGCCGCGCCCAGCACCCCCCAGCGCAGCGGCCGGGAGCTCACCCGCCGAGCTGTACCGGCCGGTCCAACTCGGCTGCCCGGGTGGCTGCCTCCATCACCGCGATGTTGCGCCGGGCCGAGGCCGCCGTCACCGCCAGCGGCTCCCCCGCCAGCAGATGCCCCGCCAGATTGCGGTAGAAGGCGTGGGCCGGCGCCGCCGGCAGGGACACCTGCTGGTCGTGGCACTCGCCGCCCCCGTCCGGGCGGAGCAGGTGCAGCTCGCAGGGCAGGTCGGTGACCGGGAGCCGCTCCTCCACGACCCGCCCCGAGGCTCCCCGGGTGGTGATCCGCCCCTGGCGCCAGTGGCCCACCACCGCCCCCTCGGTCCCCAGCACGTACCACTTGGGCTTGCGCGCCGCGGCGATGTCGGAGTGAGTGAAGGTGGCCTCGGTCTGGTCGGCGAAGGTCATGCGGATTTCGAAGTGGTCGTCATTGGTGACGTCGTGCCAGACGAGCTTGTGCCGGGAGGCGGACACCCGCACCACCTCGCTCGGGATCAGCTCCAGGATCCAGTCCACGTAGTGGGCGCCCCAGTCGAAGATCACCCCGCCACTCACCGGGGCGTGGGAGTGCCAGAGGTGGCAGGGGTGGTCGAAGCCCCCCACGAAGGCCTCCAGGTGGAAGACCCGCCCCAGCCGGCCGCGCGCCACCAGCTCGCGCAGCGCCAGGAAGTCCGGGTCCCAGCGGCGGCTCTGGTACACGCTCAGGGTGAGGCCCCGGGCCGAGGCCATCTCCAAGAGCCGGTCCGCCTCCTCCAGCCGCAGGCAGAAGGGCTTCTCCACGACGACGTGCTTGCCTGCCTCCAGAGCCCGGGCCGTCATCTCGGCGTGGGTGTTGGGCGGAGTGGAGATCACGACCACCGCCACGTCGGGGGCCTCCAGCAGCTGGACCAGGTCCAGCCCCAGCACCCGCTCCCCGGACCGCTGCGCCTGCTCCAGGCGGCCTGGGTCGCGGTCGCAGGCGGCCCGCAACTCCAGCCCGGCCACCGCCCCGATGGCCTCGGCGTGCTCCGGGCCGATCGCCCCGAACCCCAGCATCCCCACCCCCAGCGTCGCCGCCTCGGCCTCCCCCGCCGCGTAGCGCATGCCCCGGTAGAGGAGCTCCTGGACCTGCTGGTCGCGGAAGGTGGCGGCGGTCTCCCCCAGTCCCCAGTAGAAGACTCGGCCGCGGCCCGCGGGGCGCACGTAGGCCACCGGCAGCCGCCGCGCCTGCCAGGTGGTGTCCAGCAGCACCCGGCTGCCCTCCCCCGGCTCGGGCTGCGCGTAGCAGGAGTCGCGCAGGCGCAAGGAGCCGCCAAGCCGCCGGGTGATGTCGTGATCCGGATCGCGGACCTGGCTGACGATCTCGCCCAGGGGCAGCCGGCCGTCGGCGCTGCCGCCCACTAGCCGGCGGTAGCGCCCGGCGCCCGCCCAGCTGGCGTTGGTGCAGTGCAGACCCAGATAACCGCCGCCGCGCTCGATGAAGTCGCAGAGCCCGGACTCGGCGGCGGACGGGAGCTCGCCCGCCCCCGGGTGGGCGACGACCACGTCCACCCCGGCCAGATCCTCCAGGGCGGCCGGGTCCTCGCAGACCTGCGCCTCGACCGCCCGGGTGCTCTCCAGGTACCGCAGCCAGGGTTGCAGCCCCGCCGCCTGCGCCCGCCCCGCCAGCACCAGAGTGCGAATCAACTCGACCTAGACCCCACATGCCCCGGCCCGGCCCGCCACCTCCCCCGAGCGCCACTGTAACGTACCCCGGCAAGCATGCCCAGCCGGCCCGCCACTCTGGAAGAGCTGCGCTCGGCCCGGGGCCAGACGCTCGGCCCGAGCCGCTGGGTGCTGGTCGGCCAGGAGCGCATCGACCGCTTCGCCGAGGTCACCGGCGACCACCAGTGGATCCACGTCGACCGCGAGCGGTCCACCCGCTCCCCGCAGGGCTCGACCATCGCCCACGGCTACCTCACCCTGGCGCTCACCCCCATGCTCATGGATGAGCTGGTGGACCTCCGGCGCTCCCACACCAGCATCAACTACGGGCTCAACCGGCTGCGCTTCCTCAACCCGGTTCCGGCGGGGGCCCGGGTCCGGCTGCGCGCCCAGGTGCTGGAGGTGGCGGACCATCCGCCCCAGGGGTCACTGGTGCGCTACCAGCTGACCTACGAGCTCGAGGGGGCCGAACGTCCCGCGCTGGTCGCCGAGTCCCTGAGCCTGATCCTGGCCCCGGGCGGCCGCTAGCTCGGGCCGAGCTTTGCCAGATGCCGAGGCCGCCCCGGCCCCCCCTGTCCTGCGGGCGCCGCGCAACCTGGTGAGCCCGGTCGCGATCTGGTACTGGACGGTGCGGGCCGCCTTCGGGTGGGCGGCGCTGCTGCTGCTGCAGGGGATCTGGGTCGCCGCCGCGCCGGCGCCGGCGGCCCTGCACTGGGCGGCCCTGGTCGCCACCCTGGTCCTGGGGTCTGCCCACCTGGTGGTGATGCCCCAGTGGCGCTACCACGTCCATCGCTGGGAGGTCAGCCCGATTGCGGTCTACACCCAGGCCGGCTGGTTTCACCAGGAGCGCCGCATCGCCCCCCTCTCGCGGATCCAGACGGTGGACAGCGAGCGCGGGCCGCTGGAGCGGCTCTTCGGGCTCGCCCGGGTCACCACCAACACCGCCTCGGCGGCGGGGCCGCTGCAGATCGTCGGCCTGCGGCAGTGGACGGCGGCGGAGCTGGCCGAGCAGCTGACCCGGCTCGCCCAGCAGAGCCCGGGCGACGCCACGTGATCCACCGCCCCGGCGCCCTGCCGGACCCCGATCCCCACCTGGTCGACCTGGACGACGACGACGTCCTGCGGTGGCGCCGCCTGGACCAGCGGATGCTGGTGCTGCTCCCGCTCCAGGAGCTGGTGCGCAACGCCCTCTGGATCGGGGCCTTGGTGCTGCTGGGCAGCCGCCGCGGCGCCATCGAGTGGTACGTCGGGGCGGGGATCCTCTTCGGGGTCGGGCTCGGCGCCGCCCGCTGGTACACCACCTCCTACCGGGTCAGCAACCAGCAGGTGCAGCTGAGCCGCGGCATCCTGCGCCGCCAGGTGCTGAGCGTCCCCCGCGACCGGCTGCGCTCGGTCGACCTCACCGCCAGCCTGCTGCACCGGATGCTGGGGCTGGCCAGCGTCCGGATCGGCACCGGCCGCAGCGACCGCCGCGACCAGCGCCAGCTCCGCCTCGACGGGTTGAGGTACCAGGACGCGGCCCGGCTCCGTGGGGAGTTGCTCCAGCGCCAGCCGCTGGCGCCAGGGAACGTCAGCCAACGGGAGCCACCGCGGGGCCTGGAGCTGGCCCGCTGGCACGGGAGCTGGGTCGCCTACGGGCCCTTCACCCTCTCGGGGGCGGTGGCGCTGGTGGCCGCGGTCGGGTTCCTGGCCCAGCTGGCCGGCCGCGACCCGGGAGCCTTGGGGCGGGTCCTGCGCTCGCACCGGCTGCTGGGGCTGGCCTCCGCCTCGCCGCCGGTGACCGTGCTGGTGCTGGCGGCGGCCATCCTGCTGCTGGTGGCGGCCGTCTCCACCCTCGGGTACCTCTTCACCTTCTGGAACTTCCGGCTCGACCGGGAGGCGGGCACGCTCCAGGTGCGCCGCGGGCTGCTCACCCACCGGGTGGTGGCGCTCGACGAGCGCCGCCTGCGGGGCGTCGAGCTCAGCGAGCCACGGCTGCTGCGACTGGCCGGGGGGGCGCGATGCATCGCCATCGCCACCGGGCTGCGGGTGGGCCGCGGCGCGGACCTGGGCGGCTCGATGCTGCTGCCCCCCGCCCCCCGGGAGCTGGCGCAGCGGGTGGCCGGGGCGGTGGCTCGCAGCCCGCAGGGGGTGGTCTGCCCGCTGCGCCGCCACGGCCCCATCGCCCACCGCCGGCGTTACACGCGCGTTCTCGGCCTGGCCCTCCCGGCGCTGCTGGCGCTGGCCGTGGCCTGGTGGGCGGGGGCCACTCCCGGCTGGCCCGCATGGTTGGCTCTGGCCGTACTGCTGGTGGGGCTGGCCCTGGCGCAGGATCGCTGGCGCAACCTTGGCCACGCCGTCGCCGATGGCCACCTGGTGACCGCCTACGGCAGCCTGGTCCGGCGGCGCTGCCTGCTGGCCTCGGAGGGGATCGTGGGCTGGAACCTGCACCAGTCCTTCTTCCAGCGCCGGGCCGGCGTTGTGACCCTGGTCGCCACCACCGCCGCCGGGCGTCAGGCCTACCCGGTGCAGGACCTCCTCCCGGAGGTGGCGGCGCAGCTGGCGGAGGAGGTCAGACCGGGGCTGCTCGCCCCCTTCCTGGCCCCAGGGCACCCCGCCGCGCCCTGAGGCGCCGCGGCGCCTCACGTCAGTGCTTCGGGCGCATCCCGACGTGGATCGCCACCACGCCGAAGGTCATGCGCTGCACCCGCAGCGGCAGCAAACCCGCCTGGTGCAGCCAGCCGCTCACCGTCGCCGGGGCGGGGAAGCCGGCGATCGACTCGGTGAGGTAGCGATATGCCCGGTCCTCCCCCAGCAGTGCCCCTGCCAGGCGCGGGATCACCACCCGGCCGTACCAGGAGTAGGCGGCTGCCAGCCCGGGGTGGACCTGGCTGAACTCCAGCACCACCACGCGCCCCCCGGGCCGGACCACTCGATGCATCTCCCCGAGCGCCTCCAGCGGCGACGCCACGTTGCGGATGCCAAAGGCGATGGCCGCCGCGTCGAACTCGCGGTCTCCGAAGGGAAGGTGGCAGGCGTCCGCCACCCGAAAGCTGATACCGGGCCGGCTCCGCTGCGCCAGCTCGATCATCCGCGGGGTGAAGTCCACCCCCACCACCTCTCCCGCCGGCCCCACCCGCCGCCGCAGCTCGACGGCCAGGGCCCCGGTGCCGGTGCACACGTCCAGCGCCCGATCACCCGCTTCGATCCGGGCCAGCTGGGCCGCCCGCCGCCGCCAGCGCCGGTCCTGGCCCTGACTGAGCACCGCGTTGACCAGGTCGTAGCGGTGGGCGATGGCGGAGAACATCCGCCGCACCGCCTCAGGCTCGGGGTGCCCGGGGATGGGCAGCCCGGACCCCGCCCCCGCCACGCTCAGGCGCTCCCGGCGGCGCGAGCCTCCACCGGCACCTCGAGCTGGTGATAGCTGGCGCAAGCGCAGCCCCGCTGGTCCGGGAGCGCCATGAGCGCGTCCAGCACCACCCGGCCCAACTCCTCGGCCCCCTCCCGGATGATCGCCCGCAGCAGCTCGAAGTCCCACTCCGGGCGCACCCCCTCGGCGTAATTGAGCACCATCGCCACCGCGGCGAAGCAGGCGCCGATCTCGCGGGCCAGGTACACGTCGGGGGTCACGGTGTGGCTGATCACGTCGCCGCCCATCCGCGTCAGCGCCGCGACCTCGGAGGCCGTCTCGTAGCGCGGTCCCTCCACGCCGATGTGTACCGCCCGGTTGAACGCCCGGGTCGCCTTCTCCGCGGCGAACTGGCGGGAGCGCTGCCAGAGGCAGTCGCGGATCTCCGGACAGAAGGGGTCGCGCATCAGCAGCGCCGCCCCGGGCTGCAGCCTCCCGCCCACTTGGGGAGTGAAGTCGATGAAGTCGTGGGGAACCACCAGGTCGCGAGGGTGGAAGTGCTGGGTGATGCTGGCGGCCCCGGACTCGGCGAGGATGCGGGTCACGCCGGCTCGTTCCAGTGCCCAGAACAGGGCCAGGGTGGCCTCCTGCGTCTCAACCCCCGGACCCGGCCCGCCGGCGGGCAGCGAGCGGCGCACGTAGAGGAAGGTGCGCGGCTCGCGGTCCCGCACCGAGTAGCGCAGCAAGCTGAGCGGCGGGCTCGGCCCGAACGGGGTGCTGATGGCCGCCGGGGGCGCCAGGACCTCCACCCCCTCCTCCACCTCAGGAGAGCCCTTGCCGCTGGCCCCGGAGCCCGCCAGGATGGCGTACTCCGCAGCAGGGATGGCGCGCGCCGCCGTCACCCTGGGCACCGGGCGAGTATAGGGGCGGATTCCCGAAGTGCCGCTCAGGCTCCAGCCCGCCTGCGAGCCGGGGCCAGCTCGTGGGAAACGATGGCCGCCAGCAGGATCAGAGCGCCGAATCCCTGCAGCGCGTCCAGTCGCTCCTGGGCCAGCAGCACGGCGAAGAGCAGCGCAAAGCCGGGCTCGGCCGCCAAGACCAACCCGGCGCTGCTGGCGGAGAGGTGCCGCTGCGCCCAGGTCTGCACCACGACCGCCAGGGCACTGGCCAGGAGGCCGGTGATCAGCAGCGCCACCGCGATGCTGCCCGAGACCGGTGGGTAGGGGACGCCCGAGCTGGTCCCGAGCAAAAGGAAGCCGACGGCGCAGACCACCATCTGCACCGCCCCCAGCTCTACGGGCTGCGCCCGGGCGTGACTGAGCAGCACGATCTGCCCGGCGAAGGCCACCGCGCCCAACCCCACCAGCAGGTCCCCGATCGAGAGGCCCCGGCCGGCGTGGGTCAGCAGGCCCACCCCCAGCAGCGCCGCCAGCACGCTGACGACGGTGCGGGGGCGCAGCGGCACCCCGTAGCCCAGGCGGTCCAGAAGGGGGGTGAAGACCACGAAGAGCCCGGTGATGAGACCGGCGATGCCGGGGCTGATGGTGACCAAGCCCACCGTCTGGCAGAGGTAGCCCGCCGCCAGGACGCCACCGACCGGCAGCCCCACCTTCCAGGTGCGGGCGGCGGGCCAGCGCCGCAGCACCAGGGCAAGCGCCAGCGCCGCCAGCCCGAAACGCAGGCCGAGGTAGGGCAGCAGCGGATAGCTGGCCAGCACCTGCTTGACGACGACGAAGGTCCACCCAAAGAGGGCGGTGACGCCGAGCAGCCCCAGCAGGGCGAGCCGCCGCTGCCCCTCGGGCCGCCCGGCCCGGGCCTCCCCGGAAGCGATGGCCCGAGGGGAGCTCAGGCGCTACCCAACTGGAACTCGGCCACGAGCGGGAAGTGGTCGCTGGCCTGCCGGGCCAGCCCGCTGAGCTCACCCGAGACCCCGATCACCTCGCAGCGCACCAGCCGCCGGGCCATCCGGGGGTCGGCGAAGACGTAGTCGATGCGCACCGCCGGCTGGTAGGTGGGGCAGGTGAAACCGTCGGCCCGCGGGTGGAGCTGGCGCAGGCAGTCGGCGTAGCCGGCCTGGAGCATCGAGCGGATCGCCGCGCGTGGCAGCAAGGATCCCAGAACGGCGTCGCTGACCTCCCCCTGGGGCACCACCTCCATCAGGGGGTGCAGCAGCCAGGGGAGCCGGGGCAGGCCGCTGCGCACCGCCTCGGGCAGCTCCTCCTTGAGCGCGTCGGGGTCCTGCCACCAGCGCCACCGGCTCAGCCCGGGGGGCACCGGCCCCATGGCGCCGGTCTCCTGCAGGACCCCGGAGCGCCGCCAGCGATTGATCTGGGCGAAGAAGGCGGTCGCCCGCAGCCGGTCCCCCGGCGCCAGTGAGTTGAAGTCGCCCAGGACCAGGTGGGGCACCACCGGGTGGCGGCGGGCGTGCTGGCGGACCGTGGCCAACTCGCGCATCCGCTCCGGCTCCGCCCGCAGCCGGCGCTGGAAGGCGGCCGGCAGGTGCACGGTGTGCAGGTGGATGCGGTCCAGGACGCTTCCCGGGGGCGGGACCAGGCGGACCTCGACCGTGTTGCGCAAGAACCAGGCCTCGCGGTGGTTGCTCCAGCCCTCCAAGGGCCAGCGCACCAGGACCGACTGGTGGCGGGGGCTCGAGGCCTCGGCGAAGATCAGCTGGTAGCCGAGCTCGTCCGCCAACCGGCGCACCGGGGCCTCGGTCTCCGTCTCCTGCAGCGCCACCACGTCGGCGTCGACCGCCCGCAACAGCTCTTGGATCTGCGGCCAGCGCCCACCGCCACCGACCAGCACGTTGTAGGTGGCCACCCGCAGCCTGGGCGGCCCCGGGGGCGCCCCGCGGGGCGCGGCCGGGACGGGCGACGAACCCATCCCGGCCATTCTAGGCGCGAACTGCCGAGCCTCCGCCCCAGAATCGCAGGCGTGGAGGCCTTCGTCTGCGTCACCTGCGGCGTCCAGCAGCCCCCGAGCCGACGCCCGCCCCGCCGCTGCCAGATCTGCAGCGACCAGCGCCAGTACGTCCCGGAGTCAGGGCAGCGCTGGACGACCCTGGGCGAGATGGAGGGCCACTTTCGCAATGAGATCACCGAGCTGGAGCCGGACCTCTTCCGCATCCACACCGAGCCGGAGTTCGGGATCGGCCAGGGGGCGCTGCTGGTCCGCACCGCCCAGGGGAACCTCCTCTGGGATTGCGTCACCCACCTGGACCCGGAGACCAAGGAGCGGGTTCGGCAGTTGGGCGGGCTGCGGGCGATCGCCATCAGCCACCCTCACTTCTACGGGAGCCTGGTGGAGTGGAGCGGGGCCTTCGGCGAGGTCCCCGTCTACCTGAGCGCGCGGGACCGCCGCCACCTGGTGCGCGGGGGACCGAGTGTGGTCCACTTCGCAGGGGAGCGCATCGAGCCCCTGCCGACGCTGAGCCTGCTGCGCCTGGGAGGTCATTTCGACGGCTCGACGGTCTTGCACTGGCCGGGCGGGGCGCAGGGACGCGGAGTTCTGCTCACCGGCGACACGGTGGCGGTGGTCACCGACCGGAGGTGGGTGACCTTCATGTACAGCTACCCGAACCGAATCCCGTTGCCAGCCGGCGACATCGAAAGAATGGCGCGGCGGCTACGTCGACTTCCCTTCGACCGCATCTACGGCCCCTGGCCCAAGAGCCGGATCAGCACGGGAGCCAAACGGGCGGTGCTGCGCTCCGCCCGGCGCTACCAAGGGATGCTCGCCGGGACCTGGCCCCGTGACTGACGGCCCCGGTTTGGCGCGCCGGCGCCGCTCCCGCCTGGGGCTGGCCTGGGCCTTCGCCGCGGCCCGGGCCCGGAGCCTGTGGCGGAGCCACCCCACCGAGTGCAGCCTCGCCGGCGGCACGGCCTCGCTGGGCCTCACCGTGGGCTTGCTCTCGCTGTGGCTCCAGGGCCACTTCCAGGCCGCCTACGGCTCGGGCGCGCACCTCGCCGGCTGGCAGAACCTGCTGCGCCTGGGCGCTCCCTGGCAGGCGCTGCTGCCGGTGGCCGCAGCCGGGCTGCTGGCGCTGCTGGGAGCGGCCCGGCTGCGGCTGGCCCCGGCGGAGCCCCCCATCAGCTGGGGCAGGGAGCCGCAGGGCGGAGCCAGCGGCCTGCGCCGGGCCATGCGCCGCGAGCTGCAGGTGGTGCGCCTGGCGGTGCTGGCGGCGGGCGCCTTGGTCGGGGTGGTGCTGGTGCGGGTGCTGGTGTACTGGGTGGCCAGCCTGGTCGGGGACCCGCAGGCCCGCTCGACCCTTCCCGGAGTGGCCCTCGAGCTCGCGGTCTGGGCTGCCGCCTGGGGCTGCTTCTGGATCTGGTTCTGGCTGTACCGGCGGCGCCTGGGAAGTTGGGGCGTGAGTGCCTGACCGCCTCCAGCTGCTGGGGCGGCGCGGCTGCCACCTCTGCGAGCAGGCCCGGGACGCGGTGCTGCCCGCCGCCGGCGAGCTCGGCCTCGGGGTCTCCGAGTACGACGTCGACGACGACCCCGGGCTGCGGGCGGAGTTCGGCGAGCGGGTGCCGGTGCTGCGACGGGGAGACCGGGTGCTGCTGGAAGGACGCATCGAGCCAGGAGCGGTCCGCGCGGCGCTGCACCGCCTGCTGCCGTCCCCGGATGCTGACGATTCGGTAACGGAGTTCGATCTGCGCTGATCTGCGGTCTAGACTCCCGCCATGGACGAGTGGCGCCCGCCGGCGGGGCAGGCGGCTCCCCAGCTCTCGGTGGTGTTGCCCACCCGGGACGAGGTCGACAACGTCGAGCCGCTGCTGGCCCGGCTGCGCGCCGCCCTCGACGGCGTCGACTTCGAGCTGGTGATTGTCGACGACAGCGACGACGCCACCCCGGAGCTGCTGGCCCAGGCCCAGCGCCAGGACCCGCGGGTGCGCTCGCTGCACCGGCCGCCCGCGGAGCGCCAGGGGGGGCTGAGCACCGCCGTGGTGCTGGGCCTGCGCTCGGCCCGCGGCCGGGTGGTGTGCGTCATGGACGCGGACCTCCAGCACCCGCCCGAGACCATCCCCCTGATGCTGGCGGCCGAGGCGCAGGGCGCCCAGGTGGTGGTCGCCAGCCGCTACCTCAAGGAGGGCAGCCGCCAGGGGCTCGGATCGGCAGGCCGCCACCTGGTCTCGCGGCTGGCGACCGCCCTCGCCCGCTCCCTGTTCGACTCCGCCCGCGCCAGCACGGACCCGCTGTCGGGGTTCTTCCTGTGCCGCTCCCAGGTGTTGCGCGGAATCGAGTTCCGCCCGGTCGGGTTCAAGATCCTGCTCGAGATCCTGGTCTGCACCCCCCGCCTCCGGGTGCAGGACGTGCCCCTGCGCTTCCAGGCGCGCGCCTCGGGCCGCAGCAAGGCCGACGCCAAGCAGGGCTGGCTGTTCCTGCGCCACCTGCTCTCCCTGCTGCGCGACGTGCCCGGCAGCGCCCGCCCCTGGAAGTTCGCTGGGGTGGGGCTCAGCGGGTTGGCGCTCTTCCTCGGCCTGCTGGAGCTAACCGGGGTGGTGCTGGGCTGGCCATACCTGGCCGCCTGGCTCACCGCCTTCCTCGGCTCCCTGCTCTGGACCTCGGCGATCAACCTGCGGGTCACCTTCGCCGACCTCCACCGGGAGCGATATCCGCTGCGCCGACGCTACGTGTCCTCGGCGCTCACCGCGGGCGGGGTCCAGCTGGTGCTCTTCCTGGGCTTCACCGGCCTGGGGCTGGCGATCGTGCTGGCGGGCCTGCTGGCGGCGCTCTCGGGCATGCTGGTCAACGGGCTGCTCAACTGGCAGCTGGTGCGCCGGCAGGCGGTGGCGCAGGAGCCGCTGGGGCTGGAGCGGCTGCTCCTGCGCCTGCAGCGCGTGGCCGGCGCGGACAGCGTTGTCGCCCTTGGGCCGGAGGGCGAGGAGCTCGGGCGGGTGGGGGCGGCCACGGTTCCCGCGATGGGAGAAGACGAGCTCATGGAGCGGGTGCGCGCGCTCGGGCACCCGGTGATCTGGACCGAGCCACCCTCCAGGCGCCCCCAGCCCCGGGCCAACGTGGAACTGGAGTCGGCGATCGCGCTCCCCCTCGAGGTGGCGGGCAGCGCTTCGGCAACGCTGCTGCTGCGGCGCCGGGGCCGCCACGGCTTCACCGCCCGAGACCTGGAGGCGGTGATGCGCTCCCTGGACCGGCTGGCGCCGCCGGTCCCCGGCAATGGTCCCGAGGCGCTGGCGGTGAGTCTGGGGCGCGGCGCTCAGTGGTAGTCGTGGGAGGAGGGAGCGGCGAAGAGCGAGGCGGCCAGCTCGGGGTCCGGTTGGCTCGGCAGCACCCGCTCCAGGGACAGCAGGCGCCCCACCCGGAGGCTGCTCACCCCGCCTGACACCTGCAGGGTGCCTTCGGCGCAGATCAGGCGCTGGTTGTGGGCCAGGGCGCGCTGGGAGCGGTAGACCTCAGGGGTGAAGACCAGGTCGAGGTGGCCGGTCTCGTCCACCACCGTGAAGAAGCGCATCCCGTGGGCCGAGGCGGGGGCCTGGCGAGTGATCACCAGCCCGGCCACCCGCAGGCGGCTGCCACCCCGGGCCCGGCGGGCCTCGGCCAGCTTCATCGCTCCCAGCTCGCGCAACCGGGGGCGGAGATGAGCCACCAGGTGCTCTCCGGTGGTCAGGCCCATGATCCGGTAGTCGGCAGCGGTGCGCTCCAGGGGGCTGAGCTCGGGAAGCGGTGGGGCCGGCGCCGGCAGTGACAGCAGCACCTCAGGCCCGGGGCGGGCCGGGCGGTGGTGGCGGCCCGCCAGCTCCTCCTCCACCTCCTTGAGCCGCCAGAGCAGCTTGCGCCGGGACTCGCCAAAGCTGTCCAGGGCGCCTACCAGCACCAGCGCGTCCAAGGCCGGGCGGGGCAGCCCGGTGCGGCGCCAGAACTCCTCCGGAGACCGGTACGGCCCTCGCTCCCGCTCCTCCTCCAGGCGCTCGCGGAGCTCCTGGCCCAGCTCGCGGACGTAGTTGAAGCCCAGCCGGACCCCGAGCCGGCGGCCATCGCGGCGGGGCGGCTCGAGCCGCTCCAGCCGGCAACGGGCGCGGCTCAGGTTGACGTCCACCGGCAGCACCCTGACCCCCCGGCGCTTGGCGTCCTCGACCAGGACCGAGGGGTGGTAGAAGCCCATCGGCTGGTGGTTGAGCAGCCCCACCAGGTAGGCGGCGGGGTGGTAGAGGCGCAGCCAGGCGGTCTCGTAGGCGGTGCGGGCGAAGGCGGCGGCGTGGCTGCGGCAGAACCCGAACTCGGCAAAGCCCTGCACCGCGCCAAAGAGCTCCTCCGCCACCTCCTGCCCCACCCCCCGGCGGGCACAGCCCTCGAGGAAGGCCTGGGCCAGGGTCGCCATCTCCACCCGGGAGCGGTGGCGGTTCATCGCCCGCCGGAAGCGGTCCGCCTCGCCGGCGCTGAAGCCGGCCAGGGACATGGCGATCTCCAGGATCTGCTCCTGGTAGAGGATCACCCCCAGGGTGTCACGCAGGATCGGCTCCAGCAGCGGGTGGAGATAGGTGACGGGCTCCAGTCCCTGGCGCCGGCGCAGATAGGGGTGGACCGCCTTGCCCTGGATCGGGCCCGGCCGGATGATCGCCACCTCCACCACCAGGTCGTTGAACTCGCGGGGCCGGCTCCGGGGCAAGGTCTGCTGCTGGGCCCGGGACTCGATCTGGAAGACACCGATGGTGTCGGCCGCCGAGCACATCCGGTAGACCTCGGGATCGGCCAGGTCCAGGCGCTCCAGGTCGGGTCGGGCGCCCTCGACCCGCTCCAGCTCGGAGAGGGTCTCCTCCACCACCGAGAGGGTGCGCAGGCCGAGGAGGTCGATCTTGATCAGGCCCAAGTCCTCGACATCGTCCTTGTCGAACTGCACCACGACCCGCCCGGGCATGGTGGCGTGCTCCAGGGGGGCGATGTCCCAGAGCGGCTCCCCGGTGACCAGCATGCCGCCGACGTGGATGGAGAGGTGCCGGGGCACCCCCTGGACCGCCTCCACCATCAGGGCGAACTGGCGCCAGGCCTGCGAGCGCAGCGCCTCCGGCGCCGACTCCCCGGAGAGCTCGAGCACCTGACCGAGCAGCTGCCGCTCGCCGCGGCCATGCCAGCGATCCACCGAGCGGCTGAGCCGCTCCACCACCTGCTCGGGCAGGCCGAAGGCCGCGCCCACCTGGCGGATCGCCATCCGGGTCCGGAAGGTGATCACGGTGCAGACCATCCCGGTGCGCTCCTGCCCGTAGGTGTCGTAGACATGGCGGAGCAGGCGCTCGCGGTGGGCGGTGGAGATGTCGATGTCGATGTCGGGGGTGCCCTGCATCTCCTCGTGCAGGAAGCGCTCGAAGAGCAGGCGGTGGGCGATCGGGTCCACTCGGGTGATCCCCAGCAGGTAGGCGACCAGGCTGTCCGCCGCCGAGCCCCGGCCCTGGGCGGGTATCCCCTCCCGCCTGGCGAAGTCCATCAGCTCCCAGACGATCAGGAAGAACTCGGCCAGCCCGCAGCGCGAGATCACCCCGAGCTCGTGGCGGAGGCGGCGCTCAACCTCCTCGCCGCCCCGCGGGTAGCGGGAGGGCAGCCCGCGGCGGCAGAGCTGCTCCAGATAGGTGTCGGGACTGAGGCCGGGCGGCACCGGGAAGCCGGGGAAGCGACTGTGGCGGAAGTCCAGCCGCAGCTGGGCCTGGGCCGCCAGCTCGGCGGTGGCAGCAAAGGCCTCCGGGTAGGGAAGCAGCTCCAAGAGCTCCGCCTCCCCCCGCATGGCGTACTGATGGTTGGCGGGCAGCAGTCCCAGGGCGGCCGCCTCCTCCAGGGTGCGGCCGTGACGGATGGCGCCAAGCACGTCGAGGAGGGCCGCCTCTTGGGCGAGGGCGTAGCGCGGGCCCCCGCAGACCAGGAGCCCCACCCCGGTGCGTTGCGCCAATTGGACGGTCTCGGCGGCCAGCCAGCTGTCCCCCGGGTGGAGGTGGTGCTGCAGGACGAGGTGGACCCTTCCCCCCGGGAAGGCTCGGGCCAGCGCCCGAGCGGCCTGGTCGGCCGCCTCGCGGTCTCCGCGGAGCAGTGCCTGGCTGATCGGGCTATGACGGCCGCCCAGCAGCACCCGGCAGGCCTGCAGCTGCTCAGGGTCCACCGGGTCGGGGGTGAGGGGAGCCGCCTCCTTGCGGGTGGAGGCGCGCAGCCGCCGCTGCAGAGGCCCCGGCGGGGTGGCGTCGCGATCCGGGGGCGCTTCCCCGGCGGCCCGGCCCAGGGCCACCTCCAGGCCGCGCAGGCTGAACCGGTGGGCACCCTTCTGCCCGGACAGCTGGGTCCGGCTCACCACCGGGCAGAGCTCCTGGTAGGAGCGCAGCTCGGTGGCCAGCAGCACCAGCCGGCCGCCACCGGCCAGGTCCAGTTCCGCTCCCACCATGGCGCCCAGGCCCGCCCTCGAGGCCGCCTGGACCAATCGCACCGCGCCGTAGAGGCCGCCGCGGTCCACCAGTCCCAGGGCCGGCATGCCCAGCTGCTCAGCCCGCTCCACCAGGGCCTCGGGGGCACTGGCCCCCTCCAGGAAGGAGAAGTAGGATCGCGCCCAAAGTTCCGCAAACCCCGCCACCGGGTGATTATAGAACTGATGTTCGCTCCTCCCCTCGCCGCGCAGCGATGCCCGCGCCGCCCCTCCTGATCGGCGCCGACGGCTGCCGGGGCGGCTGGCTGGTGGCGCTCCAGAGCCGAGACGGCACCACCGTGTCCGAGCGGTGGCGGACCGCGCAGCTGGCGGCGGCGATCCTGGCGCCTGGGACCCGGGTGGTGATCGACATCCCCATCGGCCTCGCCGCCGACCAGCCGCGGCGCTGCGATGGGGCGGCGCGACGCCAGTTGGGCTGGCCTCGCAGCAGCACCGTCTTCTCCGCCCCGGTGCGCTCGGCCCTTGCCACCGACAGCTACTCCGAGGCCCAGGCCCGGCAGCGGAGCCGCCTGCGGCGGGGCCTCAGCCGGCAGACCTACGGGATCCTAGACAAGGTGCGCCAGGTCGATGCCCTGGCGGGGGGACCGGGAGGCGCTCGGATCGCCGAAGGGCATCCGGAGTTGAGCTTTCAGGCCATGGCGGGTTCCCCCCGGGGACTCACCAGCAAGCACTCAGCCGCCGGCCGGCGGGAGCGCCTCGACCTGCTCCGTGCCAGCTTCCCCCAGCTGCGCTTGGATCTCCGGCCCCGGTCGGTCGAGGACGTTCTCGACGCCTATGCCTGCCTCTGGAGCGCCCGGCGCTGGGCGCAGGGGCGGGCTCGCTGGCTGCCAGCGCACGAGGACCAGCTGGACCTCGCCCTAGGCCGACCGATGCGCATCTGGTACTGAGTCGGGCCTTCAGGTGGGCGGCGGGCGCAGGAGCTCGAGCTGGGTCTCCCGGGCACGGAAGCCCAGGGCGCGGTAGAGGTGGATCGCCGGCCCTTTGGGGTCTGCCGCCAGCACCAGGGTCCGGGTCCCCCAGGTCGACCTGGCCCAGCTGGCGGCATGGGCGAGCAGACAGCTGGCCAGGCCCCGGCGGCGCCAGCCGGCCTGGGTCTCGACGTTCTGATAGCGGGCCAATCCCGCCTCCACCTCGACCAGGCCCAGCGACGCCCGCAACTCCCCCTCGAGGAACGCGCCAAAGCGCGCCCCCGGCCGGTCCCGGAGAGCCGCCGCGAATCCAGCACGCGGCGGCGCAGGAAGAGCCGGTGGCTGAAGGAGAATTGCCCTTCCTCCGCCGCCAGGGCGGAGTGCAACCTGCCCAGCTGGCGCCAGTCATCCGCGCTGCGCAGCTCCCGGACGACCGCCCCGACAGCGGGGTGGACGGGCGGTCTCAGAGTACGAGCGGTGAGGACGGTGATCCTCTCCAGGCCGAGGCCGCCGGCGGCGGCGATTGCCCGGGCGGCCGGCAGGTCGCCCGGGCCGCGGTCCACCCCCAGCGCCAGATAGCGCGCGCCTGGCAACTGTTCCGAGAACCGTCCCACCCAGGCTCCGGGGTCGCCGAGCGCCGCCGTCGGGTCGAGCAGCAAGAAGTTGCCCCAGTAGTAGCCCGGGTTGGCCGGGGTGCGTACCACCAGGTGGCGACGGTGGACCGTGATCTCAGAACCGCCGAGGCGGAGCACCTCGAGGTCGGTGCGGTAGCCGAGCGAGCGGACCTTCAACCGGCTACTCCGCGCCCGCGCCGCCGGCCACCAGCCGCGCCCGTCCCGCCTCCAGGCCTGCCAAGAGCTCCAGGAGCACGAGCGCCAACACCACCACCAGGGGCACCAACCAGCCACCGGTCGCCTCGCGCACCAGGCCCAGGAGCAGCGGGCCGCCGGCGGCGATCACATAGCCCACTCCCTGGGCCGACGCGGAGAGGGACACCGCCGTTGCCGGGCTCGGGGAGCGCAGCACCACCAGCAGCAGGGCCAGTGCGAAGCTGCTGCCGGTGCCCACCCCGAGCACCGCCGCCCAGAGGAAGGCCTGCCCCGAGCCGCCGAACAGCGTGCCCCCCACACCCAACCCGATGAGCAAGGCCCCCACCGCGACCGCCGGACGCTGATCGCGCCAGCGTTGGGCGAGCCCGGGGCCGATGACATTGCCGGCGATCCCCACGGTGTTGAGCACCGCCAGCACCCCGCCCGCCACCGCCGGGCTCGCCCCCTTGGACTGGTCGATGGCCGGGAGCCAGGAGAGCATGGCGTAGAAGACCATCGACTGCAGCCCGAAGTAGGCGGTCACCGCCCAGGCGGTGCGGTCGCGCCAGATCCGGCGCATGGGGGTACCGGCGGTGCTCTCCTCGGGGGCGCCCCTGGGCGGTCTGGCTCCCCGCATGAGCTGCGTGAGCCAGACCAGCAGGCCCACGACCGCGGGTGCCGCCCAGACGCCGAGCGCCAGCGGCAGGGAGCGGCTCGACTCCAGCAGCGGCACCGTCACCCCCGCGGCGAGGCTGGCGCCGATGCTCATGGCGATGGTGTAGGCGGCGGTGACCGGGGCCGCGCGCTGCGCGTAGCGACCCCGGACCAAAGCCGGCACCAGCACGTTGAGGAATGCCACCGCCAGGCCCGCCAGCACCGTCCCGGGGAACAGCCCCCACCCGGGCAGGAGCGCCCGCCAGAGCAGGCCCAGCACCAGGCCCAGCAGAGCCGCCAGGATCAGCGGCTCGGTTCCGAAGCGGCGGCGCAGCGGCGGGGCCGCCCAGGCGGCCCCGCCGAAGCACAGCACCGGCACCGTCACCAGAAAGGACTGCTCGGCCCCACTCAGCCCCAGGCGGTTGAGGATGGGCGGCACGCTGCCCACCGCCATGCGCATGTTGAGGGCAACCACCACCAGGGCGACGACACCGGAGCGCGGCCCGAACTGGGTTTGGCGCCCCCCGGTCGGCAAAGGTCAGCCCCCTCCCGGGCCCGAGGACGTCCCTTGGCCCGCCGCCCCGGCTCCCGGCATCAGGAGCTGGGCAGCGCCGGCACCGGCTCCGGGGCGGCTGGCTCCCGCCGCCGCGCCGCGGGCTTGCGCCCGGTGCCCGGCAGGCCAGTCACCTCCAGGACCTGCTCCTCGTCCAACGACTCCTCGCGCAGCAGCGCCTCCACCAGGGACTCGAGGCGAGCGCGGTTCTCACCCAGAAGCCGCGTCGCCTCGTCGAAGCACTCCTCGACGATGCGGCGGATCTCGGCGTCAATCACCTCGGCGGTCGCCTCGCTGTAGGGCCGCTGCGCCGGCAGCAGCCCCTGGCTGTCGCCGTTGTCGGCCAGGTTGAGCGGTCCCACCTTCGGGCTCATCCCCCAGTGGATCACCATCTGCCGGGCGATCAGGGTCACCTGCTGCAGGTCGTTCTCGGCCCCGGTGGTCACCACCCCGTAGACCAGCTGCTCCGCGGCCCTCCCCCCGAGCGCCCCCACGATCCGCGCCCGCAGGTAATCCTCCGGGTAGTTCTGGCGGTCGTCGACCGGGGACTGCACCGTCACCCCCAGGGCCCGGCCCCGGGGCACGATCGAGACCCGCCGCACCGGGTCGGCCTCGGGCACCAGCAGGCCGAGCAGGGCGTGGCCGCTCTCGTGGCAGGCGGTGCGGCGGCGATCCTCCTCGGAGAGGACGATCCGCCGCGCCGCCCCCAGGAGGACCTTCTCCAGAGCGTCGCTGAAGTCGACCTGTGTCACGGCGGGGCGCTCGCGGCGGGCTGCCAGCAGGGCCGCCTCATTGACCAGGTTGCGCAGCTCGGCACCCACCAGCCCGGGGGTCTGGGAGGCGAGGGTGTCCAGGTCGACGTCGCCATCCACCGGCACCCCCCGCGTGTGGATGCGCAGGATCGCCGCCCGGCCCACCCGGTCGGGCGGCTGGACCATCACCCGGCGGTCGAACCGGCCCGGGCGCAGGAGCGCCGCATCGAGGACGTCCGCCCGGTTGGTGGCGGCCAGCACGATCACGCCCTCCCGGGAGTCGAAGCCGTCCATCTCGGTGAGGATCTGGTTGAGGGTCTGCTCGCGCTCGTCGTGGCCGCTGAAGCCCGCCGCCACCCCCCGGGACCTTCCGATCGCGTCCAGCTCGTCGATGAAGATGATGGCCGGGGCGGCGGCCCGAGCCTTGGCGAAGAGGTCGCGGACCCGCGAGGCGCCGACCCCCACGATCATCTCGATGAACTCTGACGCCGAGAGGTTGAAGAAGGGGACCCCGGCCTCGCCCGCCACCGCCCGCGCCAGCAGGGTCTTGCCGGTCCCCGGCAGGCCGACCAGCAGCACCCCCTTGGGGACGGTGCCGCCCAGCCGCTGGTACTTGGCCGGCTGGCGCAGGAAGTCGACGATCTCCTCGAGCTCCTCCTCGGCCTCGTCGATCCCGGCCACGTCCTTGAAGGTGGTGGCAGGACGCTCCGGGTCGTAGAGCCGGGCCTGGCTCCGGCCCATGCTGAACAGGCCGCCCCCGGAGGCATTGCCGGCACGGCGCATCACGTAGAGGATGGCGAGCAGGAAGAGCAGCGTGGGCCCGAAGCTGAGCAGGCCCTCCTCCCAGAACGGGGTCTGGGGGTTGGGGTTCTGGGCGTTCTGGGTGACGTGGTGCTTGAGCAGCAGCGTCTCCAAGTCCCCGCCCGCGTAGCTGGGCAGCTGGGTCGTGAAGTGGCGCGCCTTCACCTTGGCCTTGGCGGAGGAGCCGGCCGGGTGGTGGAAGGTGCCCTGGATGGTGCCTGAGGTGCTGGTGATGCTGGCGACGTTGTTCTGCTCCACCTGGCTGAGGAAGACGTTGTAGGGCAGAGTCACGCTCTTGGGCGCGCTGGGCGCCAGCACCACGTCGGCGACGAAGAGGTTGATCCCCAGCACCACCAGCAGCGGCAGCCAGAACCCGATCGAGCGGAAGCCGCTCGGGCGCCTGCCCCCGGGGCGGCCCCGATCCTGGGGCGAGGTGGGCGGGCGCTGGGCCATCAGGGCAAGCTAGCAGATGGAGCGGCTCATCCCCAGTTGCGCACCAGTCGCCAGCGCCCAGCGGGCGGCTCCCAGCGCAGGTCCAGGCAGCGGCCATCTCGGAGCAGCACCCTCCAGTAGCAGCGCTGCACCGGCCGGGCGGGCGGGCGGCGCCACCATCCCACCTCCACCTGCCAGCGCTCGAGCACCTCCTCCACCTCCACCCAGCCGTCCCCGGCATCCACCGCCAGGGGCCGCCCCCCCGCCAGCTGGCTGCGAACCCGCAGCCAGCTCATCCGGATCTCCAGCTCAGCCGCTCACTGGGCACGTCGCCGGGGTGGCCGGGACGGACCTCCACCCTCCAGACCAGCCCCAGGCCGAAGCGGGCGTGCAGCCGACCCACCGCCTGGGACACCGCCTCCCTATGGGCGGCTCCCACCTGCCAGAGCTCGGCCTGGGTGGCGGGCGGGGTGATCAGCTCCAGCCCCTCCAGGACCACCTCGGTGACGGCGAAGTTGAGCTTGGCCTGACCAAACAGCCCCAGCAGCGGCCCCAGGAGCTCGGCACCGGTCGCCGGCGCGACCGCCGGGGCCACCTCCGCCCACCAGGCGGGCCGTCGCGGCGGCCCCGCGGGGGGCCGCTCGGGGTCTCCCAGCAGCAGCAGGCGCAGCCTCCCCGCCGCCCGGCCCTGCCGGGCCAGCTCCTGGGCCAGGCCAGCGGCCAGCTCAGAGGCGCCGAAGCGGAGCGACTCCAGGTCCTCCACTCCCCCGGCCAGGCTGCGGCGCACCCCGCAGGCGGGCGGCTGGCGCCAGGGGTCGATCGTTCCGGGATCGCGGCCCAGGCAGATCCGGTGCAGCCCCAGCCCCTCGACGCCGAACTGCCGCTGGAGGTCCGCCAGGGCCACGGCGGCACAGTCGCCCGCAGTGCGCAGCCCGAACTGGACCAGCCGCTCGGCCAGATCCGGGGCGATGGGCAGCCGGCCAACCGGCCAGTCGGCCAGGAACTCCGCCGCCCGGCCCGTGGGGACGGCGATCACCCGCCCGGGCTGGGCGCGCTGGGCCGCCACCCAGGCCGAGAAGCGCGAGGGACCCAGCCCCACCTGGGGGGCGACCCCCAGACGGTCACGCAGCCTGCGGCCGCAGTTGGCCGCCCGCATCCCCGGAGGGCTGCCCTCCGGGTCGCTGCCGGAGAGATCGACGTAGGCCTGGGAGTCGTCGCCCCACTCCACCAGTGGGCTGCAGTCGGTAAGGGCCTGGCGGGCGGCCCGGCGCAGCCCCGCCAGGGCCTCGGGGTCCGCCTCCAGGCGCACCGCCTTCGGACAGTGGATCTCGGCCCCCCGCCACTCCTGGCCCGGGGAGGCCCCGGCGGCCTGGGCCGAAGGGGAGGCGGCCAGCACCCGGGGAGACCCGGGCAGGCCCACCAGCACCGCTTCCTGGCTGAGCTCAGGGTGAGAGCGCCAGGCCAGGACCAGGGCCAGGTGGGGGAAGCAGAGACAGGCCAGCCGGGTGGCCCAGCTCAAGCCGAGGCGACCAGGGGGAGTGGGACCGGCTCCATCTCCCGGCCCACCTCCTGGGCCAGGCCCGGCATCCCGGGATAGGGGCGAGGGAACCGCAGGCGCAACCGGCAGCTGGTGCCGGGGGCCCCCAGGTGGCTGCGCAGCACCTGGACGCGCAGCCGCATGCCGCTCACGTCGCCGTTGGCCAGCAGCCACTCCAACCGCTGGCAGCCCAGCTCCAGGCTGACCCGGGAGCGCAGGGCCAGGGGCGGTTGCCATTCCCCCAGCAGCAGCCCCGCCCCTCCCCCCTCCACCAGGCCCGCCAGCAATGCCGCCGCCGCGCCCGGGGATGGCCCGGGATCGCCCGGGTCTAGCACCAGCAGACACAGCCCCACCCCCGCCCGGGCCAGGGCCCGCGCGGCCGCCCAGCCCTCCAGCGGGCTCCGGGGCCTGACCACCCAGGTGTTGCCCAGGTCGCCTCCATAGGCATCCAGCTCGCCGGGGTCAACCCCTTTGGTGAAGTCGACCAGGGCCAGCAGCCCGGTCGCCCCGACCCGGGCGGCCAGGGCCAGCCCCAGGTCGAAGGCCCCCGAGCCCACCCCGCCGCCCAGGCGGGTGATCCTCCCCTGCGGCAGCCCCCCGCACCCCGTGATCCGGTCCAGCTCGCCCACCCCGGTGGACAGCCCCTGGAGAACCTCCTGGGAGGCGGTCCGGATCACCTCCTGGCCGTAGCGGCGCCGGAGCGAACCCAGCGCCAGCCGGAGGGGAGCGGCGCCGGTTCCAGCGGCAGGGAGCAAAGGTCAGGCCTCCATGTGGGTGATTTCCGGTCAGGTTTCCCTCCTAGGCCATTTTACGAACACCTGTTCGCTATAGGCAAGCCCTCCTGCCACCAGGCGCCCAGTCACAGGACTGATCTTGGTTTGTTGCGGGGGCCACCCTTGTCGACCTTCTCCACCGGTGCATACTGGAGTCCGCGAACGATTGCGTCCCTATCCGCCTGGAAGGCAAGCGATGGATCAGATCCCTGGCTTCGGCGAAGACGCGGCGAGAGAGGTGGAGCGGCTCCGGCTGGAGTGGCTGGCCCTGGTGGGTCCCTCCCGGCTAGCTCAGCAGGTGTCCCACTCGGAGGTGGCGGCCTGGTGGGCCTGGACCCGCTGGCAGGCGGCCAAGGCCGACCTCCCGCTGGGCGACTCCCCCACCCCGAGCCCGCCGGCCTCCCTCGACCAACCCCTCCCGCCCGCCGGCTGACCCCTGGCCGCCCCGGGCAGCACCCTCAGGCGCTGAGTCGCAAGTAGCGGTCCAGGTGCCCGGTCACCCGGGTGCCGAAGTCGATGATGGCGGCCAGCCGCCGGATGCCATGCCCCTCCTCGGGATAGATGAGCAGCGAGCTGGGGGTACCCGCCGCCACCAGGGCCTGGTGGAACTCCTCCGCCTGACCTGGCGGCGTGCAGCGGTCCTGGAGCCCGGCGCTCAGGAGGGTTGGCGTCGTCGAGCGGTGGGCGAAGAAGACCGGGCTTCGCTCGAAGTACGCTCCACCCGGCTCCCGGGGGCTGGCCCGTAGGAACATCTGGTCGAACTCCGGGATGTTGCTGCCGAAGTGCTGGCTGTACCAGTCCGTGACCGGCGAGCCGGCGACGGCCGCCCGAAAGCGCTGCGAGCGGGTGGTGAGCCAGCAGCTCATGTAGCCGCCGTGGCTTACCCCAAAGACGGCCAGTCGCTCGGGGTCGCTGCTGCCCTGGGCGACCAGATGGTCCAGGCCGGAGAGCAGGTCGTCGGCCTCGGCCCCGCCATAGTCGCCGAGCTCACGGGCCACGAAGTCCTGACCGCGGCCGGTACTGCCCCGGGGGTTGGGCAGGAACAGGGCCAGCCCGCAGGCGGAGAAGAGGGCGAAGTTGATCCTCTGGGTCAGGCCCGGCCATTCGGCCCGGGAGCAGGCGACGGGACCGCCGTGAACCACCAGCAGGGTGGGGTAGGGAGGCTGGCCCCGGCGCGGCCGCACCAGGAAGCCCGAGATGCGCAGGCCGTCCGGGGACTGCCAGCTGACCTCCTCGATGGCACCCAGCTGCGAGCACAGCCAGTCGGTGCCCGGGTTGGCCAGCGAGCGCAGCACGCGGAGCTGGCCGTGGTCCGCCAGGGCGACCGCCGGCGCCTGCGCCCAGCCCGCCGAGGTGAACAGCAGCCCGCCGCCCGGGACGACCGCCGCTCGGGGCAGGTAGGGGTCCGAGGTGGTGGCCACGCCGTCCAGGTGGAGCTCCACGGCCTCCTGGCGCAGGTCCAACTCGCCCAGCACGGTGCGGGTGTCCCGGACCCCGGCAAAGCAGAGGTGGTCGCGGTCGCGGAATGCAATCCAGGTGACGTCCACTCCCTGGGTGTCCAGGCGCCTCGGGGCCTCTCTGCCGTCCAGCAGCACCAAGTCGCCGACCACCAGGCCCCGATCGCTGGCGATCCCCTCGATGAGCGCCATCCGCTCGCCACCGGGACACGCCACCGGATAGGCCAGCTGGGCTTGCGGGCGATAGACGTCCCTCGCCATCCCGTCTTCCAGGCTGATCAGTCCGACCCGGGCGCCGACCCAACTCCCCTCCTCGGACTGCGGCGACACCACCGCCAGCAGGGCCTCACCAGCCAGGCAGGCTTCCCAGACGTTGACCCCGTGAGGTGACACCGGCCGGTGGGATCGCTCCTCGAGCTCGACGACGAAGGCGCGCCGCCAACCCTGGCTCTCCTCGCCACTCTGCCTGACCTCGGGCCGCCAGCTCTCCGTCCCCTCGGAGCTGGCGGCCCCCAGGCGACCGGAGCCGTCCAGCACCCCCATGGCGGCCCCCTCCTCGGCCGCCAGCACCAGAATCCGGCGCCCGTCGGGGAACCACTCCAGGTGCTCCGCGGCGTGGTGCGGGATGGGGTATTCCACGGCGCTCGCGCCCTCCCCGTCCCTCATCACCCAAAGGCTGGTCAGGCCACCGGCGCCGGAGCAGAGGTAGGCGATGCGGTCGCCCTCGGGGCTCCAGCGCCCGAGCCGCTCCCGCCCCGGCGCCGCGGTCAGGGGACGCATCTCGCCCGAGCGCAAGTCGAGCACTTGCAGCCGGGTGGCGGGGACGCTGCGCAGGTCCTCATAGATTGCCCCAGTCACCAGCGCTCGCCCACCGTCTGGCGAGCACTCGTGCTCGGTGGCGTTGGTCACCGACCCCAGGCCCGGCCCGAGAAGACGCTGGTAGAACTCGGTGACGCTGACGGCGTCGCCGGGAACGGCCTCAAAAGTCTCCAAAGGGGCGCCTCCTCAACCGCACTGGCCGCACCAGGGCATCGTTGCCGTGGTGCGCCGGGCCCCCGCGGCGAGTGGACCCGACGACGGGCGCCGCCAGGGCTTTTGCGCGCCCGGCGCACCCGCCTCCCTGCCCGCGCCGCGTATGGTCGCAGACCCACCCCCTTCGAGCCCGGCGGCGCCGGGTCCCGACGGGAGAGGTGGCCTGTCTCCCCCCGGCCCAAACGACCGGTACCGGCGCGGAGGCGGAAATCGCAACTGCAAAACCACCCACGTTTTGCTTACTATTCCAGCGGCGCTTGTGCTGTCTTAAGTTCGCCCCAAGGGAGGTTTCTCAATGAATCGCCGCCAATTGGCCAAGAGTCTGCAGGCGCAGATCCAGGTCGAGAATGACCAGGGCCGCAACGAGCCGCTCTTCTCCAGCTTCCTACAGGCCGACGACACCCTCAAGCTCATCTTCCAGGTGATCGCCGGGGAACTGAAGAAGGGCAGCGAGGTCTCGGTCGCCGGTTTCGGGCGCTGGAAGATCCGCCAGACGGCGGCCGGCCTGCGCCGCAACCCCCAGACCCAGGCGATGGTCCGGGTCCCCGCCTCGCAGAAGGTCCGCTTCTACCCCTCGACCGGGCTCAAGGCCCTGGTGGCGGGACGCAGCACCACCCGCCGGCGCACCAGCAAGCGCGCCTGAGGCGGGTCGCGGCGGACTCCAGCCCGTGCGCATAGCCCTGGTCGGGGGCTCCGGCTTTCTCGGCACGCATCTGGTCGGGGAGCTGCTGGAGGCGGGGCACGAGCTCCGGGTGGTCGGGCGCGGGACGCGCTCGGCCACCCTGCCCGCGGGGCTGACCCAGACCCGAGGCGACGTGGTCAGCGGCGAGGGGCTGTTGGAGGCCTTCCAGGGCGCCCAGGCGGTGGTCAACCTGGCGGCCGTGATCCGGGAGCGGGGGGTGCAGACCTTCTCACGGGTCAACGCCGAGGGCCCGGCCAAGGTGGTGGAGGCGGCGCAGCGGGCCGGGGCGGAGCGCCTGGTTCAGTTCAGCGCCATCGGCGCCGACCCGGACCCCAACTTTCCCTACCTGCTGAGCAAGTGGCAGGGGGAGCAGGCGGTCCGGGCCAGTTCGCTGGATTGGGTGATCCTGCGCTCCTCGGTGATCTTCGGCCGGGGCCAGGGTTTCTTCGATGAGCTCGCCCGCGGCATCAGCCTGCCCTCGCCGTTCCTCATCGTTCCCGGCGATGGCAGCGCCACCTTCCAGCCCATCGCCGCCACCGACGTGGCCCGCTGCCTGCGCCAGGCCGTCGAGGAGCCCGATCGGGGCCATTACCTCTACGAGATCGGCGGTCCCGAGCAGCTCACCCTGGAGGAGCTGACCCTGGAGGTGGCCCGGGTCCTGGACAAGGAGTGGTTCGGGATCAGCAAGCGCCGGGTGCTCCACCTCGACCCCCGGCTGATCCGCCCGGGAGCGATCCTGATGGACAAGCTGCTGCCCCACCCTCTGGTGACCCCGGCGCAGCTGGCGATGCTGGCCAAGCCCAACATCACCCGCCGCGACGCCGTGGTCAGCGACTTCGGATTCGAGCCCCAGTCGATTCGCGGCAACCTCGACTACCTGCGGCGCCCGAGGCGCTGGCCCAAGATGGCGGCCTGAGGGCGAGGACCATGCCCGACCCCGAGCTCACCCCCCAGCAGATCATGGACCGCATCCCGGACGCCTTCCAGGCGGAGAAGGCCGAGGGGATGTCGGCCGTCTTCCAGTTCGACCTCTCAGGCCCCCAGGGCGGCACCTGGCACGTGCGCATCGCCGATCGCCAGTGCCAGGTCGAGGCAGGCCCCACCCCCCAACCCGACATCACGCTCAGCATGAGTGACGAGAACTTCGTGAGCATGATCACGGGGCGCCTCAACGGCACCATGGCCTTCATGACCGGCAAGCTCAAGCTCAAGGGCGACATGGCCCTGGCGATGCGCCTATCCACGCTGTTCCGGGTGCCCGAAGGGGGCTGATCGCCAGTCGGAGCGCCGCTCGGGGCACTGGGCGGCGAAGGGACAGCTGCGGCAGGGCCGGTCAGGGAAGCTCTCCACCGACCGGTAGTCGCCGCGCCGGACCCGCTCCGCTCCCTCTCGCGCCCAGCTGAGCGCCAGCTCGCGCGCCTCAGACCCGCAGTCCACGTCGAGCTCTTGGCCCGCCTCCAACCACAGCACCCGCCCCGAGATCGCGGTCACGGGAGCTCCCAGCGCCCCTGCCGCCAGCGCCCCCGAGTAGAGCTGCAGCTGGCGGGCGTAGCTGGCGCGCTCAGCTTCGGGCAAGGTGGCGTTGGTCTTGTAGTCGAGCACCAGCAGCTCACCCGAGGGTCCTCGGGCCACGCGGTCGATGGCGCCCTCGAGCGCCGGGGCGTCTGCCCCCGCCCACCCCTCCCAGCGGAAGGTGCACTCGACGGCCACGGTCGGCAGGGTCGCGGCGGCGGAGCTGGCGTAGCCCGCGACCATGCCCCGGGCCCGGGCCAGCGCCGGCGGCTGCAGCTCGCCACCCCGGGCCACAAGTTCGCTCTCGAGCTCCTGTGGGCTGGGGGCGCGCTCCGGATGCTGGCGGTGAGCCGCCTCGAGCACCCCGTGCACCACCCGCCCCAGGGCCAGGGCCTGGTCGCGCCGGGTCCCGTCCACCCCCAGGCTGACCTCGTCCGCCTCGGGGAAGCCTCGCAGGTGGCGAAACCAGAACTGGCGCGGACACTCGGCCAGGGTCTTGAGGGCGCTGAAGCTCAGCCGCTCCGGGAGCTCGGGCGAGCGCTCCCGCGCCAATGCCTCCAGCTGCGCCCAGCGCTGGCTCAGCCCCGGCTGCGGCAGGGACTGGGCAACCCCAGCCGACTTTGCCGGCGCGGGCTCAGGGGCCAGCGCCCCCGCGCCGAACCAGGGATGCAACCCCCCTGCCTCGGGGATGACACCGACCGCCCACGCGGGATCCCCCTCGGCCGCCTCCAGCAGCCCCGATAGCTCGCTGCTCCCTTTGGACGGCAGCCGCCCGCTCACCATCAGCAGGTCACGGGCGCGGGTCATGGCCACGTAGACCAGCCGGCGGTGCTCCTCACGGGCCACGCTGCCCTGCGCCCCCTGGCGCCAGGTCGCGTAGGCCAGCGACTGGCCATCCGGGCTGGTGCAGATGACGGCGCCCTCGGCTGCGTCCCAGATCACTAGCGGCTGCCCGGAGTCGTGATAGGCGCGCGAGTCCGCCAGCAGCACGACCGGCCACTCCAGGCCCTTGGCGCCGTGAATGGTGCTGATCGTCACCTGGTCCGAGTCGCCCGGGGCCGGGGGTTCGCCCACCGCCACCTGGGCCGGCAGGTCGCGCAGTTGGGCGAGCACCTCAGTTAAGTCCGCCCCGCCCCCCAGCTCCAGCTGGCGCACCAGCCGGGCCAGCTCGTGGATCGCCCCCTGGGCTCGCCATCCCTCGCGCTCCCCCACCCGGGTGCGGTACTCCTGGAGGCGCAGGGTTCCCGTCAGGTCCAGGGCCTCCTGGAGCACCGTCGACGCCGGGGCCGCGGCGGCAGTCCGGCGCAGGGATCGCAGCCACTCCAAGAGCCCCTCCGCGCTCCGCCGCCACTCCGGCGTCCACCCCGGCGCCGCGTCGCGCAGGTGGTGGCGGAGGCGGCTCATCAGGCTGTGCTGGCCGAGGCCGGTCCCGGCTGGCAGGGCCAGCAGCGCCCGGTCGGGCAAGCGCACCGCCCGGGCCTGCAAGCTGCGCAGGGCCGCCAGGTCGTCCTCCTCGTCGAGAACCAGCTGGAGGAGCGCCAGGGCGTCCTTGACCTCGGGCCGCTCGAAAAGCCTTCCCGACGGAGTCTGGAAGGGAATGCCCCGGGCGCGCAGCGCCTCCTCGAGCGGCCGCCCCAGCTGACTCAGGGTGCGCGCCAGCACCGCCAGGTCACCCCACCCGAAGGCCTTGCGGCTGCCATCAGGGAACTCCACTTCCCGGTCATGAAGCGCCTGCAGGGTGTCGGCCAGCGCGACCGCCTCCTGCTGGGCGGACGCCACCGCCATGACCACTACCGGCAGCCGGCTCAGCCCCTCGCGGGTCCCCCGCATCAGCGGGTCCGCTTGGAAGTGGGCATCCTGGCGGATCACCATCTCCGCCGCGTCCAGGATGGACTGGCGCGAGCGGTGGTTCTCGAACAGCGGCAGGCCCCGGCCGGGAGCGTCCGCCATCACCCCCGGCTTGGCATCCCGGAAGGCATAGATGGACTGGCGCGCGTCCCCCACCATGAAGAGCGAGCGGTGGTCCGGGGCGGTGAGGCTGAGCACCAGGTCCTCCTGGATGGCGCTGGTGTCCTGGTACTCGTCGACGATCACCAGACGGAAGTGCTGGCGGGCCCACTCCCCGAGCGGACGGCCGGGCAGCAGCGCCTCCCTCCCCTGCCGCAGCACTCCGTCGAAGTCAACGGCCGCCCGGCGGCGAAGGAGGTGCTCATACGCCTCCCAGGTGGCCCGGACCATCTCCAGGGCCAGGTGATGCCAGACCAACTCCACCGCCGGGTGGGATCCCTCGGCCTCCCAGCGGCGATACGCCGCCTCCGAGAGCTGACGCACTTCGGCCGGGGAGTGCGGGGTGCTGCGCAGCCGTCGCGCCGCCTCGAGCGCACCCGGCAGCAGCCGGCGCAGGGTGCTGGCGGCGGCGCTCTCCGGCACCCGGGCGATGAAGCCGGGATCCCGGCCCAGACGCTCCTGCACCTCGAGCGACGCTTCCCGCCAGAGCCGGGAGGCCTGGTACTCGTCGAGCAGCTCCTGACGGCGGGGCATGCCCGCTCGGTAGGAGTGCTCCCGGAGCAGGCGGCGGACCAGGGCGTGGAACGTCCCGATCCAGGCGCGCTCCAGGTTGGGCGCCTCGCCGGTCACGTCCAGCGCCGAGGCCACCCGGGCCTTGAGCTCCCCCGCCGCCCGTTCGGTGAAGGTGACGGCCATCACCCGGTCCAGCGGCTCCCCCTGGTCGAGGGCGGCCGCGAAGAGCGCGGCCATGGTGGTGGTCTTGCCGCTCCCGGCCGCGGCCTCGACCTTGACCGGACCCCGCCCCAAATAGCTGAGAACCTCCTGCTGGGCCCCGGTGAGCGCCGGCCGGGCGCCGTGGGCGGCGCCGGTCATGGCGCTGCCCTCGGCACTCTGATCGCAGCGCCGACGCTCTCCTCGCCGTCGCACCAGCGGGTGTAGGGACAGCCGCCGTTCCAGCTCCGGCAGGTCCCGTCGTCGTGACGAGGCTGGGCGGGGAAGGCGCCAGCGCGGATCAGGGCCACCTGGTGCTCGAGCTCCGCCTCGATCCGCGCCTGCTCCTCGGCCGGCACCACGACCGTTCCCTTCCGGTCCGCAGCTTCGGTGGCGGAGAAGCCGCGCGGGTCGAACGGCCCCCCCTTGCCCGGCTGCTCCGCCAGGTACCAGTTGCGGAAGAGAAC
>JBOHUK010000157.1:0-1518 GCA_050734395.1 Candidatus Dormibacteria bacterium
GCGAGGACCCGACCGAGCGCTGGCAGGTGGAGGCGGCGCTGCTGGAGCTCAGCTCGGAGCACCGCCAGGTGATCTTGGAGATCTACTACCGCGGCCGGACCGCCCGCGATCTCGCCCGGCGCCTCGCTCTGCCCGAGGGCACGGTGCGGAGTCGGCTCTACTACGGCCTGCGGCAACTGCGCCACAACCTGGAGCGCTCCGGATGGCAGTCGTGAGTGGGGTGTGTCCCCGCTGGGAGGGCACGCTAGCGCTGGCGGCGGTGGGAGGCCTGGGGAGGGTGGAGGGGCTCTGGCTGCGGGCGCACTTGCGCCGCTGCCCGGGTTGCGCCTTGGAGCTGGAGCGGCTGCGTTTGACCGTGGCCCGCCTGCCGCAGCTCCCGCCCGAGCCGCTGCTGGACGATCAGGCTCCCCCGGTGCTGGCCCGGCGCCGAGGCTGGCGGTGGGCGGCACCGGCCGGGGCGCTGCTGGCCGGGGTGGCGGTGGCGGTGGTGCTCCTGCTGCAGTCGGCCGGGTCGTCCGGCCTGGCCCTGGCCGGCTCCCGGGGGGTGGCGGCCTACGGCCAGCTCACCTCCGAGTCCTGGGGCACCGAGCTGGCGCTGCAGGTGCACGGCCAGCGGGCGGGCGAGCGCTTCTCGGTCTCGATGCGCTCGGTCTACGGGGGCATCTGGCAGGTGGGCAGCTACCGGGCCACCTCGGACTCCTTGACCGTCCACTTCAGCTGCGCCCTCCCGGAGGGGCAAGTCTCCCAGCTACTGGTGACCGATCCCGCCGGGCGGGTGGTCCTCTCCGCCGCGGTGCGCTGAGGGGAGCCCGCCCTAGATCTGGGAGCCGAACTCCGGAAAGTAATCCTGGATCTGGCGAAGGCGGAAGCGGCGCAGGATCGCCCCCGGTGGCTCGCGCTCCAGCAGGAAGTCGAAGCTGGCCGCGACCAGTTCTTCCACCGAGCGGCCGCTCGCGTATTGCTCGAACTCGGCCCGGCTGACCTCGACCGTGTGCTCGCTGTTACCCCGGGGTTCCTCGATGGTGACCTCGCAGATCCAGCCATCGCCGCTGGCGCGGGCGGTCACGGTCGTCACCCTCACCAACCCGCCGTCACCCCGCCCGTCTACTGGGTCGCCAGCCGCAGGCGCTCGCGCAGCCGTCGCACCGCCGCTTGGTCTCCCTGGCGCTCGACCTCGAGGTCCCCGGCCCGGCCCCAGAGCCAGCGGTCCAGGATCCCCGGCTCGCCCGACAGGAGCGCGACCGCCTCGCCTCCGCCCGGGGTCACCTGCACCCACTCGCTGCGCTGCTCCACCAGCCAGGAGCGCTGGCCCGCTTTGACCTCGACTCGCTCCGGCTCGAGCCCCAAAAGCGGCTCGTCCTTCCAGTCCCCGGCCAGGCACACCTGCAGCACCTCGTCGATGCCGTCCAGCCCCAGCTCGGGTTCCACCGGGCTGATCGAACCCACCGCCAGCTCCACGTCGACGCGGTGGATCACGGTCTCGTGGGCCATGCGCCGGCCCCAGAAGCCCGCCGTCTG
>JBOHUK010000158.1:0-10776 GCA_050734395.1 Candidatus Dormibacteria bacterium
GCGATGCGCAGCGCCCGGTCAATCATGTGCCGCACCGTCGACGGCTCGCTCACCTGCTGCACGTAGGCGGAGGCCACGTCTGAGAAGAGCTGCAGCAGGTTGACCTCCTGCTGGAAGTCGCCGCCCAGAGCGCGGTTGAAGGTCTGGCCCACGATCGCCACCACCGGCCGATGGTCGAGCTTGGCGTCGTAGAGCCCGTTGAGCAGGTGGATCGCCCCCGGCCCCGAGGTGGCCATGCAGACCCCCACCTGGTCGGTGAACTTGGCATGCCCGCAGGCCATGAAGGCCGCCATCTCCTCGTGCCGGGTCTGGATGAAGCGGATCCGGTCCTCGGCGCGGCGCAACGCTCCCAACAGTCCATTGATGCCGTCCCCGGGGAAGCCGTAGATGGTGTTGACACCCCACTCGCTGAGGCGCTCGCAGAGGTCGTCGGCGGCGGTCATGCCCATGGTGCATTCGTCCTCATTTCTGCCGCTGGTCCCTCAGGCCGTCTAACGCGGGCGGCGCGCCAAGGTGGTCTCCGGCCCTGGGACACCTGGCCGCCCCAGGTCCCGGGCACGCCCGGCTCAACTGGCGCGGTCCTCTGTCCGCCGCCGCCAACGGCCTGGCCTCGTTGACCGGCGCCAGCGCCTCCTCTATCTGGGGGCGCCCCTCGAGTTCCGGCCGCCCGGAGGCTTCGCCCCGGTACGCGTGCGTCTGAGCCGGTGTTCCGCCGCCTGGCGGGCGCTGGTCCAGCTAGACCATGGCCGCCGCGTTTCACCGACCGGAGTGGCGCCAGCCGCGAAGCGCCAAAGTGGCGCGCGGCGGCCCCGGCCGGTGCCTCAGCGAGGGCGCCGGGCCGGGCCCCGGGCGCCCTCCACTCAGTTCAGGAGGCCCGGCGCCGCTGGGGGGCAGACGCGTTGCGGGCCGGCCGCGGCTCCGCCTGCTGGCGGGTTGAGGCGCTCTTGGCGCGCTTCCCCTGGGGGCGGGTCTGCTCCACGGCCGCCTTCAGGGCCGCCATCAGGTCGACCACGTTGTCGCCGGCCGGGTGGGGACGCGCCTCAGGTAGGGTGCGTTGCTCGCGCTTCGCCTCCACCACCTGCTGCAGCGCCTCCCGGTACTCATCCTGGTAGCGGCCGGGATCAAAGGTGGCGCTCAGGTTGTCGAGCAGGGTGATCGCCATTCCCAGCTCCCGCTTGCCCACCTCTGCCTGCGCGTCGGGGAGCTTGAGCGATGCCGCCGCCCGGATCTCGTCCGGCCAGTGCAGGGTGTTGAGCACCAGGACCTGGTCGCGGGCGGCCAGCCGGCAGAGGTGCTCGCGCTGGCGCAGGGCGATCTTGCCGACGGCGCTGCGGCCGGTCTGCTGCAGCGCCTGGCGGAGCAGGGCGTAGGGGCGCACCCCGGCTGGCTCCGGTTCCAGGTAGTAGGCCTGGTCGACCCAGAGGGCGGGGTCGATGTCGGTCTCGGCTACCACCTCCAGCACCTCGATGGTGTCGGTGGACGGCAGCGGCAGCCGCTCCAGGTCCTCGTCGGTCACCGCGACGAACTCGCCCCGAGCCACCTCGTAGCCGCGCTCCACCGCGCCCCACTCGATCTGGCGCTCCTCCTGCGGGCACCAGCGGCGGTTCTGGATCGGGCTGCCGCAGCTCGCGCAGAGCATGCGGAAGGCGACCCCGCCCGACTCGGTCGCCCGGTACATCCGCACCGGGATGGCCACCAGGCCGAAGCTGACCGTTCCTCGCCAGGTTGCGCTCGGCATCACTTCCTCCTGCCCGCGTCCCGCCCCCGCCGGGGACGGTCCGCGGACTTGTTCTCATCAGCTGCGATCGGGGGCAGCCGCTGGCTGCCTCCCAGGACCTCTTGAAACAGGTCGCCCCGCTCCCCGACCCGACGGGCCACTTCCTGCAGGCTGAAGCTCCTGGGATCCAGCCCCGCCAGCTCCTCCCAGGCGATCGGGGTGGACACGGTGGGAGCGGCGGTGGGGCGGGGCGAGTAGACCGCGGCCAGCGTCTTGCCGACCACGTTCTGGGTGAAGTCGATCCGGATCTTGCCCCCGCGCTGGCGCACTGACCAGTTCTCGGTCACCAGCTTGGGGAGCGCCTCGGCCACCTGGTGGGCGAAGCGTCCGACCCAGTCGCGCACCGCCTCCTGCTCCGGGCCACGCCGCAGGGGCACGTAGACGTGCAGGCCCTTCTGGCCGGTCGTCTTGAGCCAGGCCCGCAGCCCCAGGTGGTCCAGCCCCGCCTTGATCACCCGGGCCACCTCGATCACCTCGGCGAAGTCGGCCCCCGGCGCGGGGTCGAGGTCAAAGGCGGCCCAGTCCGGCAGGGTGGGCCGATCCCGGCGCGAGTGCCAGGGGTGGATGTCGATGGCGGCGAGATTCGCCAGCCACACCAGCGCGGCCGGCTCCTGGATCAGGGGGCACAGCGTCGGAGTCCCCGGGTGCGCCTCCCAGCGCGGGATCCAGTCGGGCGCTCCCGCGGGCACCGCCCGCCGCCAGAAGGACTTGCCAGCTACCCCGTCGGGGAAGACCTGGGTCACGACCGCCCGGTCTCGCAGGTGGGGGAGGAGGAACGGCGCAAGCCGCAGGTGGTAGGCGATGAGCTGGCGCTTGGTGGTGCCGCTCTCGGGCCACAGCACCTTGTCCAGGTTGGTCAGGGCCAGCCGCCGCCCGTCCAGCTCGAGCGGACCGCCGCGGGCGGGGAGCTCGCTCAACTGCTCCAGGGCCGCCTCCCGGCTGTCAGCCGGCTCCGGGCGCTCGCTTCGAGCCACCCGCCGCGAGGTGCCTACCGCCCCGGCGCCGGCCCGGATCCGAGGCGGCGCGGCTGCCGTTGCGGCGGCGCGCCGGCAGTCGGCGGGGGCCACGTCGGGGCGCAGGGAGCGGAAGGAGGGCTGGCGCAGCTTGCCACCCGGCGTCCAGCCCGCGTGCTCCACCTCGCAGACCAGCTCCGGCTCGACCCAGACCGCCCCCTCGCCCGCCGGCGGCGGGGGGCTGAGCGGCGGTGTCGGGCGGCGATGCCGGTCGAGCTCGGCCCGCAGCTCCTGCAGCTGGCGCTGGCTGAAGCCGGTTCCCACCCGGCCGGCGTCGACGAGCCTGCCCTCGTCGAAGACGGCCAGCAGCAGCGCCCCCAGCTGGTGGCGGCTCCCCTGGCCCCGGGTGTAGCCGCAGATCACGCAGTCCTGGGTGGGCCGCACCTTGAGCTTGAGCCAGTCGGGGGAGCGGCGCCCTGCCAGGTAAGCGGAGTCGGCGCGCTTGGCCACCAGGCCCTCGAGGTGGTTGTGGGCGACCGTCTCGAAGAACTCCTGCCCGCGCTCCTCGACGTGGTCTGCGTAGCGCAGGCGGGCCGAGGGCCGCAGGGCTTGCCGCAGGAGCTCCTTGCGCTGGCGCAGCGGCAGGCGGCGCAGGTCGTGACCGCCGGCGAAGAGCAGGTCGAAGGCCATGTAGGTGACGGGCGCCTCTTGGGCGGCCTGCCGGGCCAAGGCGGGCTGGAGTTGCATGCGCGGCTGCAGCCGGGAGAAGGAGGGCGCCCCGCGCTCGTCCAGGGCCACGATCTCCCCATCGAGCAGGCAGTCGTCCAGCTGGAGTGCCTCGCCCGCCTGGCCGAGCTCGGGGTAGCGGTCGGTCTCGTCGCGCCCGGAGCGGCCCTGGACCGTGACCCGGCCACCCCGCCAGCGCAGCAAGGCGCGCACCCCGTCGTACTTGAGCTCGAAGAGCCAGCCGGGGCGGCTGAATGGGGTGGGCGCCGGGGTGGCCAGCATCGGCTCCAGGCGGCTGGGTGGCACCCCCAGGGGAGCGGCCAGGATCTCCCCGCCCAGCTCCGCCTCCGGGACGGGCGCTGCCGGATCGCCCGCCGCCACCTCGTCCAGGCTGCGTCCGGTCTTGACCGAGGTCGCGGGCGGCGCCTGCCAGGGCTGGTGGGCGTCCTGGTCGCGGCGCTTGAAGAGCAGCCACTGGGGTTTGTCGCCCTGCATCCGGCCGTCCATCCGGATCAGGCTGAACACTCCGCGCAGTCGCTGGCCCTCCAGGCGGAAGTCGAGGTGACCCTTGACCAGGCCCTCGTCGGCGTCGCCCTTGGGGCCCTTCTCGAAGGCGAAGCTCCCGGTGTCCCAGACCAGCACCGTTCCCCGGCCGTAGCCCGAGGGGATCACGTCCTCGAAGTCGCCGTAGTCCACCGGGTGGTCCTCCACCTGGACGGCCAGGCGCCGCGCGGAGGGGTCCATGGATGGTCCCTTGGGGACTGCCCAGGAGAGCAGGGTGCCGCCGTGCTCGAGCCGGAAGTCGTAGTGCAGGCGGGTGGCGCGGTGGAGCTGAACGCAGAAGCGGTGGCCGCGCGGGAGTCGGCTCCAGGTGGTGGCGACGGCCGCCGCCGGTGCACTGCCGCTGGGCTCGGGGCTGCTCTTGAAGTCGCGCTTCTGCCGGTAGGCGCGCAGCCTCGCCTGGGGCGGGGGGCTGGCGGCTCCCCGTCTGGTCTTGCCGGCCGCCCCACCTCCTTCGGCCATTTCGATCTCCTGCTCGGGGCACCGCTCGGCCCCGCCGAACCCCCCACGGGTCGGTGGCGCGGATCTTATAACGAGATCTCCCGCCGTGCGAGTCAGCCCCGCTGCAGCGAGCGCACCCTGTCGATGGTGTCGGCCTCCTGGGCGCGCTTGTCGGGGCGGTAGCGCACCACCCGGGCAAAGCGCAGGGCCAGTCCCCCCGGGTAGCGCCTGGAGGTCTGCAGCCCGTCGAAGGCGATCTCCACGACCAGCTCCGGGCGCACTGTGACCGTGATCCCGGAGCGGTCCACCTCGAGGGCGAGCAGCGCCTGGGTCTGCCAGGCGAGGGTCTGGTCGGTCAGCCCCTTGAAGGTCTTGCCCAGCATCACGAACTGGCCGTCGGGGCCGAGCGCCCCGAGGTGGAGGTTGGAGAGCCAGCCGGTGCGCCGCCCGTGCCCCCACTCCGCCGCCAGCACCACCAGGTCGAGGGTTTGGCGGGGCTTGACCTTGGTCCACCCGCGGCCCCGCCTGCCCGCCAGGTAGGGGGAGTCGAGGGCCTTGAGCATCACCCCTTCATGGCCCCGGGCCAGGGCCTCCGCCAGGAACCGCTGCGCTTGCTCGGGGCTGGGCTCGAGCAGG
The DNA here is from genome assembly GCA_050734395.1 of Candidatus Dormibacteria bacterium. Taxonomy (GTDB): domain Bacteria; phylum Chloroflexota; class Dormibacteria; order Aeolococcales; family Bog-877; genus Bog-877. The sequence continues at coordinate 5,095 of JBOHUK010000158.1, forward strand.
CGGGGGACCCCGGCCCCGGCGGGCAGGAGCTGCTCCAGGAAGCGGATCCGCTCGCGCAGCGGCCGGTCGATCAGCGGCTCATCCCCCAAGTAAAGGATGTCGAAGAAGAAGGCGGACAGCGGTGTCGCCTCGACGCCGCTGTCCAAATGGAGCTGGCTCGCCACTCGAGCGGCGGTTTCCTGGAACGGCCGGGGCCGGCCGTCATTCCCCACGGCCAGGACCTCGCCGTCCAGGATCACACGCTCAGCGTTCAGGCGCCGCGCCGCCTGGGCCACCTCGGGCAGGCGCTCGGTGATGCGCTCCAGAGTCCTGGTGTAGACATCGACGTGGTCCTCCCAGCGGTGGACCTGGATGCGCACCCCGTCCAGCTTCCACTCCAGCGCCGCCGGCCCCAGTCGCTCCAGGCCTGCCTCGAGGTTGGCGGCCGACTGGGCGAGCATGGGCAGGACCGGCCGCCCGGGCTGCAGCATGAAACTGGCCAGGCCCGCCGCCCCGGTGGCCAGGGCCGCGGTCGCCGCCGGGAGCAGGTCGCCGGCGAGCATGGCGGCGCGGCGCAACTGCGCCCCCTCCACTCCCGCCGCCAGGGCCACCGCCTCCAGCATCACCCCCGCCTGGGCCCCCTGGCGGAGTTCACCGCCCAGGAGCCGGGCCAGGAAGGACTGCTCGGGCCCGGTCGCACGCCCCCAGAGGTCGGCCAGCAGCTCCCGCCGGCCCTCCGTGGAACCCGGGCCGGAGACCGCCTCCAGGCGCTCCAGGCACGAGTCAAACTCGGCCAGGGTCAGGGAGGGAGCGGCCGCGGGCCGGGGCAGCTGGCGCAGGGCGCCCCAGCCCACCCCGATGCGGCCTTGGAGGAACCGCCCGGAGAGGTAGGCGACGGCCATGCCGCGCTCCTTGACCGGGGCCGCCTCCAACAGCCCGGCGATGGCCGCCACCTTGGCGAGCCGCGAGCGGCTGGAGGCGACGCGCTCCGAACAGGCGACCAGCTCCGCCAGCAGCACCAGGCGCTCCGGGTCAGCGCCGCCTGGGCGCCAGGGTGTCCGGCCCCAGTTCCGAGCAGCTGCGGTGGCCGCTCAACGCCAGGGTCAGGTCCAGCTCGGCTAGCAGGCAGCGCAGGGTGTGCCGCAGCCCAGGCTCGCCGTGGGCGGCCAGCGCATAGACAAACGGGCGACCCAGCAGCACGGCGCGCGCTCCCAGGGCGAGCGCCTTCAGGATGTCGGCGCCACAGCGGACACCGGAGTCGAAGAGCACCTCCCGCCCCGGGCTCGCCGCCACCACCTCGGGCAGGCAGTCGAGGGAGGCGCGGGCTCCGTCCACCTGCCTGCCACCGTGGTTGGAGACCACAACCGCGTCGGCGCCCGCGTCCCAGGCGGCTCGAGCGTCGTCGGGATGGCAGATCCCCTTGACCGCCAGCGGCATCCTGGTGCGCGCCTTGAGCCAGCTGACGTCCTCCCAGCTCAGATCCGGGTTGCCGAAGATCTCTTGCCACCGGAGCACGGCTGCCCGGAGGTCCTGCTCCGGCGGCTCGGGCAGGCCCGCCCGGAACAGGGGGTCGCTCAGGTAGTTGGCCAGGCCCTGGCCGGAGAGGAAGGGCAGGTAGCCTCGCACCAGGTCTCGGGGTCGCCAGGCGAGGGTCCAGGTGTCGACGGTGAGCACCAAGGCCGAGTAACCCGCGGCCTCGGCCCGCTGTACCAGGCTCAGCGCCAGCTCCCGGTCCTTGGGCCAGTAGAGCTGGAACCAAGCGGGGAGGAGCGAGGCCTGGTTCCGCCACGTCCCCAGGTCCAGCGCCAGCTCCTCCAGGCGGCAGCAGGAGAGGCAGGAGAGTACCGAGGCCAGCCCCAGCTCAGCCGCGACCTGGGCGGCCATCCGCTCGGCATCGGGACGCAGGGTCCCCAGTGCCCCCACCGGGGCGAGGAGCAGCGGTGCCGCCAGTCCCGTCCCGAGGACCTCGCAGCCGAGGTCCCTCCGCCCCGAGCCGCGGAGTTGCCGGGGCACGATCTCCCAGGTCTGGAAGGCGGCGCGGTTGGCCCGCAGCGTGCTCTCCCGTCCCGCCGCCCCAGCCACGTAGTTGAAGCTGCGCGGGTCGAGGCCCGCCCGGGCGCGCCGCTCCAGCTCCTCATAGTCGAAGGGAAAGGCGGAGACCTCACCTGTGGCCCCGGCCCCGTAGAGCTCGGACTCGTAGTCGGCGGGCGTGCCCAACAGCCGTCCCGGGCTAGTCGGACGCCGGAGGGCCGAGGCCGGGTGCGGCCGGCACCAGTTGGGACTGGCTTTGCTCCTGCCGGGCCTCGCCGAGGCGGACCGCCAGCCAGGCGAAGACGATCGGGACCAGCACCGGCACCAGCAGCAGCTGGAGCCAGTCCCAGAGCCTGTTCCCGGCGAACCCGGTCCAGGCCCAGCCCCAGGCGTAGCCTCCGATCAGGGCGACAGCCGCGAGCAGCGCCAGCCCGCCGCTAATCGCGGCCCGCCTGCGGGTGGCCATCGATTCTTGGCTGCGGGTGAACCAGAGCGGGGACAGCCCCACCACCACCGGGAGCACCAGCAGGTGCAGCCAGTCCCAGAGGCGGTTGCCGGCGATCCCGGTCCAAGCCCAGCCCCACAGGTATCCCCCGAGGGCCAGCACTCCCAGCGCCACCACGGAGCCGGCCAGGGCCAGGCGCCAGGGGACGCGGTCCCGGCCTTGGGTCTTGACCCAGATGGGCAGTGCGCCCAGCACGATGGGGAGCAGCAGCAGGTGCAGCCAGTCCCAGAGGTTGCCGTTGGCGGCGAACCCGGTCCAGCGCCAGCCCAGCCCGTAACTGCCCCCGACCGTGATCGCCAGACCGCAGATCACCGCCAGGGCGGTTATGCGCCAGGTCTCCATCCAGTCCAGCCGGGTCGGTTCCGCCGCGGCCCTTGCCGCCACTCCCACCTCCAGGTTCTTCCGGCCCGCCGAGAGCCCGGGCTAGGACCCGGAGACTACCGCCTTCCCGGAGGCCGTGAAGTCGATCACCAGCCGGTGGCTCGCCGGCGCTTGGCTCGCGCTCCCCAGGCTGATCTTCACCGTCAGCAGGTGGGTCGAGGCGTCCAGGTGGGCGCTGACATCGCTCGCCGGGTCGCTGGCGCTGATGCGGTAGCCGTGGAAGAAGGCGGGGACCTCGATCACGACCGTCTGGGCCGGACCCTTACCGCGGTAGGCGAGGCGCAGCTGGCCGGTGCGGTAGTCGTAGCTGAGCCGCTGCAGGGTCCCCGGGGTAGCGCGGGGGTAGGCGCGAGCCACCACCCGCAAGCGGGCCGGGTTGCGCTTGAAGGCCCAGCTCCCCCCCTCGTCCCAGTCCCAGTAGGCCCAGCCCAGGCGGAAGGCGTCCAGCTCGTTCATCTCCCGGACGATCCAGGCCTGATTGGCGGACCCGGACCCCGCCCCGATCTCGCCCACCCAGGGTGCCGCGTCCGCCTCGCGGGCTTGGTCGTCCAGCAGGCGCAAGGGGATGGCGTACTCGGGGGTGGGCTTCTGCCAGGGCGGTTCCAGCAGGGTGGCGAAGACATGACTGGAGTAGATCTGGTTGGGGTAGGGGAGCCGGCCCACGTAGGTGGGCAGCCCGAAGGACAGGGTTTGCTCGGTGATCCACATCTGGTGGGGAGCGACCTTGGCGAGCTGTGTGATCAGCGCGGCCTCGAAGGGCTGCAGTGCCTTGCGCTCGAAGAGTCCGGGTGGGGAGGGGAAGGGGTGCGGCTCGTTCCAGAGGTCGAAGCCGGCGATCGCGGAGTCGTTCCGGAAGGTCTGCGCCAGGCGGGTCCACACCTGGGTCACATCCTGCTGCCACCCTCCCAGATCGGCCCAGAAGATGCCGTAGCTGGCCAGTACCCCAGGGGCAAGGTGGCGGTTCCAGGGCGAGCCCAGCGGGAAGCTGCGCGGTAGGAAGCCGGCCGTCACCCAACTAGGCGCCCCGTCCCCCCCGTAATAGATGCTCCAGTCGATGTTGTGCATGTCCAGGATCGTGTAGATCCGGTGGGCGGCGGCGTCGGCCACCACCCGCTTGATCAGGGCGAGGTAGGAGTTGGAGAACTGTCCCGGTCGGGGCTCGAGCAGTGACCAGCTGATCGGCAGCCGGATGGAGTCGAAGCCGTCAGCCGCCATTTCTGCGAAGTCCGCGCTGGTGGGCAGTGGGCCCGGCTTCATGTCCTTGGCCTGCTCCAAGCCGGTGACGTTCATCCCTCGCAGCAGCACCTGGCGTCCCGAGCTGTCCTCAATCACCTTGCCGTTGCCGTGCAGCCAGGGCAGCCCGCGCTGGGCCGGCGCCGCTTTTGCGGTCAGAGCGCGGCTGGGAAAGGGAGGGAACGAGTTGGGGATTAGGGTGAAGACGATCAGCGATACCGCCAGCGCCAGGAAGGCGATCAGGCAGCCAGAGCAGCACCCACAGCAGCCGCGGATCGGGCGTGGCCAAGAACGGGGCCAGCGCCAGGCCCGCCAGCGATACCACCAGCTAGCCCCGGGCCGTTCCACGGTCGGCCCAGCATAGCTCGCTCACTCTCAACGGAAGAGACCAGCCGCCCGGCGGGCGCGTGGCGGGTCAGGAGAGCGGTTTGTTCGTCTCCTCGCGGCGATGTCCCTTGCTCACCTCGCGCAGGGCCTCCTTATCGATGAAGTGGCCCGGGACCACCGCCAACTTCCCGGCGGTGACTGCCCGCAGGGTGGCGGTCCTCGCTCCCCCCTCGAGGATGGCCCGCTCGCCCAGCAGGGCGCCCGGACCGAGCTCGGCCAGGCGCTCCCCACCCCGCTCCACCCGGACCACCCCGTCCAGCACCAGGATCAGCTCGTCCTCGAGAGCGCCTTCCTCGGTGATGACCTCGCCCGCCTTGGTGCTGCGGATCCGCGGCGACACATTTCCCCGCATCACCAGGGACGAAAGTTCCCGCTCGAGGGCCGACTCAACTTCTGTCGTCAGTGCGGCCGAGTCCCGGTCCCCCCAGGGGCTGTGGCGGCCGAACGCCCGGGCATACCAGTTGGAGAAGTCGATGGTGCCGCTCTTGGCGACCAGGCTACCCTTGCTGTCGTAGAGCCAGTGGCGGGGGAAGGGGCTTGCGCCCGCCAGCGAGAAGGTGGAGGCGCCGTTGGCTCGTATGCGCAGCTGCAGGGTGGTCCAGGCCAGCGGGGCCGAGATCTGCACGAATGGCGCCCGCCGGACCCGGCGCGGGGCGGGCACCCCGGTCCGCCCTCCACAGGTCTGGGTGAACAACACCTCGCCGTCCGCCACCGTGGGGTGGGGGCGGAGGTCCGGGAGGGCGGTGGCTGCGAAGGTCACCGCGCGGCCCCCCATCTTCATCGTGGTGCCACCGATCATTCCCCCACCCTCCTGGCCGAACTTGACCGGCCTGCCATCCTCGAACTCGACGAACGCGGAGAGGCGGTTGGCGAAGCGGAATCGATCAGCGCGCCGGAGGTCGTCTAGGTTCGTCAGGCGGTCTGGGGGCGGGTCGTCATAGTGAGCGACCCCGAGATCGAAGGGCAGACGGACGGCAAGGCCGGTGATCGCCTCGGACGGGATCCAGCTCAGAGAAGTCACCGCGGATTCGATGCGGACCATCCCTGCCTCCCTCCTCTCTGCCCGTGCTCCGCCACCGTATCGGCCACGAGGCTGGCAGTCAAGGAATGCGGATCGCTCCCCGAGGCCGGTTCTGGAGCCTCGAAGCCGGCCAGGCATCGTGGGG